>JBBRSH010000266.1:0-1542 GCA_038245555.1 Pyrinomonadales bacterium | reverse complement strand
TTTTCTTTTTTGACGGCTTCGTTTTCTAGTCCGGCAAATTTCATGGCGACGGCTTCGCGTTCGTCTTCGAGGGCGATGCGGAGGTCAGTGGCGATACGGGTTTCGGTCTGGAGCTTTTTGAGATAGTTCTCGGCTTCCTGTGCCGAAATGTCCAGGTGCTCGCGGGCGACATTGATTACCTCGTCAGCGATGCCGAAACGGTGGGCGATCTCGATGCCTGATGACGCACCGGCCAGGCCGAGGAGCAGTTTGTATGTCGGTTGTAGCGTTCGCAGGTCAAATTCGACCGAGGCGTTGACGACGCTTTCGTCATTGGCGGCATACATTTTGAGGCCGCGGTAATGGGTCGAAGCAATGACCTGGGCACCCTTTTGGCGGAAATGATCGACGATCGCAACGCCGAGTGCCGAGCCTTCCTCGGGGTCAGTTCCGGTGCCCGCTTCGTCAAGCAGAACGAGCGACGGCGGCAGGCATTGGCGGATCATGCCGGCGATATTCGACATGTGTGAGGAAAATGTCGAGAGATTCGCACTTAGAGATTGGTGATCGCCGATGTCTGCCAGGACTGAGCGATAAAAGGGAATTTTAGCTTCCGTCGCCGGGACCGGGAGGCCGGAGATCGCCATTAGGCTCAGTAGGCCGGCGGTTTTTAGAACGACCGTTTTGCCGCCCGCGTTAGCTCCGGAGATGATCATTACTGAGTTTTTGGTGGTCAACGCAAATGAACTTGGGACGATGCCTGAGGAAAGAACCACCCCGTCAGCCGCAACGGCTGCCACCCCTCCTTTGTAAGGAGGGAGGTTTTGACGAAGATTTTCCTCTAACAAGGGATGCCGGGCGTCGACGAGGTCGAGGGTGTTGTCGTCGGGTATTTCGGGGACGACGGCGTTGAATTTTTGGGCGAACACCACCTTGGTTTTGATGAAATCGAGTTCGGCGACGGCTTCGACGGCAATTTCGACTGCAGGGAGATGTTCGCGAAGGGCTTCGGTCAGGGCGAACAGGATCCGGGCGACCTCGCGTTCTTCTTTGCCTTTGAGATTCTGGAGGTCGTTGTTGGCTTCGATCGCGGCGAGCGGTTCGACAAAGACGGTGGAACCGCTTGATGAAAAACCATGGGCTACGCCCGAGACCTTGCCGCGAAAATCGGTTTTGACCGGTATCACAAAGCGGTCGTTCCTGACGGTGACGATCGCATCCTGGATCGCGGTTCCTGCCGCACGCATTGCGGTCTCAAGCGATCTAGTCAATCGCGCTTTCTGCATGCTGATCTCGTGCCGGATGGAGCGAAGTTCGGGTGATGCCGAATCGTCGATCTCGCCGCCGGGCAGCAGCTTTTTGTTGATCTGATCCATCACACCGAGCAGAGCCGGGGGGATGTGTTCGACAATGCGCCAGAGCGTCGGGGCTAGTTCCTTTTCGGGTTGGATCGCGGAGCGGGCAAACAGGGCTTGATTGCAGACGCGGGAAACCTCAAGCATTCTGTTCGGCTCAAGTGAAGCGTTTTGGATCTTAAGGATGGCGACGGCGTCGGACGGGTCT
>JBBRSH010000265.1:0-1544 GCA_038245555.1 Pyrinomonadales bacterium | reverse complement strand
TGGCGTCGATCTTTGCCAGAACATCGGGTGAGAAAACGTCTCGATTTGCCGTCACAACAGGATGCTCAGCTGCAACTACGATCGCGTTTGCACCGTAGATCGTGTCGATTCTGGTCGTGAATACAGGGATACCTTCAGGCTTGCCGAGTGCCCCGTGGCTCAATTTTCCGGTCGCCACGCGCAGCTTAAAATCAACGTATGCCCCTTCCGAACGGCCCATCCAGTCGCTCTGACGTTTTAGTACACTCGCAGGCCATCCCGATTCGATCTCGGCCATATCGTCGAGCAGTTGATCCGTGTATGCTGTCGTTTTCAGGAACCATTGTTCGAGATCTTTCTTGGTGACCGGGTTGCCGCAACGCCAGCAGAGTCCGCCGCTTGCCTGTTCGTTAGACAAGGTCGCCTCATCGTGTTCGCACCAGTTGACCTGCGTCAAACGTTTGTACGCGAGGCCCATTTCGTACATTTTGAGAAAGAACCACTGATCGAATTTGTAATATTCCGGCTTATGAGCATACATCTGCCGTCGCCAGTCATAACTCAGCCCGAGCCGCTCAAGCTGGCCGCGCATGACTTTGATATTGTCTTCGGTCCAGTCGCGCGGGTTTACGCCGCGTTTGACCGCGGCGTCCTCAGCCGGCTGGCCAAATGAATCCCATCCGATCGGGTGCAGGACGTTAAATCCGCGGAGCCGCTTATACCACGCCAGACAGTCGCCCGCCGAATAATTACGTACGTGCCCCATATGCAGGTTCCCCGACGGATACGGCAGCATCTCAAGCTGATAAAATTTCGGCCTTTCTTCGTCGATCTCGGCATGAAAAGCGCCGCTTTCGGCCCATTTCTGCTGCCATTTCTGCTCTATCTTTTTCGCAAAATATTTCTCGTCCATGTTCGTGATCCCCGATGTGCTTTTGCCGCAAAATAGTAATTTTAGCGAATAAACCCGTGTCTATCCACTTTACGGCGTCTAATTGTTGGATATATTAGTTTTCCGCCGCGTCGCCAGAAACAATTTGACGAGCGGCTATCTAAGGGCGAGGCTGTTCGGTAAGAGGGTCACGACCCGATTCTAAAATAAACCGGTGCGGAATGTTCACTTTTTTTCTTTAAATTGCGATTTGTTGGTGATATGATTTCGGTATTCTATATTTTAGGAGTTTTTGAATATCGGAATTCTCAATGATCAAAAATTTAGTTTTGCAGCCGGTCGAAGCTTGATCACGTGAGTTTTCGGTTAGGCCGTCTGCCCCGGAAATAAGGAGGCACGAAGATGGCCGATCTGACCAACAACAGAACCAACCTAAATCCTAACAAATTCAACCGGCAAACCGCCGTTGCTATCAACTACACCTCTCGCTCCATCAGTTCTCAACCAAAGGACGAACCGCGTTTTGACGATCTGATCGTATCGCTTGCTAACGCTCATGAAAATCGGCGCGCCCGTCAGGTCAATGAATGGGAGCGAATGCGTCAACCGTATGTGTACCTGAACGCTTAACCGAATGCTGTTACCCTCCAACGGACGACATTTTGCCTGCGAT
>JBBRSH010000264.1:0-1558 GCA_038245555.1 Pyrinomonadales bacterium | reverse complement strand
TGACGATCACCATCACCGCGACCAACTGCAGCGTCGTGATCTCAAACGGCATACTGCCGACATGGAAACTCATTATCGTCTGCTCGAGTTTCTTATCGAGGAAGTCATTCAACCCGATCGCAAACGCCATCCCGGCTGCCGCCTGAGAACCGGGCCGGGCGATAAATATTTGCATCCAACCGTAGAGAAAGCTCGAGAGCTTTCCATACGTATCCCGCAGAAAAATATACTCGCCGCCCGCTTCCGGCTTCATCGCCGTCAGCTCCGCGTAAGTCAATGCCCCGGCTAGCGAAAGCAACCCGGCTGCGATCCACGCCATACTGACCCACGACGGGCTGCCGACATTACAGGTCATAACGCGGGCTTTCAAAAAAACGCCCGTGCCGATAACGTTGCCGATTATGATCGATACGGCCGCTATCAGCCCGAGCCCGCGTATCAAGGTCTGTCTATCACTGATTTCCGAGTTCATATTTTTCGCCAGAATTGACTGGCAACATCTTACGCTAAACCGCCTTTCAAGTGAAACCCGCCTCCCGTGATAAAATCGCCTCGATGCACGAGATCGACATAACCGCGGACGAACTGATTTCGGCTCTACTGAGCCTCGCCAAAAGCGAACCCGTCTGCATCCTCGACAGCTGCGGTGTCGGCCACCTCGGCTCGCATCTTCTGATCGCCGGCATTGAACCGATCGAAACTCTCGAGATCACAAACACGAACGCCGACGCGACCTTGAGCATTCTTGACCAGAAACTCGCCGGAGAATTCGCGTCTATCTTCACTCTCTCCTACGACCTCGGCAGGAAAATGCTGAATTCCGGGCACGTCGACAGGACGGTCTCTGAGACGGTACCGACGCCGCAGGAACTTGACATATTCCTCACCCGTTTCGACACTTTGATCGTCCACGACTACGATAATGGAACGACCAAACTTGTCGGAAATGCTGCGAAATATAACGTTCTGGCGGCCAAGATCAAGGAAAACATCTCAGATCTCAAATTTGAAATTCCAAATATCCACCCCGCGACAACATCAAATTTCACAAAACGCGGGTACGTTGCCGCTATCGAGAATGTCAAAGAACGCATCCGCCGCGGTGACACGTACCAAACAAATCTCACTCAGCAGCTAACCGCGACCCTGCCGGCAACCTCATCGCCCGTAACGATCTTCGCCAGGCTGCGGCGCGACCATCCGGCACCGTTCTCGGCGTATATAACACGACGGGATTCCGTGGTTGTCTCAGCATCGCCCGAGCGATTCTTTTCCGTTGATTATCATAAAGGGACGATCACGACTTCACCGATCAAAGGGACCGGAGAAAGGGGCCGATCCAATATCGAAGACGCCGTTCTAAGACAACAAGTGCTCGACAGTACAAAAGACCGCGCCGAAAATACAATGATCGTCGACCTCCTTCGCAACGATCTCGGCCGCGTCTGCGAATTCGGCACGGTTCGAGTCGAAAAGCTCTGTGATCTAGAGGAACACCCGACGCTCTTTCATCTCGTCTCCACGATCACCGGCAATCTACGGCCCGGCGTCAGACCAT
>JBBRSH010000263.1:0-1664 GCA_038245555.1 Pyrinomonadales bacterium | reverse complement strand
GGTCGATACCAACATCCTGACTGCACTTTCCCAACGCCAAAGTCCGCACTTTACTTCACTGCGGCAAACTCTTTCGCGATTACTTAAACAAGGAGATGTGCCGTGCATCGCCGCACAGAACCTGATTGAATATTGGACAGTTGCTACCAGACCTATTGATGTAAATGGCTTGGGTCTCGATTTCCACGCATCGTTGATCGAACTTGAAAAATTTAAGCGATATTTTGAGTTTATTCCTACGACAGCCGAAACGTACCTACAATGGGAGAAATTGATGGCAAAGTATCAGGTGAAAGGAAAACAAAGTCATGACACTTATTTGGTCGCGGCAATGATGGAACATCGAATCAGTCGTATTCTAACCTTTAACAGTAAGGATTTTCGCCGATTTGATGAAATTAACGTAATCGATCCGCGAAATACATGACATGTTTGTTCACGATTTCCGCACTTGTCGGTTTCTTTGACGGCCCCCGCCGAGATCTATAATTCAATTTTTGAATTGAACCGACGTCCTGAACTGAATAGGGAACCAAGAAACGGAATTGTTATACCCGCCACCATTGCGATAACGGCAGACGTAATAAAACCCGGTTTTTCGCTTATGTATTTCGGATACAAATCCGGAGCGTACAAATCACCAAGCAACACGAGTGAATAAAGGCCCAGCAATACAATTATTGGGATTGACGCCCACCACCTCAAGAGAGCCAGAAGGAATCCTACAACGCCAAGGCCCATAAATATCGACCATATTAAGGTCAATGATGGTCCGTCTCCAAACATATCTAAAGGTGAGATCCCTTAACAAGCGGCCGTAAACTGAAGCTATCAGTATCCCAGTCCGACCGATTAGCTCCGGCGAGATACGCGCTTTGAAGAAATTCGAGAACCACTTCTCGAGGGCTCTCCATCACGCGAGCGTCGTCGTACATCAGCAATGCCATGCCGCCGTCCGGTGTCCAGAATGCTGAGTCCGGCTTTAGCGGCTCGTTTTCAAGGCCGTCCGGTTTAGGGGCGGTGTAGGAGTAGAATGCGGGAGCCGCCACGCTATTCGGTTTGTCGTCGCCGAACCAGAAGCCGAAGCTGATGACCTCGTGCGAATAGGCTTCGCGGGTGACCATGTTGGCACCGTCAATCGGATGTGCCGCTTTGCCTGAGAATCGTGTTAGGGCGAGGTCGAAGCTGTGCCAGAAGAGATGGACCGGGGTTGATTTGCCGGTAAAGCGGCCTCGGAACTCTTCGAAGATGTGATCGACCGCGACAAGGATTTTGTGAAAACGCTCGACGTATTCCTTGTCGTAAGAATGGTTTTCGTGGTCCTCGGCAAAAGGCGTGGTTGACGGGGCTTCGTATGGCTCGGCTTTGATGTCCGGCTCGATGCCAAGCTTAGCGAGATTTGCGAAGACGCTGGCGTAAAAATCGGCGACCGTCAGACCGTCATAAAGCGCGAAATCCTCGACACGGCCGTCGCTTGTCCGCATTTTCAGCTCGTGTTCTTTGAAATCGAATTCGATCTCAAAACTGCCGCCCGCATACGGAATGGTCCGCGTGGAAATGCCTCTTGGCGTAACGTATAGCGGCACATGCCACCAGTGATTAATACGCGGATGCGTTTTCAGTCTGATCTTGCCAACGATCTGAAGAAAAAGATGCAGTGTATT
>JBBRSH010000262.1:0-1674 GCA_038245555.1 Pyrinomonadales bacterium | reverse complement strand
CTTTGAGTATGTCGTCGTTTGTTCGCTTGGCAAAGTGAAAACGACCTTTCAGGTAAAGCTGATACGCTTCGGGGTTGTCGGTGTATTTCTTCGCCAGCTTTTGCTCGCTTTCGCCCGATAGTTTTAGTTGCAGTTTGCTCACGATCTCGGTGACGATCTCGCGTTGGGTGGTCAATAATTCCGACAGTTTCCGTTCATACTGCTCGCCCCACAGCGACTTGTTGGTGCGGGCATCCACGAGTTCGACCGTGATGTTCAGATTATCGCCCCGCTTGGTAAGGCGTCCGGTCATCACCGCATCTACGCCAAGTTCGGAGGCGATCTTAGCAATATCAGTCTCCTTCCCCTTGTAACGCATCACCGAACTCGTCGGGCTGACCTTCAGATCAGGGATCTGCGTCAGCCGAAAGATCACCGATTCCGCCATACCATCAGACAAATAATCCGTATCGGCATCCGAATTCCTATTCTCAAACGGCATTACGGCGATGGAACTGATCTGTTTGGAACTAGACGCTGAGAAATATCGGTAGCCAAAGAACCCGCCAACCAAAATAACAACAGCAACCACGGCAACTATGAGCGGCTTCGCCGCCCTATTTGCGGAAAAGCTCTGCTTTTCCGAAAGCCCACCCCAAGACTCCCGAGGCTCTGCCTCTGCTCCCGTTTGAAGAATAGCGGTCTGGTCAGTTGTTTTGATCTGCGCACGTGTCGGAGCTTCGCCCGGAGCATCGGTCGAGTGCAATATAGCCGTCGCCGGTTCGTCCAATGGGAACCCAGTCGCTACCGCTCCCGGTTCTGACAAAGCCGGGCCGTAGAGCAGCTCGGCTCCGTCGTCGAGACAGAACATCATCGTATTGTCGTACTCGCGGCCACATTCAGGGCATCGTTTCATAAGTTTCTATTCCGGCATACCCATTAGTGTCAGCACCCTTTGTAATCGCGGTTCCGAACGCACCGAATCAAATATTAGTTCTGTCTTAAGCCACATGAGTTGGATCGACCGTTCTTCCCAAGCCTTATCGAGCCAATCCATAGCGGTTTCGATCTCATCCATCCCGATGTGGATCAAGGAAAAAGCGATCGGCGATATGTACTTATGGTTCGATTGCTCAACATACTCGGCCAGTATTTGTCTGGCCTCGACTGCCCGACCGGATTTCGCCAGGACAAAACCGAGTAAGGACGTGATGAACGGAATGTCACTTGTCGCTGCCGCTATCCTGAGGTGATGAATGGCGTCGTCCTTTTTGCCAGCCGCTTGATAAATGAGCCCCAGCATCGCATGTGTGACGTAAAAGTTTGCGTCTATCTCGAGGGTTCGTTGACAAAGCTCGATCGCCTCGTCAAAACGATGCGCGACGTAAAGGCCGCGGGCCACATTGCCGCTGGCAATAAGGTTCAGCGGGTCGAGTTCGAGAGCAATTCGGCACTGTCCAATAGCCTCGTCAAAACGGCCGAGTGCGGTCAGAACCTGGGCGTACCAATAGCGTGCTGTAATCAGCTTAGGGTTCAGTTCAATCGCCCGCAAAAGTCCCTCTTCGCCGCCTTTCCAGTCAAATTCGAAGTAGATCTTATAGACGGCCATCGAGGCCTGCAATTCGGACTGCGTTGGGTCCATCTCAATTGCTTTCCTTAAGACCGCCTCAGCCTTGGGGCCTGCAACCAACGGCG
>JBBRSH010000261.1:0-1678 GCA_038245555.1 Pyrinomonadales bacterium | reverse complement strand
CTCGCGAATGAAAGCCGGCTGCTGCTTCTCGATGAACCGACCTCTGGCCTCAGCCCAGCGATGGTCGACGAGTTCTGCACGCGCATGCTCCGCCTCGTCGAAGGCGGCCACACGATCCTCTTGATCGAGCACAACGTCGAGATCGAGCCGCAAACGGATCTGAGATCGGGTGAATGGAAGGTGAGCTCGGCGGAGACCGTCGGGGATTTTTCCGCCATAGGTTTCTTTTTTGCCCGAGAGATCTATCAAAAACTCAAGGTCCCGGTTGGCCTGGTTCATTCATCCTGGGGCGGTTCGCAGATCGAGGGATGGATCAGCAAGGAAGGAATGCTCTCGTCGGACGAACTGAGATCCTACGGCGAAAACCTGCCAAAAAACTGGCAGGAAGCCGACGCCATGCTGGAAAAGCGTGTAAAAAAAGCGACGCTCGGCGACGAAAATTCTACCCCAACTCCCGCAGACGAAAAGAAATATTTCGAGCCCAATTTTGACGTTTCGAAATGGATCGCCAACTCACCGATCGGCCAGTGGGATTGGAAAGGCATCTGGGCGTTTCGCGGAAACGGTTACATGGCAAGAAATATAGATCTGCCGGCGAGCTTTGCCGCTCAAGAAACAACTCTTGGGCTCGCGGAGAGTTTTAGCTATAACGAGATCTATATAAACGGCAAACAGATCTTCACAGGTATATTGAAAGGCAAACGCGAGATAGTCGTTCCGAAAAATACGTGGAAACAGGGCGATAACCGTATCGTCATTAAAATGAATAGGACGATCGATCCCGAATGGTTTGGCGTCGGTCTGTCAGGCTCGGCTGACGACCTTTTTGTTGCGGATAAAAGCGAAAAGATCGCACTTGGCAAGGATAACTGGAAACTGATGCCAGCCTTTGCCGAGTCACACGAATATGGACATTCGAGCAACAACATCGGCACGACGATCTACAACGGAATGATCGCCCCGATCGTTCCATTCCCGATACGCGGCGTGCTGTGGTATCAGGGCGAAACAAATGCCGGACGGTCGTATCAATATCGTACGACCTTTCCCCTGTTGATCGCGGATTGGCGTAAAAAATGGGGAGATGACTTTTATTTCTATTTTGCGCAGTTATCGAGCTACGGTTCGAATCAAAGCAGTAATCAAGGCAGTGGCTGGGCGGAACTTCGCGAAGCTCAGACCATGGCTTTGAGTGTTCCCAGAACCGGAATGGCGGTGATCACCGACATCGGAAATGCCAACGACATTCACCCGACCAACAAACAGGACGTAGGGAAACGCCTTGCCGCAAACGCTCTTAAACAGACATACGGAATGGACATTCCGTATAGTTCACCGATGTGTGACTCTGTGAAGTTTGAGAAAGGCCGGGCGATCGTGACATTCAAATTCGCATATAAAGGCCTGCTTACGAATGATAAATTCGGTTACGTGAGAGGCTTTGAGATCGCGGGAGCGGACAGGGTTTTTGAGTACGCGAAAGCTGAGATCGATGGTGACAAAGTCATCATCAACAGCCCGAAAGTAAAGAACCCGGTCGCCGTCAGATACGCTTGGTCCGACGCACCGGTCGATGCCAATCTATTTAATTCGCAAGGCTTTCCAGCATCGCCCTTTCGGACGGACGACTGGGAAGGCGTGACGGCTAAAAACAAGTTTTGGTAATTTCATCGGCACT
>JBBRSH010000260.1:0-1772 GCA_038245555.1 Pyrinomonadales bacterium | reverse complement strand
TCGAGCCCGTTTCCCCAATGTAACCGGAATTTCGGAGGATCGACGTTCCAGTTCTTCTACGGTCACATCCCGAAGGATTGGCTTTCCAAAAAAGGCCGCCGCGGCTTCGCATTCAGTCCGCCGTCGATTGTATTCGCCGTCGGCCAACTCATGCTTGGTCTTGGTGTTACAAATGACAAAACGTGCGCCTTCGATCGCTATCGGCGACCATTCCATAGAACGGCAATCAAGAAAAAGCGCGTGATCGGCCTGCCCGAACACCGACGCAAATTGGTCCATGATCCCGCTGCGAACACCGCCAAACTCATGTTCCGCGGTCTGCCCGATCCTTGCGAGCGTCATTCCGTCAATATCATGATTTGATAAAGATGCCAGAGCAAATGCCGTCGAGATTTCGAGCGCCGCAGACGAACTAAGTCCTGCTCCGACGGGCACATCACTGTCGAGCAGAATGTCAGCCCCAGCCAGTCGGTAACCTGTCCGCTCAAGTATAAGTCCAACACCCTGTACGTATCTGGCCCAGGTCTTATCGACATTCTGAGTGGGTTCGTCCAGGTCAAATTGAAGCTCGAAATCGAAATTCAGCGACGCAACCCGCACTATGCGGTCGTTCCTCGTCGCGGCCGCGACATAGGTCGCGAAATCTATCGCGCACGGCAAAACAAATCCGCCGTTGTAGTCGGTATGCTCGCCGATAAGGTTCACGCGTCCGGGAGCGCGGAAGGTTCGCGGCGTAGAGCCGTATTTCAAGCTGAAGACGTTTTGTAAGTTCGCAATGTCGATCACGGTCGGTTCTTAATCCTGAAGGTCCAAGTAATGCGTCTCGCTCAACTTGGCAAGCCGATTTGCCGCCATTTCCGGCGTTATATCACGCTGCGGGCTGCCGAGGATCTCAAACCCGACAAGGAACTTTCGAACGGTTGCGGAACGAAGCAGCGGCGGATAAAAATGCGCGTGAAAATGCGCATATTCATACTCGCCGCCGTCCGTCGGCTTCTGGTGTAATCCCATCGAATATGGAAATGGCGTTAGAAACAGATTGTCGTAACGGGTCGTCACCCGATTGAGTATTTCGGCAAACGCTTTTCGCTCGTTGTCATCAAACTCGTCGATCGAGGATCGATGGCTTGTCGGCAATATCATTACCTCAAATGGATATACCGCCCAAAACGGTACGATTGCCGCGAATTTGTCGTTCATGCAGACGATACGATCTCCCAGCTTTAGCTCTAGACTGACGTAATCGCATAACAAACAACTGCCTTTGTTCGAGTGATGATCTTCTTGAGACCGCAGTTCTTTTGCCGGCTCGTTCGGTATTGTTTCACTTGCCCACAACTGGCAGTGCGGATGCGGATTGCTCGCCCCCATCATCTCGCCGCGATTTTCGAAAATTTGAACGTGATTAATAAATTCGGTATTGCCAAGGTCTAAATATTGGTCTGCCCATTCGTCAACGACATCCTTGATCTTGTCGACCGTCATTCGAGCAAGCGTCAGGCTGTGGTCTGGAGAGAAACAAACGACCCGGCAAATGCCGCGTTCGCTTGTCGCTATTAGCAGATCGTCAACATTATTCCGTCCGGACGGCACGTCAGGCTGCAACGCGGCAAAATCATTATCAAAAACAAAAACGCTGTCGTAGTTTGGATTGTAGGTATCTCCGGCCCGCTTATTTCCGGGACAAAGGTAACATTCCGGGTCGTAGGTGGGCAGCGTCGCACGGCTGGCGTCCTCGGTCTGACCCTGCCACGGCCGTTTTGTCCGATGCG
>JBBRSH010000259.1:0-1773 GCA_038245555.1 Pyrinomonadales bacterium | reverse complement strand
CGTAATCGATAGGGCCTGGTGAAGCAAAATGTCATATGGCTGCCCGGACTCGCGCGGGGGTTCGATAACGCCTTGCTGATAAAGAGCCCAGCATGCCAGTGATTGCAGAAGACTCCATTGGTCAGTTGCGTATAAGATCAGGCTACTTTTTCTGCCGTCCTGCCGTCCGCTACGCCCAACCCGCTGAATAAGTGATGATACGCTGCTGGTCGCGTTGATTTGGACCACTTCATCAACTGAGCCGATATCTATACCCAGTTCGAGCGTCGAAGTACAGGCGATCGTGAAATTTTCTCGCCGCGTCGTCTTTGCGAAAAATTCGATGTACTCCCTTACGTCGCCGTCGACTGACGAGTGGTGTGAAAAATAATTTTGGTGTCCGCCGACTCGATCGGATATTTGTTTGAGCCTGACGGCTATTTCCTCGGTTCGCCCCCTGCTGTTAGGAAACACCAAGACCTTCTTATCACGCGTTTTCAAATAAAGGTCTTTAATGAGTTCCGCCGGTAAGTCTGTTCCCTCGTCTTCAAAATATTTGAATTGAGCATCGACTTCCCTAGCCGCGGAATCGAGGAGCACTTTTGTCCGCTCAACGTCGCCCGTGAACATCTTGGCCTCATGATAGTCTCCGATCGTCGCTGACAGGCCGATTAGACGAAAGCGCTTGGAATTGACCTGATGCAGACGCGAAAGGATAGATTTCAGCTGCGTGCCTCGATCGGTACTTATAAAGGAATGGATCTCGTCAATCACAGCGAATTTCAAGTTCGAAAAGAGAAGCCTGATGTTATAAGGCTTATTGACCAACATTGCCTCCAACGACTCGGGCGTAATCAAAATGATACCGGTTGGATGCTTGATGAGACGTTCCTTAGCGGATCGATTCGCCTCGCCGTGCCACTTTGTTACGGTGACATCCAGATATTTGCATAGCTCTTCGACGCGGTGAACCTGGTCGTTGATGAGTGCTTTTAACGGCGATATATACAGGACCTGGACACCTGCTTCGTCAAAATTAACCTGGGACAGGATAGGGAGAAATGCGGCCTCCGTTTTCCCGGACGCTGTGCGGGAGGCAAGGATGTAATTATTGTCGGTCGTTAGGATTTTGGAGATCGCGGCATTCTGGATCGCACGCAGCTCGTCCCAACGCTTGTCGCGGATATAACGGCGAATTGGCTCTGAGAGTAATTCAAAAGACATTTAGAATTCTTCGATGCCGTCAAAAGAATGCTCATCCGGCCGCTCGTCCGAGATCTCGATCTCGCCAAACAGCGGATTCTTGTCGATCGCGGGATTTTGTCTCAGTATGCTCAGGATGTTCAAAAAATCCCGAATTACTTCCCGCGGTGTGAGGAACTCGGCGGCACCGGGCTTATTGAATATAGCTTCCATGAAAAGTTTAATATCACTGTCCGAAACATTTATCTGCGTCTTGTAATTGAAATCGAAGATTGCCTTTAGTTTCTGAAGCAGAACAAATATCTCGTTGTGGTTGAGTGGATATAGACGTATGACCGGCTGAGCAAAGTCCCTGATCTCAGCCGTCTCGAACTTGTTTGTTTCGAGCCTTGTTTTTAGTGCGTCGTAACTAAACAAACCGCGGCGCGGATTCTCAAGGGTTTCCCGGGTTCCTGCGAAATTGATGAACAGATTGGAGACCTTTCCCTGGAAGCAGTCATTGTAGATCGCCAGGATTTTTTCGTAATTTTTTTCCCGGGCGACCGAAGTGGAGATCTTGTATAGGTTTATGGCTTCGTCCAGATTGATCAT
>JBBRSH010000258.1:0-1856 GCA_038245555.1 Pyrinomonadales bacterium | reverse complement strand
GTGACACCGGGCAATGAAAATTTATTCGTGACGGTGTTGCTAGTTGGGTTAACAACGTAGATAGCAGCCGGATCGTCGGCATTGTTAAGGGTTCCGTCTACGCCAGGGCCGAAACCGCCATGACGCTTAAAGAACGAAGCTGCATAAACGCGATTATTAAGACGCGAGTAAGCCAGCGACATAACCGTTCCAATAGCACCGGCGGTGACCGATCCAACATTTGCAGGTAGATCGTAGTTGGCGACCGTAGTATCCGTATATGCTGTTCCGGCGTTGTACGGAAATGTCCATAGCACGCTGTTATTAGAATAGATGCCGTCCTGAGCGCCCTCAGCAAAACGTGAGATGACGATGCTGGGGTTGTTTTGGCAGAATTCCTCCGGACGATTCAAGGCCAAATTGACATTTGGTGTCGAGCCGTTTGCGACGAACTGCACAGTCGACCCCGAATCGGTCGCCACGCCGCCGGAAACTGAATCCGTCGAACGAGCAGACGCTGAGTAACCTGCCGGGAGAGTTGTGAATTCCAAACGATACGGCCCTGTACCAGATGTGACTAATGAATAGACCCCGTTGGTACCAGACACGGCCGTACCGCTCAGGGCCCCATTTAAGTCATACGCACTTACCGTCACGCCGGCGATTCCGGCGTCGATCGAGTTCAAACCGCTGGCCGTGTCGAGTGTGCCATTGCCATTAAAATCCTGAAAGACCTTTCCGCTGATAGTACCTGCGAGCAATATGTCGCTCGTTCGCGTGTCTTTAATTGCGGAAAATATGCCTTCGCTCGTAGATACCTGCTGGGCACTCGAAAAAAATTCGTTAGAAAAAGCGATCGACAGAAACAGCACAACGATCAGTGATAAAAACGCGACCACCCTGTAACGGGCGAAAAAATTATTTATTTTCATTGGATTTTGGAATTCCTTGATCGAAATTTGTAGATCAAATTTCGGGATAGGTATTTTGGACGTAGTTGGGGGATCGTGGGGAGACAATGCAGTTCGTTAGCATTGTCGTATTAAAGATTATCGCATTCGACAGAATGTGTCAAACATTTTTTAACACACCTTGATGGCCGCGTCCTATAAATCTAAATCTTTAGCCGGGATGTGAATTTCTGACGAAACTTGGCTACCTTTGGTGCTACGACCGCACGGCAATAGGGCTGGTTGGGATTATTGGCAAAGTATTCCTGATGATAGTCTTCGGCTGGCCAGAATTTGTCAAAGGACGTGACCTCTGTGACGATCGGATCCTCATAAATTTTCTCGGCATTGATCTCGGCAACTACCTCTTCGACGACGCGTTTCTGCTCGTCCGAATGATAAAAGATCGCAGAGCGATACGATGTACCTATATCGCCGCCCTGACGGTTTAGCGTGGTCGGATCGTGGACGGTGAAAAAGACCTGCAGGAGTTCCTTAAATGAAAGCTCGGAGGGGTCAAATCTGATCTGCGCAACCTCGGCATGGCCGGTCGTTTCCGAGCAAACTTGCTGATAGGTCGGGTTTTCTGTATGCCCGCCGGAGTATCCCGATACGACATCTTCAACCCCGATCAGGTCGTCAAAAACAGCCTCAACACACCAAAAACACCCCGCCGCCAGCGTCGCCGTCTCTAAATTATCCATAGTTAAATTTTATCAGATTTTCAGAGCAGACGACCACTCTCCGCTGAATACGAAGTCGGCTCGGCCCGTGAGTAGGATCTCATCGTCGTCACGCCAGACAACATTAGTTACGCCGCCTTCCGAATGGACCTCGACGTGTCGTCCTGTTTTGAGTGTAAAAGCGGAAAGTACAACAGCTCCGCTCGAGCACGTACCTGACGCCGATGTCTCGCCGGCACCGCGT
>JBBRSH010000257.1:0-1981 GCA_038245555.1 Pyrinomonadales bacterium | reverse complement strand
GTTAAAAGCTTTGACCGGGCGGGCGAAAAACTTTCCCGTCACGGTCAGACCGTCGATTATGAAGGGGCTTGCACCTATTACGACCATGAATATGACCGTCCGTGTCCCCCATGCCACCAGCTGCTCAGGACCGATCCCTTTGCCTTCGTGAAATCGCCGCATGAATCCGAGAATAAGAACGAAGCTCCCGATGATCCAGGCAAGAAATGTCAGGATCGGCATCAGCGGTTTGATTATAGTATCTAGTACAGATTTGAAGAGCCATTCCTGCCCAGTGGTCATCAGGTTTTGAATTTGTTCGCTAAAACTCGGAGCGGCAGTCTTTGGAGGAAGTACCGGACTCGGCGAAGGGTTCGGCGGGGTGCCGGGATATTGAGCCTCAAACTGCTGTAGTGCCGGTGCCGGACTCCCGTCGAGCGGCGGCATAACCGTTCTTAAGGCGGAATGTTGGCTCCGATGCGTTTCTTCTGTTCGGAAGTTCAATGCGAGGATGTTAGGATCAACAGTACAGGGATGAAAGAATCCGAACACCTAACAAGTAGTGAGATTGCAGCATATGCGGCTAAGACTCTTCCATCGGAGGAGCACAGATTGGTTGGCGGCCATCTGCTTCGTTGTAACAATTGTCGAAGTAGGCTTCCCCTCCCTACAACAAAAGAATTTTACACGGCGCTTCTCGATGAAAGTAACGAACCAGAACGCGCCGACGAAAATTAATCTAAGTTGGCAAGCGAACCTCGTGACTCGGTTAGGTAAACTTACGGCTTGGAGACCAAGCCAAGTCAGATCGAACATTATTCTTGCGATATAAAACGCGTTCCTATCGACATGGAATGTATTTAGTGCCACTTAAATTAGATTCCCGATGGCTTGGATTATCTTCCTAATCGGGTGTATTATCGTCTGGACGAGCTGTTTTTCGTACTCGCTCGTCAACAAAACCCAATAAAACACTAGCTAAAAAGGAGAATTGTATGGCAAAAGTCGATATTAAGAGCGTTAGGGAAAAATGTAACGTAATGAACGATGCTTGGTTTGAAGGCGCGAAAGGTGTTGATTTTAACGGCATTTCGCAAGCCGCGTTTCTCGCGGACATCACAGACGCCGCCGTTGACGACGCGGCAATAGCCGATCTCGAAGCGGAACTCAAGATGAAACGCGAAGTCCGCGACGACAAATACATTGCACTAAACGAAAAACGCTCAAAAGTTGGCCTCGGCGTCGCTGGTTCCGCCGCCTACGGCAACGACAGCCCACTCTACGGAGCCATGGGTTTCGTCCGCAAATCCGATAGAGCTTCCGGCCTAACTCGAAAAACAAAACCGCCCGTCACGTAAACAAATTCCCAAGTTCAGAAGCACGCACGCGAGCGACCGGAATTTGATCCGGTCGCGTGCTATTATCATTCATCGGCATTTCCTGTAATACGAACTGATATTTTGGACGATCTATTCACAGAATTTGATTTTGATTTATTAAAGTCTCCCGACTTTAAGGAAGATTCTGTGCGCGAGGAACTGATCTTACCGATTCTGAAAGCTCTTGGTTACGCCGCTCACGGCGACAATAAGATCGTTCGGAGTAAGAAGCTGCGGCATCCGTTTGTTTCGACTGGCTCAAAGGTTGTTCCGCTGACTAACTTTCCTGATTATCTTTTTGAGGTTAATGGCAAGTTTGCGTGGGTACTCGACGCGAAAGGGCCGGACGAAGAAATCAGAACGGGCGACAATCGACAGCAGACGTATTTCTACGCGATCCATCCGGAGATCGACGTCAAATACTTTGCCCTGTGCAATGGACGCGAATTCATTCTTTTCCACATCAGCCAGACACAAGCTGTTCTCTACTTCTCGCTCTCCGAAATCGAAAAGCATTGGGACGAACTCGAAAAGTATCTTTCGCCAAACGCTTTTGCAAAACAAGAGACGAGTGTTGACCGCCGCAAGGCCGATGTCGAGTTTGATTATCTTGCTCGAAAGCC
>JBBRSH010000256.1:0-2105 GCA_038245555.1 Pyrinomonadales bacterium | reverse complement strand
CGTAATGTGTCGCTGATTCCGGTTCCGATAGATCTATCGTCTCCTGCAGATCTGAAATTCAAAACCGCCACGCTTTGCGGATGAGATGCAGGGGTCCGAAACTGGGCGAGAATGAAGGGAAAGCAAACGATGAGAATAAACCACGACGCAACGGCATAGCCCGTCAAACGAGCGCGGTCGAGAATTGGCGAAATGGCCGAGCGACGAGACACTGCATCAACCACTTTCGTGGCTTTCTCCTGTTCACTGAGATCGATCCTTCGCACCGGCGCGACAAAGCTGTAACCCTTACCCGAAACCGTAACAATAAACTTGTGATCGCCGGGGTGCTCGCCAAATAACTTTCTGAGGGCTGAGATCTGCTGGGTTAGGTTATTTTCCTCGACAGCGGTGTCGGCCCAGATCGTGTCTACAAAATCGGTTCGCGATACGGTCTCGCCGCCGTGACGGATAAGCAAAACGAGTGTGTCAAAGGCCTTTGCCGTAAGCGGGACCGGCTCACCGTTGTACGACAATTGGCGCTTCAACGTATCGGCCCGAAACGAACCGAATTCAAACACAACACCTGTATAGCGGTCATCCATATTGCGATCAATGAGCAGAACATTATAGTTCAAGTCAATTTTTGGAACAACAAATATCGAGTGGGGCCAGCGAGCAGGTTCGAAATCGACTCACTTTTTTCCGATCTCAGCGATCCACTCTGCGTTCTCCGCGTTTAATAGCTGTTGAGGTTTTTTCAACGCGGAGAACGTGGAGTAAGACGCGGAGTTCTTTGAGAGTTTCCTGTTTAGAGCTGAATTTCACAAAATTTCACATTTTCTAAGGACATATGTTTCGAGCTGCGGCCAAAGTAAATGAATCGAAGTCAGCTGACTTTACGGAGAACAACAGATGCAGCTATTTAGGACGAAACCGCTGGAGACCATACTTTCCGAGGCGGAAGAGAGCGGCGAACACGCTCTGAATAAGACACTTAGCGTTACGGCGCTGACGCTGCTTGGCGTCGGGGCGATCATCGGTACGGGAATATTTGTACTTACGGGACAGGCTGCGGGTAAGCATGCGGGTCCGGCCGTGGTTATCTCGATGATTATTGCAGGCATTGTTAGTGCTCTTGCGGCCCTGTGTTACTCGGAATTTGCCGCGTCTGTTCCAATCTCGGGCTCAGCTTATGCGTATGGTTACGCAACGCTCGGCGAATTTATTGCGTGGATCATCGGTTGGGACCTGATTCTCGAATATGCGTTTGGCGCGGCGACGGTCGCGGTCGGCTGGTCCGGGAACGTCGTGACATTGCTCGGGCGGCTCGGCATCAACTTTCCCGTAGCTCTGAGTGCGGCACCGGGGACGACATTTGTCCGGTTGACTGAAACGATGGCTGGGCAAGTTGCAAATATGCGCATCGACGACACGATCCTCAATCCCTCGTCAGGGCTCAACATTCTGACCGATCAACTATCAAAAGGGCTCGCACAAGCCGGCATTCATGCGGCGACTGAGACGGCGATCTTTAATTTGCCGGCATTTTTGATATCAATTGCCGTTACCGCGCTTCTGATCAAAGGAATCCGCGAATCGGCGAATTTCAATTCCGTTATCGTCATGATCAAGATCGGTGTCGTGTTGCTATTTATCATCGCGGGCATCGGCTACGTGAACACGCATTTTCTCGGCATGAACTGTGCCGCCGGGACCGGTGATTGTCTAGACTTTATTCCGCCGAACACGGGGACATTTGGCGAATACGGGATGAGCGGGATCTTGACCGGTGCGTCGGTAATATTTTTTGCGTACATCGGCTTTGACGCCGTCTCGACCGCTGCTCAGGAGGCCAAAAATCCGCAGCGTGATATGCCGATAGCGATAATCGGCTCACTGGTGATTTGCACTGTGTTATATATCCTTGTTTCCGCGATAATGGTCGGCCTTGTGCCGTACGCCCAGTTGAAAGACGAGGCCGCACCGATCGCCGCCGCGATCACAGCCGCATCGAGGCTTGCGGCCGAATGTTCGGTGACGAGCTATGTCCTGAAATCCTTTTCGCTGGTGATTATCGTCGGTGCGATCTTGGGGCTGAGTTCGACAATGGTCGTTCAGATCAT
>JBBRSH010000255.1:0-2122 GCA_038245555.1 Pyrinomonadales bacterium | reverse complement strand
GGAAACCATCCGTTTTTGGCGAAGACGCCTACGCCTATGAGACACACGAGTGCCGCAACCGCGATGACGATTTTGTGGTTTGCGAGCCACGCAATCCCTATTTTTATTGAGGAAATGGGTGATCGGGGCCTAGGCGCACCGCTATCATCGCTGCTTGCGGGAGCAATCGGAGAAATTTGCATTGTTCGTTCCTCTCTTCATCAGGATGTATTAGTCCAACCGGTTATCCGGTGTAAATGAATGAGGTATGGGCGATCGGTTCAAGGAACGACTCCGAACAAAATACACCAAACTAAAATCGGTTGTCAAGTGCTATTTCGCTTGGTTAACGGCTTTCTAAGGCAGGCAGTTCGAAGAAGCGTAAAAACAATTACCGGGATCTAATGATCTGCTAATGGCACCGGTCATTGGACCGATGCGATAAATTATTCTATTTCTGTAATCTACCGAATGATCGTGAAAAAATGCGGACATAGTCTGCTGGCCGATAATATTATTTCACCGAGAAATCTCTTGATCGACTGAAGACTGCATTTTGTTTCTGGTCGATGAGGTTTTTTCTTTTGAAGTTGGCGTGTTATCTCGGGACAGTACGAACTAATTGTGCACAAACATGATCTTTTCTCGTGAGTAAATGAATTTATCACGTGACAAGATCATGTTAACTTGAGAAAAGATCATTTTAGCCCGAGAAAAAATATCATTTCCCTGGAATAGAAAGTTAAATTCCCGCAATAAAGTGCTTCTTTTTTTCGATGGATCGGATGGGAATGAAGGGCCGCTCAGCTAGGGTGGCCTTGGTGATTTGATCGTCGAATGTTCACCGCGTTTGTCAGCGTCCTAAGTAGGACGCTTGCAGGCAATGGTGCCTGCGGTCCCGGGACGGCCGCATTCCCGCGGGGGTTCTGTGCGTTGGGTAACATACTGGGCGGCAGGTATCGGGTTAAATGGGGGGAGAGGAAATTGGTTTAATATATTGCCGCGGGAATACGAGACATTTCGGTTATTGGTGGATAGGGGGCGGCGGGCTAAGTGGTGGGGGCGGCGGGCTAAGTGGCGGCGGCGGCGGGGGTCGACGGCGCGGGGGTTTAGGTACGAGGCCTTTGACGGCAGCCGGATCGTTGAGGAGCCGGCGTTAGGGCGGATACGTTCGCTGGTGGTTCCGCCGGCTTGGAGCCATGTGCGGATTTGCCCGTTGGTCGTCGGCAAGGTTCAGGCGATCGGGATCGACGGCAGCGGGCGGCTGCAGTACATTTACCATCCGAAATTTGTTGAGCGGCAGCAAAAGATCAAGTTTGCGCGAATCGAGCGGTTTGGGCGGTACATGGCTGAACTGCGGCAGGTGACGAACGAGCATATCGCTCTCGAGGGGTTTCCGCTCGAAAAGGTTCTGGCAATGATGACCAGGCTGATCAATTCGCTTTACATCCGAATGGGTACCGACAAGAGCGTCAAGCAGTTTCGGACCTACGGCATTACGACGCTATCGCGGCGGCATGTGTCGATCGCTCCAAAGGGCCGCGTAGTTTTTGAGTTTGTCGGCAAGAGCCATATCAAACATAAAAAAGTACTGGTCGACCCGGATTTTGCCGCTCTGCTGAACGAGCTGCTCGCACAGGGCAAACGCGGCAAGTTGTTTCAATATGTAAACGGCGATCAAAAATTCCGGCCCGTGCAGCCGTCGCAAATAAACGCTTATATCAAATCGATAACGGCGCCCGAATTTACGGCCAAGGATTTTAGAACGTGGGGTGCGACCTATCTGGCGGCGGTCCAACTGGCTGAGATCGGCGCGAGCAATGACGCCAGCGTGGTGCAAAAAAACATAGTGACGGTGATAAAGCGAGTCGCCGAAGAGCTAGGCAACACGCCGGCCGTCTGCCGTTTGTCGTACATCCATCCGTGCGTGCTAAAGGCCTACGCCGCGGGCCTCACGCTGCCTGCATTCACCCCGCAGCGGTCGAAACGGGCAAAACGTACTGAGGCAGCATTTGAGCCCGGCGAGATGGAACTGCTCGAAATGTTTGAGCGGTTTCGGTAGACCGGGTAAGGATCATGGCGGAACGATCATTGCGTTCGTCAGCGTCCTCAGAAGGACGCTTGCAAGCTGGGGGAGCCTGCG
>JBBRSH010000254.1:0-2175 GCA_038245555.1 Pyrinomonadales bacterium | reverse complement strand
TATGAGGAAAAACAACAACTGCGGCCGAAGTTATCAAGATCCCCATCGCTGCAAAGATCGTCATCGTTGTCGGTAGAGCAACGACTTGGCCGATGGTTTGATCTTTTTGGCTCTTACCGAAACGCGTGAAGTCAGGCATATTGAGGCTTAGTGTCGACCAAAAACCTATCATGGCCGTTAAACTCGGAATGAAGACACTCCAGAATTCTTTGAATGTGGTCAGTTTGCCGGGTTCGTGCAGCAAAAATCCGATGCCGCCCGCCTGATACAAAAACCAGCCAAGCAGCAGAGCCGTCATTATCAGCACATACGGAGCTGCCCAATTCTCAACCATTCGGAGCAGATCCATTCCGCGATAAATAATGACGATGTTCAAGCCCCAAAACAGCATGAACGACAACCATTCGGTCGGCGTGTGACCACCTATTGGTCCGCCGAGCATCGTCGCCCAACCCGGAATGAACGCCGCGAAAAATGTCTGCAAAGCTTGCCCACCGATCCACGCCTGTATGCCAAACCACCCGCACGCGACGATCGCACGCATCAGAGCCGGCAGATTCGAACCCATAGTCCCGTATGCCGCACGTGCGAACACCGGAAACGGAATGCCGTATTTTGTGCCGGGATGCGAATTGAGCAATATCGGTGCGAGCACGATGACGTTACCGAGCAAGATCGTAAGCAGCGCCTGCCACCAGTTCATCCCCGCTGAGATAAGCCCCGAGGCCATCATATAGGTCGGTATGCAATGGGCCATTGATATCCACAACGCCGCGTAGTTATACGTCGTCCAATTGCGTTTCGCGACTGGCACCGGAGCGAGATCTTCGTTATAGAGAGCCGAACCGGAGATCTCCGCCAATGCGGTCTGGTTCAACTCCACTCTGCCATCGTCGTGTTGGATCGTTTCGGTCATAGACTAAAGTGAGCACTATTATCCGGCCAACTGCCATTTCGTCCGGGTATACGCGATCTGAAATCCATTCTTTTGGGCGTTTTTCTGCGATTGACTGCCGGGTGACGCTCCCATTATAGCTAACTTGCAGCCATTTTCAGCGGCAAATTTGAGGCGTGCGTTTAGCAATGCATTTTGGGCACCTTTATTACGGTCTTCGGGAATGGTGCTGGCACCCGCGAGTATGCAGGCGTCTTCAAAAATAAATAACATCCCGGTTGCGACCGGTTTACCATCGAATTCGGCAAGATATGGGTAAGCTCCTTCGCACTGAGCACTAATTTGGCCGAAACGAAACATAAAATCTGCGAGCGATTCGTGCTCGGTCGCCCATCCGCCTGCCGATGTCCGAGCCCACAGGTCAACTTCACTCGGATCGATCACACGAGTTGTCAGTTCGGCGGCCGGATGCCTATCGACTACATGTTCCATGGACAGCGGGCGACACATCACGCTGGTCAGTTCCATAGGCCGATAACCGCGGTCGCTCAGCAGCTCCATCAACGAAAAGTCTGTCATTGGGCTTACTTCGTGAAAAATGGGCGCACCGTGTTTTTTAAAAAATCGCTCGATCTCGTCTAAATGTTCAGGTGTCGTTTGCTCAAAGACCCCTAAACCGAATGTCTGCGTACACGGTGAGTCGGCACCGTCAAACATCGCATAAGCACCACCGACCTCGATCCATTCGGCACCGCTTTCGGACATTAAACGCGCCCGTGTTTCGACAAAATTTGCATTTGCCCGCGCCTCTGCCCGTTCGAGTCTTTGAGAAAGAATTAAGTCAGAAAAAATCACGTTGGATGTTGGGCAGCCGCAAAAAGCGGTTGCGCTTTTTCTATCAGACCTGCACTACGGCACCGCGTTTCGACGAAAATCCAGATCTTGGAAATCATAACTGAAATCCGTCAACGGCGAGATCGCACGCATTGAAAAACCCTTGGCCTTTCCGTTTTCGTCTAGGCTAAAAATTACAAATGCATCGGCGTCCATACTGCGATCGTCCCATTTCACAACGTATGTGTTCGCTTTATAAGGTATCAGGTCACCGGTGAGCCGTGGCGAACGCTTTGAGCTGAATCGCAGCTTCCCGCCCTTCGTTTCGACCGAGGCGTCACCGAGCCAAGCGTCTGAATATGTACCTAAGATCATTTCTGCTCCGATTACAACACCGCCGGATTTTTGTGCGCTTTCAATATCGAGAGCGACCTTATCAGTGATGC
>JBBRSH010000253.1:0-2247 GCA_038245555.1 Pyrinomonadales bacterium | reverse complement strand
GACCCTCTCGTCACAAAAGCCCATCGTCACCGGCCCATCGACCTTCGGAACATTTGGCCCCAGATAAAGCGGCAGCCAGGACTTAAAACCCGACGTGTGTGTCAAAAGGTTTTGAATCGTTATATTTCGCTTGTCGGGGGTGTCGAATTCGGGAAAAAACTCGGATAATTTGTCAGTTAGCTCGATCTCGCCGTTTTCCACCAGGGCCGAGCACAACAGCCCCGTTACGAGTGGTTTCGTGAGGCTCGCCAGGTCATAGATCGTGTCCGACTCGGCTTTTATGATTTCGGGGTCGACCACCGAGTTGCCGATCGCGTCGTGCAGGACGATCTCGCCTTTTTCCGCAACCAGATAAACGGCCGAAGGGAAATCGCCGAGTTCGATCCGCTCCTTTAAGAAATTTGAGATCTCATTCATTCTTTATATGTAAGTTTAGCGTTAAATCGCCGCCAACTTCATCCCGGCGGGCTCGATAGTACCTTGTCTTCAATTCCAATATCCGATAATTGACAAGCCAGGCCATGGAAAATAGACTTTAGAAATAAATTTTTTCGGAGGTAAATAAAATATGAGCAAAGCTGAATCAGCAGATCTAATTCTAAAATTATACGACCTGAGGCGCGAAGAGAAAATGCGTGCGGCGCGTAACTGGATTTTCGGATTTAACCCGACTAGTGCGGACGAATACTTTCAGACAATGATGGACCCCGAGGTCGGCCCATACCTGAGAATGGTCTCGTCCTATTGGGATATGGCTGCCGCACTGGTAAAACATGGCGCAATCGACGCCGATATGTTCAACGACACGGCCGGCGAACACTTTATGATATTTGCGAAGATCCAACCGCATCTGGCAGAGTTACGCGAAAAATTTCAAAACCCGACGGCATTCCACAACCTCGAAAAGGTCATTATGGATAGCCCCAACGGTGCCGAACGACTCGCCCAAACGCAGGAATGGCTAAACGGCCTCCGTGATCAAATGGTCGCCGCCCAGTCAGACGCAGCTGCGGCATAATTGACGGGAGCAACGACTGGAGCGGCAAGCATCCTGCTTGCCTGAGGACGTAGCGTCCGTATTTCTCTCAGTCATCTTCAACTTTTCGAAAGTAGGCACTCCCATATTTCCAATCTTCCGGTCTAAGGCAAAGACCTGTCTTGACCGGATTATTTTCTATATATCGGACCGTTGCGGAAAAATGTTTTGCATTACGAATATAGCGGTCAAAAGATTCGTGCTGCCAAAACTGGCCTTTTCTGTTGAGTATTTGATTGGCCTTTTTGGCGGTATATGACTTTATCGAATGCATGACATCCGGCAAATGTATGCCTGGAAGCGGTGTCAAGGTTACATGACTATGATTCGGCATTATTACCCAAGCCCAGAGGTTATATTTTTTCTGATCGTGAAATAACAACGCGTCCTGAACGATAGAAGCAACTCTAGGATCGCGAAGCCAGCATTCCCCATGTCCGGAATCTAAAAAACCTTCTACTCGTTTTCTAAACTCGGAGTCTTCTGACACATCTTGCCGCCACTTTCCCAGTAGATCTTGCGGCATCGAATCGGAAAGCCGAAATGTTACGAATTGAGTGAATTCAGCGGCGTCGAGATGTGGAATATTTCCGCGACTGTGCCATCCAAAACCCTCGCGGCCAATTTTGGGTTTGAAATTGTAATCGGTCATAAACTCTTGACTGGAGACGCAATGACTAGAAAAGCAATGACTGGAGCGGCAAGCATCCTGCTTGCCGGAATTCGATCGCTTCGAAATCTGGCAAGCAGGATGCTTGCCGCTCCAGTCTTAAACGTTCAACCGCTTCATGTGAGCATCTATTTTTTCAAGCACTCCGACGGCCAGAGCCAATGCCCGCCGTCCATCCTCGCCGGTTACGGGCGGGACAACATCCTGCTCGATTGCATCCAAAAACGCCGTGATCTCTCCCCGCAGCGGTTCGACATCGTCTATCTCCAACCTATTTATCGAAATTCCTAGCAGCGGATGGGCCGCTTCCGGGTTTAGCGACGTGACCGAGGCAAATTTGGTTGCGTAGTCGAGGACGACGTAAGAATTTGTCTGGTAAAAACGCGTCTTGCGTATCTTTTCGGTACCGATCCGCGATGCGGTGATGTTGGCGACTGCACCGTTCTCGAATTCGATCCGGGCGTTGGCGGCGTCGACCTTGTCTGAGATCACCGGTATGCCGACGGCCCTGATCTCCGAAACCTTTACATCCTCGCCAACG
>JBBRSH010000252.1:0-2303 GCA_038245555.1 Pyrinomonadales bacterium | reverse complement strand
GCGACTACCGGAACTTAACGATTCTTGTCGGTTGCGTCGATAATCATCACGCTCGTCGGGAACTGCATCGTGCTATCGATGAGGATAAAGGATACCGCTCGTCCGAAGCTCCGAGTTTGTGGTGGATCGATGGCGGCAATGGCAAGTCCTCGGGTCAGGTTTTGATAGGCTCGACTACAAAACGGCTAAAGCCTGAAGACCATTTTACGGGTACGAGCATATGCCACTCACTCCCGGCACCGTCGATAATTCATCCGGACCTGTTAGAGGATCAGGAACCTATACGGGCGTTCCCGCAAGCCGCGAACGTGTCATGTGCCGAGCGCATCCGGCTCGGGGAGCAAAGTCTCAATATCAATCAGCGGGTGGCGGTCGAGATTTCCGAAATGCTCACTTCGATGCTTCTGACCAGGTCGCTCAAACGTTTTGCGACATATTTTGACCTGGATAGCGGTACGAGCCGATCGCTCTACTGTACTCGCCAACATGTTGAGACTGCTTTAGAACACTGACTCCCGGTTCATCAAAATGAGACCACTTCTTACCCCGGAGATAATACACCAGCTCCCGAAACTATACGAGCAGGAAGCAATCGCAGATCCCATAGTTCATGCGAGATTCTTTTTCCCGGCCGGAAGCTGGGTATGGCTTGTAACCGAGGGTGCTAATGATGGCGACGATTTCCTATTCTTTGGGCATGTGGTCGGTTTCGAATCCGAATGGGGTTATTTTACGTTGAGGGAGTTGGAAGAAGTAAATGTGGCGGGCGTCCTGATTCAGCGTGACGAAATGTTCGAAGCGTGTCCGTTCAGTTTTTGTTCCGGATCGGACATTGCCACCGATGAAGCAGAAGAAAAAGAGGCTGCTGACAAAAATATGAATACGGACCCCGCATAGACGCCATGGAAATTCAGCCGCAAGTTCGCCCTGAGGCAAATGCAACTTCAAAAGCCCATCAGAACGCATTTGCTTCAACTATTCTGCAAAGTGTTTTTGGGGTAGCGACCGCGATCGTTGCGGACAAGGAACCTTCCCTAGAACAAATTGAATCTCCGGCCAAACCGCCAGAGATCTCCCCCTCGGAGATTCTACGCCGGCTCGAAAGCAGGAAAGAGCGGGCGTCGGTTGAATTGGGGATTGGCGCGGACGAAGTAGAAACGATTCCTTTTGACCTTTCGGCACTTGAGAGCGAGGGTATCTTTCTTAATATCGATTGTCTTGGCTTCGGAATGCTTTCGCGGCAGCTGGATTGGAAAACGCTGGGTGTCAAACTACCGGAACATACCGCCGTTCGGGTCAGTCCCCCGCGTGCCGGGCTTCTGCCTGATATTTCTCGAAACAAGCTGATGAGGGGGCAAGCTCAGGCTCACAATGCCCTTAATAAATACGGGTTCCGGTTCACCCTTTGCGAGACAGTCTGGGGAACGAGCGATTATAAATGGATTCCATGGAGTGCGTTCGAACAATTCGAGCAGGAGTATTTGCGTGCGTGCGAAACCCTTGCTACAGCAAAGGCCGAAGTGCTTCAAAATTACGATGAGATCCTTATCATTCTAAAGGAAAGTTTTCAGGAACTCGCCGAGGATTCCGCAAACAGACTTGAAGCGACCGGCGCTGACCCATTCGACCGGAAGGAATTCATAGATACGGTAGTTGCCCGATCGATCGACATCGTTCCGACTCGCGAAATGATCCGCGACGGTCTTTCAATCACAATGAAACCAAAGGTGATCGTGCTCGGGTCTGAAATGATCGCCGAAAAGAATTTGGGCAGGCAGCTCAATCTCGAAGCCGCAAAAACACGGGCCGAGCAGACGATCCTCGATATTGAGATCGATGCAAAACGGCAAATAGAGCAGATCAAGGTAGACGATTTCACGCGGGAGCGGAGACGCGAACGGGAGGTCAAGGAACGAATTCGTGAGATGAAGATCGAAGCCGCCCGACGCGAGGCTGAAGAAGCGGTCTCGCCTATCAAGGAAGGTCTCGCCCAAATTTCCTCGAAGATATGCGACGCGGCCGGCGAGATGGCCGCGAGGCTTAGCGACGCCAAGTTCGTTCCCGGATCCCTGGCAAAGAGGGCGAGGCAGATGTGCGAGTGGTACACGCTGATGAATTTCACGGGTGACACCTCGCTAGAAACCGTCTTGGCAAGACTACAGACCGCGGCTGACCGCGACGTCAAGGCCCGCTCTACAGAAGAGATGAAGACCGCCCTGAACGATGTACTCCGGGCGACAACCGTTCAGTCAAAACGGCTGCTGGACGAGGACCGGCTGTCGGCCCTCGAATTGTAACCCGAT
>JBBRSH010000251.1:0-2338 GCA_038245555.1 Pyrinomonadales bacterium | reverse complement strand
GATACCTGACACGTTTGCGCGATATCGAGACCACCAAGGAGATAGACGTCGTCGACGATGGCGGCCGTACGATGATCGGCGATCTTACCGAGACGTCGGATTTCAGCACTGTCATAGACCGCGCAAGAATGTGTTCGGTGGCCGAGATCGACGTTTCGCCGAACGACTCAGCCCTTGGGGCCATCGCAGTCCGTTTTGCCGACAGCAAAACGGCGATCCTCGTCGTTCGATGGACCGCACCGCGTGCGCCATCGCTATTCTTTGACTCATGGCTCGGTTACCTGCGCCTTGGCGGACTTTTGCTGACTGCCCTGATCGTCTGTTCGGCATTGGCGCTCTACTTGACCGCCCCTATACGACGCCTGCGCGAGGCAACGCAAAAACTGGCCGGCGGCGACCTCAAGACCCGCGTGGCGACGACGGTCGTAAAACGTCGGGACGAGCTAGCCGATCTTGCACGCGATTTTGATGTAATGGCCGAGCGTATCGAATCGCTCGTAACGTCGCAGCAGCGCCTGACACAAGATGTTTCGCACGAGCTTCGGTCGCCGCTTGCCCGCATGAACGTCGCGCTTGAGATCGTCAAGCAGAGGGCGACGCCCGAGATGCTGCCCATGCTCGAGCGCATCGAGACCGAATCCGGACGGCTGAACGACATGATCGCGCGTATCCTGACACTCGCCAAGCTTGAGAGCGGCACGCATGACGACTACGACCGCCGGCGGATCGATCTTACCGAACTAGTCCGGGATGTCGCCGCTGACGCCGACTTTGAGGCGCAGCCAAAACAAAAGTCGGTCGAGGTGCGGGCGTCGGATGACTGTGTCGTCATTGGTTCCGAGAGTCTTTTGCGGAGTGCAATCGAGAATGTCTTGAGAAACGCAGTTCGCTACACGGGCGAAGGCACCACGGTCAGCGTATCGGTCGCAGCCTCGAACGGGCATGCGGTCGTGCGGGTTGCCGACCACGGCGGTGGTGTCCCGGAGCCTGAGCTTGCTAACTTGTTCCGACCGTTTTACAGAGTGGGTGAGGACCGCACACGCCGCACCGGCGGCATCGGGCTCGGGCTGGCCATCGCTCAGAGGGCCGTTCTCGCGCACAAGGGCGATATCGCGGCGGCAAATCAAAATGGTGGCCTGGAGGTCAGGATCACGCTCGATACTGTAAAAAGCTAACCCACACGCTCACGCCGTGCGGCAATGAAAGAGCGGACACACAATACAACAAACAAAAGGCTAAGAAGTGCCATTGCCAGCTGCGATAAAACGGCCGCTGATAGGGTCATTTCGCTCAATTTCCCGACGAGCCGGACAGCTGGAATTATAAAGCCGGCAAGTCCGACGATGACGGCGACGTGCATCAGGTGCTTTCGCATTCCCTCTGCCATTTGAGCGGCATGGCCGAGCACCATTAATATGACGCCGAACGCGGCCGGGATCAACGCGGTCAGGCTGGCACCGCCCCCGTAAAGGCCGTACGCGTAGCCGATGATGCCGACGAGTATCAATAATCTTCCAAACCAAATTGCTGTATTAGGCATAAGTTTTCATAACGTCTCGGTCGCACGACGGTTTCGCCCGGACGGGGCGGACTAACTCTTGCGCATATCATCGATCATCGCGGCGATGGTCTTTTTAAGGTGTTCCGTAACGATCGCGTAACGTTCCTCGTCGGATGTTGCGCCCGATGCCGCAGGTACGTCTTTTGAATAGAACGGCTTGCCGATCGTGATCTTTACTTTGGACAAATGAATACGCGAAGATCCGCGAGCCCACACGTTTTGCAGTCCGTCGAGAGCGACAGGTACGATCGGCAGATCTAACTCAGTGGCGAGAATGGCGGCACCCTTTTTGAAACCGTGCAGTTCGCCGTCGAAGGCCCGCTCGCCCTCAGGATAAATGTTCAACACCTTGCCGTGCTTGAGGCCGATCGCGCCGGCTTTCATCGCACGCATTAGCTCGGTATCGGGGTTAACCGGGACGACATTGAGCATCTTCGCAATAAAACGCATCAGAGCGTTGGAGAAAAACTCGCTTGCTCCGACGTGGAAACTGTTTCGGAACAGGCGGTACGGGTAATTCGAACAGAGCACGAACGGATCAAGAAAACTCTGATGATTGGGACAGATGAGGAAGGGAGCAACACCAGTATTGGATTCCTCGCCGCCGGTGGATGGGCGGTCCATTGCTGCCGCTATGTTCTCAAGTCCCGTGATCTCAAGTCGCAGAAAGACCTTGAAGATAACGAAAAATATTTTATAAACAAGGAATGCGAATGGTGAGAAAAGCGGCTTGTTTTCGATGACCGATCTTATCTCTGGAAACTCATCGTCTGCCTC
>JBBRSH010000250.1:0-2408 GCA_038245555.1 Pyrinomonadales bacterium | reverse complement strand
GTTCATGCCGGTTCGACCAATCCGATCACGAGCAAGCTGCCGTTTTCGGGGACCGACGTTCTGAGTGCCGCCATCGGCCTGCCGGTGAGCAGCATTTCCGCTCTCCAGAGAAAGTCAGACACGAAGCTTGTTGCTTCGACCCAGATCCACGCATTTAACAACGAAGATTCGTCGGCCCGTATCGGTCAGCGTGTGCCGGTCAAATCGGCGTCATTTCAAACCGGGGTTTCGGGTGGTGTCATCAGCGGCGGCGGCTCGATCGCATCGGATGTTATTAACTATGAGCAGGTCGGTCTGACACTTAAATTTAAGCCGATCGTCTTCCCGAACCAGGATGTACAGGTCGCGATGGAGATCGAGTCGAAAGATGTCGCCGGTGCCCAGACGCTGACTCCGACATTTACCGAACGAACCATCAAGGGAACGGCCCGCATTCAAAACAACAAGACACTGCTGCTCGCCAGCGTCGCCCAGGGCGTCGAAACTAAGGGCCGCGAGGGCCTGCCGCTGCTCGGCATGATTCCTATCCTCGGCCGTCTGTTTTCGGCCCCGACCCGTGACAATCGACAGGTCGATATCGTCATCGCCGTAACGCCGCGTGTTATCCGCGCTCCGGCCATCTTGCCGGAAGACGAGGTCGAGCGTTCGACCGGAAGTCTTGCCGTGCCGACAAACAGCAATCTGGAAGCCATGCTATTCGAAGATGAAAGGCTCGAAAATCTGGCGATCGCCAAACGCATGGCCGCAGCCGAAGCTGCATCTCAGACTGCAGTTTCCGTCCAGCTTCCCGACCGAACACCAGATTCGCCGCAGTACGTAAAGGCCGACACTAACGCAGCCGTTCAGGCTGCCACGACTCAAACGGCGGATGTCCAACCGGCGGCAACTCAAACAGCATCTGTCCAGCCTGCGGTCAATCAGCCGTCAACGGCAAAGCCGCTTGAGACGGCAACTGTAAAGACCGACACGACCGTGCCCGAGATCAAACCGATCGACAACAGCGTGCGGACATTGCAATTAAATCAAACCTCGCTGACCGCTAAGCCAAAGGATGACAACGACGAAAACGAAGATGTTCAACCGGCCGCAAAGGAACCGGTAAAAGAACCGGCGGCGGAAACCGCGACAGCCGGACCGTCGGTGGAGCTTCAGCTCGGCCAACAGTCTGAAATGAAGGCCGGCGAAAAGATCAAGATCCCGGTCATGATTCAGGGAGACGGAACGTTTGGCTCGGCGGTGGTCGGATTTAGGTACGACGAAAAAAAGCTTGCGATACGGACCGTCAGCTTTGGCGATGCATTCGGCTTGTCGGCTAATACTGCGGCGACGCCGTTTCTCAATCGTGACGGCAAGATGTTCGTCTCGTTTCAGTCCAAAGACGGCGGAGCGTTAAAGACGGCGGGAACGCTGGCCTTTATCGAGGTCGAGGCGTTGACCGCGGGCCGACCGGAGATCTGGTTTGTCAGCGACATCGTAAACGTTCAGACAACTGACGGTAAGAACTTCGCCGTAAAGCTCAAGGACTAACCAATGGGAAACGCCGGAGTCAAAATTAAGAACATGGCGGGCTACAGTTTGCTCGAACTCGTCGCGACGCTCGGCGTACTTGCCGTCCTCGTGATGGGCACGATACCGATGGCCGGGAACGCCATGAAGCGGCAGCGAGAGGTGCGTCTCAGAGAGGCGCTGGCCGATATGCGGCGGGCGATCGATGAATTTAAACGCGACACTTACGGTGCCTGTCCGCAGGGTTCGGTCAATACCGGAAATCGCAGTTTGCCGAATCAGGGCGCTCCGACAGATCCGCGTTCGCGGGTTGTGATCGACGATTGCACGATCTTCGATTCGCAAAATCTCGACCGGTATCCGCCGTCGCTTGATGTATTGACCCAGGGCGTACGCGTAAAATCGCGGGCTCCGAATCTGGTAAGCGGCAGCGGCCTCGTCAATGGCTCGCCCCAGGCGACCGAGATCAACGAGGAAAAGGAAATAACCAAGTATTACCTTCGCGAGCTGCCGGTCGACCCGATAACCGGCGATACCGAATGGAAGCTGCGATCTTCTTATCAGGACAAGGACTCAGACACCTGGGACGATGTCAACGTTTTCGATGTCCGGTCCAGCTCGGACGAAGAGGCATTGAACGGGGAGAAGTATAGTGACTGGTAAAAATCAGTGGTCAGCGGTCGGCGGACGGCGGTCAGTAGAGGCTGATAGCGTTGTTCGCGATCCAAAATCCAAAATCCAAAGTCCAAAGTCCAAAACCCAAAGAGGTTTTTCGCTGCTTGAGCTGATGATCGCCATGTTTATCATGGTGATCCTGCTCTCGGTGGCGGTTCCGACCTATGAAAGAAGCGTCCGTCATGCGCGGGAGATAGTCCTGAAAGAAAATCTCTGGCAGATACGCC
>JBBRSH010000249.1:0-2422 GCA_038245555.1 Pyrinomonadales bacterium | reverse complement strand
GTGTCATGTTAGAGGTCTTTTCCATCAACCTTAAATTAAACGCGTAGGCTTTGTTTTTCCGGAACCGCACCTCCATGATTTTATTGAAGGGAGAGTTGTTGTTCTTTTTTTCGAAAAATCCCGCCCGATTCGTACTTTATTCAACTCGTAACAAAATGGAAAGAGGGTCAACCCTTATGGTCTCTTTGGGCTTAGGCTGGTGTGGACCGTTTTCTACGGTTGTCTGGCAAGGGCGTTGCAGAGGTGTTTTGATATGAATTCGACGGCAAAGCGAAAATACGGTTTCCTTAGCATCGGCCTGCTGCCCTTGCTTGTGTTTGGGCTGATTTCGGCAACTGCTGCTCAAACGACGGGCGACGACGAGGTGATAAAGGTCGAGACGAGTTTGATCTCGCTGCCGATAACGGTGCTTGACCGGAACGGGCGATATATCGCCGACCTCAAGAAAGAAAATTTTAAGGTGATCGAGGAAGGCACCGAGCAGGAGGTCGAGTATTTTGGGACCGTCGATAAACCGGTGACCGTTGTGCTGTTGATGGACTGCAGCGGTTCGATGGGGCCGAATTTGAATATCATGGCCAATGCGGCGATGTCATTTATCAGCCGCCTGAGAAACGAAGACCAGATCAATATCGTCTCGTTCGCCTACGACCCCGAGGACGCTTTGCCGATGACGAAGGTCAAAAGTCTGCAAAAGTCGATCCAGATCCACCAACGCAGCCGTGTCCATACTCGGCTTTATAATTCGGTTGATTTCGCTTTGCGAAAGATCCAAAGCATCGAGGGCCGAAAGGCGATAATTTTGTTTTCGGATGGCATAAGCGACGAGGCCGAGGCGCTTGCTAAAAAGAATATGTCCGACGCCGAGGAGCTAGAGACCCTAATCTACACCGTCCGTTTTAGCGAAACGACGCCCCAGCCGCAAGTTCCTGTGGCGATAAATGCTGCGTTCAAAAATAACAGTTCCAAAACAGTCACAAAACCGGCGGAAAAAATGACCGCAGACAAGGAGCGAAAGGTCGCCGCCTATATGAATGGTCTCGCGGCAAAGACCGGCGGCCGGGCATTTCGCATCGAGGCGATCACCGATCTGCAAAAAACGTTTGGCGACATCGCCGCCGAACTCCGCCGTCAATACACCATCGGCTACTACTCCAACACCCCCGGCTCGGCCGGTCAGCACCGCAACGTAAAAGTCCAAGTCAACGTCCCCGGAGCCATCGTCCGCACCCGCAACGGCGTCATGGCTCTGGAACGAAAGAAATAATCTTCCCGTTGGTCGTTAGGCCGGTCTTGACCGGATGAGCGTCGGCCCGGGACCCGCCCGATATTGAATAATTCGGCTTTACGTGTTACTGTTGGGGCGTTTTCACGCATTGGCTGGTCTCTTGGCAACTGGTAAAAAAAGGGGAACCCATGAAACAGAAGTTCGCCGCGTTAACGCTGTTCTTGTTTGCCCTCTCGATACCACTTACCGCACAGACCAATTCCGACGATCCCATCCGGAGATCAGTGGAGTTGGAACGGCAGGGCAAGCCTGATGAAGCCATCGCTGAGATCTCAAAAGCGATCTCAGCGCAGCCTGACAATGCCCAGTTTTACCTCCGCCGGGCAAATATATATTCGATCCATAATAAGATGATCGAAGCTCTCCAGGACGCAAACAAGGCCGTCAGCCTTCGGCCTGATGACAAGAATGTAATATCTCAGGCGGCAAGTATGCTTGGCCTTCGCCGCCAGTGCCGCGAGTCGCTCGACATCATAAATACATTTATTTCGAAACACGGCGTCGACGATCGCCTTTATTACCTCAAGTATGCAGACGAAAGCTGCCTCGGCGATCTCGTAAGCGCTTTTGACGACCTGTCAAAGGCTATCGAACTCGAACCAAACAACAGCGTCTACAATACGCAGATGCCTACTTTGCTCGCAAAAATGGGCGACTCAGAAGGAGCTGCGGAGCGGCTTAACACTCTGATCAAAAATCTCGAAGCTCGGATCGAAACCGGTAAGGGGGAAGCCGAGACCTCGGGAGCAAGAGCGGAACTCGCCCGCGTCTACGACACTCGGGCCAATATTCATCATCAAAAAGCCGACCACGACGCCGAATTTGCCGACCTCGCGAAGAGCGTTCAATACGATACGAGAGGCAGCGCATACAAGATTCGAGCCAACACGTACATTTTCCATAAAATGTACGTCGAGGCGATCGCCGACCTGACCGAGGCGATAAAAGCGTCGCCATTTCCCGCAACCGTATATATGGACCGCGGTATCGCGTATGCACAGGCAAAGAAATACGAGGAAGCCGTCCGCGATTTTGATAAGGCCGCAGAACTCGACCCAATTCTAAAAAACGCCGCCGAACTCCAAAAATCCAGGCTTAAGGAACGAATAGGGCGGGCGAATTAACAACGCATTC
>JBBRSH010000248.1:0-2436 GCA_038245555.1 Pyrinomonadales bacterium | reverse complement strand
TGTTGGAAACAAGGGCACGCATTTGCAGCGGCAATATAATCTCCACGAATTCAATACTGTCGAAAACGGATTTGCGGATGAGTTTAAGCTCGCTCAGTCAAATTTATATGCGAATATCGCCAACGGTTTTGCTTCGAGCGGCTTTGCCTATCGGGGTGCCGGAACCGGAACGTCGCCATTGCCGATCATGTTGTCGTATTTCACCAACTTTGGCGGTGCGGCCAATTTGGCGGCAGCTGCACTGGTATCTGCGAATTACACGGCGACGAACTTTAACAATTCGACGTTAGTTACTGCTCTTTCCAACAGAGCCCCATCAATCGGGACATTCAGCGGAACGAGCTTTGAAAGCAGTGCCACTCGTCGGGCGAATGCCATTGCGAATGGCCGGCCGTCGAATTTCTTTTATGTAAATCCGACGACACCGGGCGGGTCGTGGACAGTCGAGAATACCAACGAGACGTGGTATAACTCGGGTGTTAATGAGGTTCGCAGGAGATTGTCGGCGGGGCTTCGGGTCAACGCTAACTACGTATTATCGAGGGCGATGGCAAATGCTTTCACCACAGACGCAGGCGGCGGCGGCGGCCAACCCCCTACGCAGCGACCGGGTATTGGTTTCCAACTGGCCAGGAATCTCCAGATCTCTGACCTGCGTCATCAATTCAAGGTTGATTCGACCTACGATCTGCCTTTCGGACGTGGACGCAAATTCGGCTCAGGCTCGAATGGCCTCGTAAACGGCCTTATTGGCGGATGGACGTTAGCTCCGGTTATCAGATGGCAGAGCGGATCGCCGATCTCGATCGGAAATGTTCAGCTTGTTGGAATGACGGTGAAGGAATTGCAAAAAATGATCAAGGTGCGGAAAGAGGCCAGTCTCGTCTATTTCCTTCCGGATGACCTTATCCTGAATAGCCAAAAGGCTTTCAATATCAGCGTGGCGAACACGACGACGAATAACGGATACGGAACTACGTTTGGTACGGGCGGCCCGACGGGCAAATTCATTGCTCCGGCGAATTATAACAACTGCATCTCAAGGTATGGCAGCGAGTGCGGATTTAGCAATCTGGTCATGTATGGCCCGCAGTTCTTCAAACTTGACGCAAGCTTGTCGAAAAAGACCAAGCTGGGTGAAAAGCTCAATTTTGAGCTGCGTGCAACTGTTTTGGATGTTCTCAATCACCCGAATTTTAGGGTCGGTGGTTGGGGTGGTGACACCGCAGGGTTTGGTTGTTGCGGTACTACACTTGGTCAGCTCGGCAACGGCTCGGCCTACCAGGATACTTCGACAACGAATGATCCCGGTGGCCGCGTGATCGATGTAATGTTTCGAATTAACTGGTAATACAGTTATCGTTCGTGCATTTTGCGGCGTTGCCAAGCGATTGGCAACGCCTTTTTTCTTTTGGCCTACGCCAAGAAAATTGCCTTTTTGTACGGATTCGCCTAATATGTTGACCATTCAGGGGCACTTTTGGATCGAGAAAGACTAAGGGGTAGGTCTTATGGAAACAAGCTTAGTGAACAGATTTGAAACATTTGTTTTTGTTGTTATTTTGTCGGTTACTATATGCGGGTACACGCTTGCACAGATTCCAGGAGCTATGAATGAGACGACCTCAACGCGTCTGGGCGGAAATAATTATCTCGCCGGAACCGTATATTCGCCATCAGGACTTCCGATAGATGTCAGGATGGGGATCAGGCTTAGATCCCCGATGGCCGGCGAGGTTATGGCATCAACCGATAGCCGCGGCCAGTTTATTTTTAGCGGCCTTGCCGCGGGGACCTATTCGGTCACGATCGATGGGGAGAAGGATTTTGAACCCGTTTCTCAATCGGTTGAGATAACGCAATCGCGAAGCCCCTCCCCGCAGACCTATAATGTATCAATTCGGCTGACCGGCAGGGCGAATCCTGATCTTAAACCGGGCGTGATCAGCAGCTTGAATGCTGGGGTGCCAAAGCATGCAATGACGTTCTATCAAAAAGCTCTCGACCACTCAACAGCCGGGGATCATAATGCTGCCATCGAGCAGCTCAAGCTCGCCATAAAGGAATTTCCCCAGTTTTTTATGGCATTAAACGAATTAGGTGTTCAATATCTGAAGCTTAACGATTTGGAAAAAGCCGACGAAGCTCTTCAAACCGCCCTGAAAATAAAACCTGACGCATTTGAACCGCTGATGAACCGCGGAATCGCTTTCTTCAGGCTTAAACGCTACGTGGACGCTGAGCCCATCTTAAGAAAAGCGGTCGCCTTGGACGGTAAGTCTTCCGTGGCCCATTTTTATCTTGGCCGTACATATTTGGCATCGGGGCGTCCCGACGACGCAATTACGGAGCTAAAACAGACGATTGCGACCGGTGGCGACAAATTCAAAGAGTCTCATCGACTGCTCGCCGTCCTGTATCTCGACAAAGGCGAGT
>JBBRSH010000247.1:0-2497 GCA_038245555.1 Pyrinomonadales bacterium | reverse complement strand
CGGACCTCGCGAAGCAGTTCGCTCCACGTATATGTAGCGTCGTCGCTCCCGACAATTCGCATCGCGACCTTGTCCGGCCGAGATTCAAAGGAATCGACCAATTGTTCGCAAAATGATTTCTCCATAAAGTAGAGTCAGCTCTTCTAGAATAGTCTGCGTGCATTTTAGGCACAAGCCCATCAATTATGCACTCCTACTCCGGAAATTCTTCGGCTTGCCCAGAATACGGAATCTGACAAGGCCGATCGGAACTTTCTGGCCGATTGTCAGAGGAAAGGCCGCCGTTTCCGTTTTTGGCCTCAGGACCGTGATCGTCGGATTGCCAGGCAACTCGACCCTGACGGTCACCCGCTCAAACGCGCCGACAAAACTCTCGTGCTCGATCGTTCCGTCTGTGAATGGATGGTAATGCTGGGTAAGGTTCTCGGGGCGGCGAAGGAACACATCTTCGGGACGGAAGACAATTTTCACGCGCTCGCCATTCTTGTGGCCAGCGTCGCTCTCTAGGGCGAGGCTAAGTTTTTCCAATACAAAGCGGCCGTCGCATACCTCACCTTCCAGAATATTCGCCGAACCGAGGACCGTTGCAACATGCTCGGTCCAGGGATTGTTATAAACCTCAAATGGCGTTCCGATCTGTTCCAGACGGCCATGATTAAGCACGGCGATGCGGTCACCAAGCTGTAGAGCCTCCTCCTGGTCATGCGTAATAAAGATCGATGGAACTTTTATCTTTTTGAGTAGATTTCGGATCTCCTGCCGAAGCGACGTTCGGATCTGAGCGTCCAACGCTCCGAAGGGCTCGTCAAACAGCAAAACTTCGGGCTCGTAAGCAAGGGCACGGGCGATCGCAACCCGCTGCTGCTGTCCGCCCGATAGCTTCGACGCGTGCTTATCGCGGTGATCCGTTAGCCCGACGAGTTCAAGGAGCCGATCGACTGTTTCAGCAATTTCGCGTTTCGAGCGGCGTCGGATCTTGAGGCCGTATCCGATGTTTTCAGCCACGGTCATCTTCGGAAAAAGCGCGTAATTTTGAAAGATCACGCCGGTCCCGCGGAGACGCGCCGGCAGATCTGTAACGTTTTTGCCATGGAGCACGACCATTCCCGAGTCGAGCGTTTCGAGCCCCGCGATTATTCGTAAGATCGTCGTTTTGCCGCTTCCCGATGCTCCCAACAGGACAACGATCTCGTCTTCGTCGACGCTAAAGCTGATGTCCTGAAGGATCGTCGTATCGCCAAAGCTCTTGCTGACGCCGAGCAGCGTCACGGCGGCTTTGCCGAAGTCCATCGGGGTTACGTGTATATCGAGGTCCATATATCGAGTCAGTCGTTCTCGAACCAGTCACGTGCAAAAAATAGAATGCTGAAGATCACAAACGAAAATAGAGCCAGCACGATGGCGATGGCATTTGCGGCCTCGACCTGGCCCTCGTTAAATTTTGCGAAAATATAGAGCGGTGCCGTTTGTGTCCGCGAAGCGAGATTTCCCGAAACGAGGATCGTCGAGCCAAATTCGCCTACGGCGCGAGCAAACGTTAACAACGCTCCGCTAACGATCGCGCCCCGAAGTGCCGGCAGCGTAACATACCAAAATGTCTGCCATCGCGATGCACCCATCGTTGCGGACGCCTCTTCGTGTGAGACGCTCATCGTTTCAAAAACAGGTTTTATAACACCGAAGGCGAGCGGGAATGTGACAAAAATATTCGCGAGGATGATCGCCGCCGCGGTAAACATGATGTGATAGCCCTGCGGTTCAAGATAACGGCCAAGGATGCCGTATGGTCCCCAAAGCAGCAGAAGCGAAAATCCCGCAACTGCCGTAGGGATCGCGGTCGGCAGAGAGATTATGACGATTATCGCGTTGCGACCCCAAAATGCGTATTTTGAGAGCACATATGCCGCAAAGATCCCGAATAACACATTGAATACAGTCGCCCAAAAACTCGTCGCGATCGACAATTTCAAAGCGAATATCGCCTCGGGTGCGGAAAGGGCTGCCCAAAAACTGTCAAGGCCTTTATTCGTCCCAAAAATGAAAATTGAGGCAAGCGGAAGTAGAATGAGCGGCAGCATGACGCCGATCATTATCGTGATGCTTAGCGGCTTAACAACGTCAAAGCCGCGTGTATGCAATACTCGTGAAAGGTTTGCACTCATCTTGTTCTACCAAGTTCCCGATCCCGCCTGACAACGGTAAACGCTGGCGGCCGTTATTTTACCTGCACCTGTTCCTTAAAAATTTTTTCGATGACGTCGGGGTACGCCTTGTCCCATCCGCCGAACATGTCTACGCCGAACGGCTGCTGGATCGTTGCGAACTCTTTGTTTTGTGAATTTAACGACTCATTTGTTACCGAACGGAAATGGTACTTGACGAACGATTTTTGAGCCTCGTCGGTCCAAAGATAGTTAATGAACGCCTCGATGATCGGTCGTTTGGCCGGTGTCATGTTGCGGTCGATGATAACGGCAGGGTGCTCGCTGAATATCGT
>JBBRSH010000246.1:0-2511 GCA_038245555.1 Pyrinomonadales bacterium | reverse complement strand
GGCTCGAAATGCGAGCTCCAGATACTGCACGTTGCCCGTCTCGCGCAGGCGCTTGAGATACGAGCCAGCAAGCTTGTTGTACGCGTGGAAGTTCTCCGGGTCCTCCCTGACCCGCGCTTCCAGGATCTCCTCCGCCGCGTCGGGCTGTCAAAGTAATCGTGTCGGGCCCGTGGCCGGCGACGGGCAATTCCTTAAACGCGGAACCTGTGCTAACTTTTAAGAAAAATGGGGTCATCTATGAAGTCACCCCGTGATGTCAAGCGCACTTCGAGGGAGACACCGTTTAGGTGTTTTGAGGTGCGTTGAATTCCTGACAAAAGGATCAAACCGGACGCCTCCTTTTTGGTTAGATATATTTTCAAATTCGCTAACGCCTTATTAAGGCGAAGCAATCATCTATTCGTGCACAGATAAGTTCTGGCTACATGAAACCGAAATTGGCTCATTTCTGACTTCTCAAAAATGGCTGGCCGTACCATCAGTCATTCAGAGACTGAGAAAGGTTTCCCCTGTCACCTCTCCTGACCCCTCGTACAAACCAACTTCGCCCCGCCGGGTGAATTCCTCATAACCGATGCCGTCACGTAACATGACGTAACAGTTGATGAGAAGCTTCCTGGCCGCTGCAACTTTTGCTTTTGGGCGGCCTCTCCGGCGGCTAACCTCAGAATAGAACTGTCTGATCCGTCTATCGCGACACGCTTGGGCAGCCTGGCCGAGCAGGTGCCTCACGAGCCGCGAACCGTGTTTGCTGATCGAACCTATCCGCCTCTTTTCACCCGAGCTTTTCTCGAGCGGATCGAGTCCGACGAACGCAACGACCTCTTCCTTTCGGCGAAATCGCCGAACATCACCCAGTGTGTGATGCAGAGCAAGAGCGTTGATCAGTCCGATGCCGGGATGCGTGAGCAGCAGCTTGATCTGTTCCTCCTTATCCACTTCTTCCGCCAGCCAGGCCTCAATGGACTTGATCTGCAGGGTGAGCTCGTCGCAAAGCGAAAGCCGTGAACCGACAAGCAGCTCTTCGGTCTTCGTCACCGCCGCTTCGATGAGCGTCTTTCTCGCTTTCACCGCCGGCAGCCGAAACCTCGCCAGCCCCTTCGAACGGGCGAACGCTTGCAGCTGGTTAATGACCGATGTCCGCTTTTGGACCAGCGACTGCCGATAGTGCAGCAGATCGAGCACCTCGCGGCTTCGATCGCTCCTTGGTGTGATCGCCGGAAACTGTTCCCGCATCAGAAGATCGAGTATCGTTTCCGCATCCCGAAAATCGTTCTTGTGACGCGAAAGCGCCGCCCGACGGATCATCCTCGGATCTCCGATCCTCAGCCTCATTCCATTGTCAAAGAGCAACTTCTCAAACCACAACAGAGACCCCGTCGCCTCTGTTCCGATAACCGCGTCGACTCCGCACTTTTTATAAAACGCTTTGATCGACTGCTTATCCGAATGCAGAAACCGCCGATACCCGATCTCTCCATCCCGATCATTTACATACGCCACCGACTGTTCGTATGGATGAAAATCAACCCCAATGTATACTGTCATTGTTGATCTCGTCGGTTTTTTCTTTTGTCAGAATTCGAGTTTACACAAAACTCGAAGCTGACGAGATCAACTTCATAGCATCAGGCCTGCGATACGTGCGATTCTGGTTATTAAAATTACCGGACTTAGACCAGATTAGCCACCGATTACCGCCGCGAGCAAGGATCGGTTCTGAAAATCGCCTATTTCACGTGTGGAGCCATTCCCCTTGACTGGAGCGGCAAGCATCCTGCTTGCCAGCGGTCGTGAGATCGCTTACTTGTAGCGGATAGATCGAACTTGAATATAGGCAAACAACGTCCCGCACGCGGAACCCGCTGCGGGGCAAGCAGGAGGATTGCCGCTCCAATCTTCTGCCTCCGAATCTAAGTTTTGTAAGTTTTTATTTAATGCGTCAGAAGAATCGCACATATCGCAGGCCTAACCCCGTTCGCCTGACCCCATTCGCCTGCCCGACGTTTATTTTGGGGTTTTCGGCAACCACGATCGTGGACAAGTGGTCGGCACCGGCAACATTGGAACTGCTACCGTGCCTCATATTGTTGGCATTGTCGGCAAATTGCCATTGGCCAAAGGCGATAATTAGACCAAATGGGGCTTTAACGGGGCAGAGCGATATTGCTTCGAATAAAGACGCAATAGGATGTCTGAAAAGTCATCTTTGATTCTCTTCTCCCCTTCTTTTCGTGTTGTTCCGTGGTGCTCCGTGGTCGAAATCTTCGGAATCGACCACGGAACCCACGGAAATGCACGGAATAAGAACCGGTAATGGCATTCGATCTTTTTGCGGAACTATCGTCCTACAACGTCTTCCCCCGAACAAGACTTTTCAGACATCCTCTCTTTTTTCCTCTGAAGGTAGCGGAGAGTGACTGCAGCGGCAAGCATCCTGCTTGCCATCGGTCGCGAGACCGCTTATGTGCGGGAACCCTTTTGAGCAGGCTGCTGACGATGTCGTCCCGT
>JBBRSH010000245.1:0-2583 GCA_038245555.1 Pyrinomonadales bacterium | reverse complement strand
GCTTGCAGAATCGATCGTCGCAGGTGCCGAGGATCGAAAGGCTGTATTCAAAACTGTCGAAGATTTTAAGTCGATAACTGGAAAAGGCGTTACAGGGAAAATCGACGGGCGAGTCGTAGCATTAGGCAACGATAAGCTACTCGAAGAGATCGGCGTCGCACTGGACACGGATATGGCTGAACAAGGCAATAAGCTCCGTGCCGAGGGACAAACGGTAATGTTCGTTGCGATCGATGGTACACATGCCGGGATATTAGGCGTGACCGATCCGATCAAAGAATCCACCGCGGAAGCGATCAAAGTGCTTCACGATGAAGGCCTTAAAATCGTGATGGTTACCGGTGATAATAAACTTACCGCCGAATCGGTTGCCAAGCGTTTAGGGATCGACGACGTTATCGCGGAGGTTCTACCTGAGGAAAAACAGCAGATAATCAAGCGGCTTCAAAGCGAAAAGAACATAGTCGCGATGGCGGGCGACGGAGTAAACGACGCTCCGGCTCTGGCTCAAGCGGAGGTCGGCATTGCAATGGGAACGGGAACTGACGTTGCCATGGAAAGCGCAGGTGTGACGCTCGTCAAAGGCGATCTTCGCGGTATTGTGCGTGCGATCAAGCTGAGCCGCGCCACGATGTCGAATATACGGCAAAATCTGTTCTTCGCATTTATCTATAATGTTCTTGGGGTACCCATCGCGGCGGGAATACTCTATCCGTTTTTCGGTATCCTGCTCAGTCCGATCATCGCGAGTGCGGCGAGGACGTTCAGGTCCGTGTCAGTCATAACAAATGCGTTGAGGCTACGCCGGACGGACCTCTGAGTGAGGAGGTTTGTCCTTGCCGAACAGTGGAATAGAAACGAACTTTAATTTACCGATTGGCATCAAAAACCATAGAATAATGGCAGTGATCAGGCGACTACAACAATTTTTCATCGGCGTTGTTGCCGCATTGTCCCTATTGGCGTCTTCGTCATCAGCTTGTACATGTTCGCATCATGAGATCGAGACCAAGTCGGAAACTTCCGCTTGTCATCATCCATCGGACGTGTCCGAAATCCCGCATGCGGGCGATTCGGGGTTCGATTCTTTAACTTACTGCTCAGCGTCGGACACGGACTGTGTTTGTACGACGGAGACCGCTAAGTTCCTTGCAAAATCCGAGACGATCAAACTCAACAAGTACATCCTCAGGATTTCGACGAAATTGCCAAAGCTATTGATATCCATCCGTCAGCAGGATACGGAAGGTGTCGATTTGGTCAAACCGTTCAATCTTTCCGATTCGTTCTACGATCTCGCGCCTAAACGCGGTCCTCCGGTTCTCTAAAACAAATTTCAATTCGATTTTGCCTTTCGGGGTTACAAACCCGAAACGGATCGCTGTCTTTAGCGGCGGTCTTGGATCTTCCTTTTTGAGAATTATGAGGTTCTAGTGAAAAAAATAATATTGATGACCGCGTGCGCGGTTTTGTTAAGTGTGAATGTCTATGCTCATGAAGCCTTTACGCTGGTAAGCAGCGGAAAGAAAACGATCACCGACGCCGCACTCGCGAAGCTCGAAAAAGAGCAGACTGTCGGAAAAAAGCAGGGAGAGACCCTGACGTTTACGGAGTCGGAGATCCGGCTGGTGGTTACCACAGGCCCTGAGGACGATATGCTTTCCTATCGCATTCAAGGAGTGCGAAACCCAAATCTAGTCATCCCCTCGGGAGCAACGCTCAAAATACTTTTCGTCAATTTGGATGGCGATATGAAGCATGACTTACGTTTTGGCCATGTGATGGGGGATTTTGTCGCAACGCCGGATATTGGGGAAACAGCCGGAGCAGACAAACTCGCAGCTCGAGAGGAAAAATCTCCGATGCAGGCGGATGACTTTGTCATTAGGGCAAAAGAGGATGGCATCTATAAATATTTCTGCTCCGTTCGCGGTCACGCGAAGGGCGGTATGTGGGGAAACGTCCTCGTCGGCGTTAAACCGGGTCCCGGAATGAAAATGCCGCAGCCCACCAAGCACGTTCATTCTCCAGATGAGGACAAAATGGACGATATGCCGGGAATGAAAAAGGACGATAAAGCTCCGGTCAAGAAGCCGGGCGACATGTCGGATATGCCTGGTATGAACAAGGATGACAAAAAGTCGGACGGCATGGGAAATATGTCCGGTATGGATCACACGGACCATGACATGAAGATGAGTTCTGTGACAAATATCGGTGATCCAATGGCCCGAGAGAGCTCAGGCACTGCCTGGGCTCCCGATTCATCTCCGATGTACGCAAATATGAGAATGTATGATGACGGCGGAATGCTGATGCTGATGGGCACTGCCTATCTTCGCTATACCAATATAGGCTCATCTCGGAATGCGTCTGTGGCCGGCAAGGGAGGCCGGAGTCGCACCGACGCCCCATCGATGTTCATGTTGATGTACTCCAAACCGATAAACGAGAGATCGCAATTTGGATTTCGCGTGATGGCAAGTCTCGATCCGTTTATCGAACGCGGCTACGGCTACCCGCTGCTTTACCAGAGTGGCGAACTCTACAAAGGCCAGCCGATCCACGACCGTCAGCATCCTC
>JBBRSH010000244.1:0-2717 GCA_038245555.1 Pyrinomonadales bacterium | reverse complement strand
CGGCTCGTGACCGATGAACTTATACGAAAATTTGCAGAGGTGTCCGGCGACTACAATCCGATACATCTGGATGAGGAATTCGCTAAAACTACACGCTTCGGCAAACGCATCGCTCACGGAATGTTGAGCGGTGCCTTTATCTCGGCCGTGCTCGGCAACGAATTCAAGGATCGCAAGACCATTTATCTTTCGCAGACGATGAAATTCACGGCGCCCGTGTTTATCGGCGATACGGTAACCGCAACCGCGACCGTAACGGCAATTCGAGAGGACAAAGGCATCGTTACACTCGAAACCGTTTGTACCAATCAAAACTCTGAAATGCTCGTAAAGGGCGAGTGCGTCGTCATGGTCCTGCCTTAGAATTTATGCCCGAAAATACAGAACGAACGCCGGTATATTCCTGGTACGCACTTGCTGTCCTGATGCTGATCTACGTTCTTAATTTTCTCGACCGGACGATAATCTATATCCTTTTTCCTCTGATAAAAAAGGAGATGGCGTTCAGCGACACACAGCTAGCGTTGCTTGGAACGACCTCCTTCGTCATTTTTTACACGGTTCTCGGTATTCCCTTCGGCAGGCTGGCGGACCGCGGCTCACGAACGAAAATTATCGCGATGGGCGTCATTGTCTGGAGCCTCTTTTCCGGCCTGACAGCCTTTGCGAACGATTTCTGGACTCTGTTTGCATGCCGCGTGATGGTCGGTGTCGGCGAGGCAACGCTTGGCCCGGCGGCGATCTCGCTGCTCTCCGATTTCTTTCCGCCAGTTCGACGAGCAACCGTCACCAGTATTTATTCGATGGGAATAGCCATCGGCGCAGGGCTTGCCGCACTGCTCGGCGGTTCGCTTAGCCAGTACGGCTGGCGAACGGCATTTATGATCGTCGGCTTTCCGGGTTTGCTCTTTGGAACGTTAGTGTACTTTCTTCGCGAACCCGTTAGAACTACGGCCGGTGCGACCAGCGAAACAAATTATTCGAAAACCGATTGGAAGGCATTGGTTACAAACAGATCATTCATCTTGCTGTGCGTTGGCTATGCACTTCTCGGCCTCGCGACAAACAATCTATCGATTTGGGGCGCAACGTTCTATTCGCGGCTGCACAAATTCGACCTGCCGACGATCGGGTTCTGGGGTGGAACTCTCACGCTCGCGGCGGGAATTCCGGCAACGCTTTTCGGTGGTGCGATCGCCGACTGGTTCCATCGAGCTGGATACGGACGGATGTTTTACGGGGCGTTGCTCAGCCTTTTCTCGGTGCCGTTCTGGCTGCTGTTAATATTCACCGACAACGTATATTTGATCCTCGCCGCAAACTTCTTTCTCCTTGCAGCGGCACTCGGTTGGCTTGGAGCCGCCGCCGCGGATGTCACCGAGATCACCGGTGTAAACCTTCGCGGCCTTGGCATCGCGGTATATTTCTTCTCCGTAAATATAGCAGCGTATCTGATAGGTTCGAATTTGATCGGCTATATCAGCGACCGTCTCGGTGCGACCCAAGATCCGAGAATGCTGCGTTACGCACTGCTCATCTGCCCGATCGCCTGCCTCGCCAGTGCCGTATGCCTGTTTGCCGGACGTAGAAGTCTCAAAGCCGCCGCGAATCACCACTAAGTTGCCTGCTCCCAAGTAGGAGGAAAGCCTGACTTTAGCCTGGAATGAGCAAACGTGAAACTGAAGGCCCAGCTCGGCTCCGCAGGTGATCTGCTAACGCCCGCGGACTCTACGGGCGACGGAAAGGCCGAAGCCGACGTCTTTGCGGTTTGTTTTTCCGGAACTCAAGGAGCGCTGCGTGAAACGAAAGGCGTCATTCGATCGATGTTGACTTGTGAGGAACATGCCGGCGAAAAAGACGATTGAAGATTCAGCGGCTTCGCATGAACAATCCGGCGATAAACAATTTCCTGACTAGGAGAGCTATCAATTCCTGAATAAAAGAGCTACCTATATCCACCTACATTTGTTTCTGACCCGACTTATCTTGATAACGCTATAATATCTCACCTAGTTTTTCCTTTACTCGCGACACATACGACATTTGCATGTCCGATGAACGGATAGCTCCTTTCTCCAATCGGCCTAAAGTACTTGGATCAATCCCAACAAGCCTGGCCATAGCCTTTTGCGAGAGCCCACAATGCTTACGCCAAATGACGAGCTTTTCGTAAATCGGAAGTGCCGAATCATATGGGCAATATCCGAGGAATTCAATGATCTTAGGCATAGCCCCCAAATCGGGTTCATTCCAGGTATTTTCCCAGTTCCGAGTGCAATCAATACTCGTATTTAGCCGAGCGGCGACATGTTTCCGCAATAATCCAAGGTCAAGTCGCTTCTTTCTAAGATGATCACCAATTGTGATCGGGTCAAAAGGATATGGACGCGGCGTTTGAATGCGTTTGGGAGGTTTCGATGACCTAAGTGAGTGGTGGCATCTTGTCAACGCGGGGATGTCCATGCGGTTACTTTGGTTCGACGCGTGAGTGTAAGTGTTCACCGATGCAGATCCAGCGATATGTTGGCAAGATCTCAGGCCCGCTGATGGATCGTATCGATATTCACATCGATGTTCCCGCGGTCAAATTTGACGAACTTCGCGGTCGCGGAGTGCCTGAGAGCGAAGGATCTGCCGAGGTTCGCGAACGAGTGATCCGTGCCCGCGAGATCCAGCTAAAACGTTTCAAAGGGGAGGCTTTCTCCAATTCCGCAATG
>JBBRSH010000243.1:0-2773 GCA_038245555.1 Pyrinomonadales bacterium | reverse complement strand
GTTCGAGATTTGCGAACTGGGCGTCCGCCCGGCGCCCGATCGAATGGCGAAGAAAATCATCGAGGTCGCGTTTGTTCGCGTCCATGTCAAAAATTCCGTTCCTGAGCCGACGTGAGATATTGACAACCGACTGGATCTGGCTCGTTATCGTGGTTTCGATCCGGCGTTTCAGTTCGAACGTTCCGCGAATGAGCCGGCCGAGCGTAGCGTACGTCGTGATTAGCTGCTTGTGACGCATTATTTGCTCCTCGGCCTTGTCAAGGATGCCTCGCAAGGAAGTGACGCTCTCAACCATCTTCTGATACTGTTGGGCGGCCTTTTCGTACATCGAGATGTAATGGTTGATGGTCTCAACCCAGCGGGCGGCTTCCTCGATCTTTTTCTCAACCTGTAGGACATACTGTGACGGATCGAACACGGTCCACTGTGCCTGGACCGGTCGGATCTCAAAACCTAAAAAAGTAGAAGCAAGCATTAAACTCATCAACAATTGCTTTCCAAAGCCAAGTTTTCGCGTTTTCATATTAAATTCCCCCCGACGAGCTGTGCGAGATCCGACTCCGTGATACCGGTCAACCCATCCGCCGTTAGACCGTTCGGATATTTACCGGCCAGCCACGTGACGATCACCGCCAGTGGAAGATCTGGACGCAGGTTTTCGACCATCCGTCGGGCATTTGCCTCGTTCGTGTCATTTGTGTTTGCCCACAGCATGACCGGGGAAAGATGGACCTCGGCCATTTCGACGATCTTGTCGTTTCCGCTGCCTATCACCATTACCCACTGCGTATATTTGCCGTAGTGATTACTGATGGACCGAACCGCTGCAACCGTCTCTTTGGAAAGCTCACAGTCGTCCGCAAGCCGGTCGAAACCGCCGATCTGTTTGCCGATGATCTTAACGCCTGAATTTTTAACAAGATCGATACCGATCTCGTTCGGCCTTTCCCTTGTGCCGGTGAAATGCTCGTATGCCTGTGAAAAAAGCAAAGTCACAAGGCCTTCTTTGCGTCCGGTGACGGAGGCTTCCGCCATCAGCTCTTGGATCGCCGGAAAATGCTTGTTGATCTCTCGCACTTCATCGCAAATAAAAAGGATCGGTGTTTTCTGGTTTTGTCCGTCTTCCTCGCCAATTTCCTGCATGATCTGAGCGCTGATTCGAAACCCGACGCTCTCCCTGATCTTTTCGTCCAGATTGCTGATCGTCGAGAGTTCAAATACGTCAAACATAGAACCCGCGTCGTATTCAGGGTGAGTAGGTGCGTTAAGCCAAGGGTCTTTCCGGTAGATGTTCAATTTCAAATAAAGCTCGCCTGCCTGTTTTTTTTCACCCTCGCTCCAGTGGTAGCTTTTTAGGACATCGAGAAAATGCCCAAGCGTCGGCTGGAACTTCGGCCTGCCCTCCCCATTTCTTGCCGAACTCATCTTGTAGACTTCGTCGATCACAGTCGCCGCGATCGCGCTCGTTATGGCATCGGTTCGCGATGTTTTGCTGAGGATCAGAATGTCAGTCAAAACCATCGACAACTGACGCTTTGTAGGAGCTGTTCCTTTCTCGATTCCGGGATAGTTCCAGATATTTATCGGTTTCGGTGACTGTTCATTGAACTCGATATGGCGGCCTTCAAAAAGACGGCAAATCGGTTTGAAGGAATACCGGTAGTCCATTACGCGGACCTTAACCTCGCCCCGATGCGCCCTGATATCCGTGATCAGCATAGTTGCCAAAAATGACTTACCTTCGCCTGATGCGGCCGTGACGATAGCCGTCGGTGATTTTATAAGGGAACGGTCATAGAGATCGAGACCAAACATTTGGCCGTTCGGCGTTGTGAAGATGCTGTGCGGACGGGAACTCCCTCTCCAGCTTGTCTCAGTCGGAACGAAAGCTATAACAGAATCAGCTGTTTCAGTGAGTTCCTGTCCCGTGCGGCGTGGCGAAAGTTCACCGGCCAGCATTCGCGGATAGATCGCCCTCTGACGGGCGGGATCTTCGCGGATAACATCTGCCCCGGTCTTTTTTCGAACAGCCGAAACCACGGCATCGCAACGCGTTTCAAGAACCTTTATCTGCTCGTATAGCTCTCTTCGACGTATGTGCTTTCCGCCAAAAACTATGACATTGAACCGGATCTGGCAGATCTCCTCGGCGTCTCCCTCGACTTGCTCAAGCAGGTTTTCAAGGTCCGCTTTTATTACCACGGCATCCTTTTTGAGAGGCCGGAAACCAAACCATGTGCTACGGCTACCGTCAATTCGATTTATGCGTTTTTGAAGATCCTTCTTGGCCGATATACTTTCCGTTGTTGTCAGATCGACAACGATCTCATGGGGAAACAAAAGGCTTCTGGTCGCTGTCAAATACCGCATCGTGTCGGCGGTAACAAAGCCGTTCGGTAGAGTCTTCAGGCTGACAAGGCTGGCTATCGAACCGTTGTGAACCATATAGGAGTCCTCACCACTTTCGATCTCTGTGCTGGTGAGATACCGTCTTAGATCGATTCTTCTTTCCGCTGTAAGCAGCGGTGCTGCATTGTGGTCACGTCTGTGGCTTTTAAACATCTCCTCGAACACTTCTCGGGCGGTCATTTCGCAAAGACGCAGTTCTTTTGGAAAATTCACCTCAAATGCCTGGAACACTCGTTTAGCCTTTTCGCGGCAGGTCTTTTCGGCATTAGCCTCGCGGCTTAGATAGCCCTGCGCACGAATATTCTTTCCGGCAAGTACGGGTCGGACAAACAAAGAGAAAAAGCCATGTTCACGAATTTCCCTC
>JBBRSH010000242.1:0-2778 GCA_038245555.1 Pyrinomonadales bacterium | reverse complement strand
GCCTGCGAACCGCTTCCGCCTTGCTCTTCGTCCATCCACGCAATAAAGCGGATCGTCCGTTTCGGTTTGAGACCGAGCGATTTTAAAAGATACGGAACCGACATAGACACGGCAACCCCCGCGCCGTCATCGATCGCACCCTGCCCAAGATCCCACGAATCGAGATGCCCGGAAACTATGACTATTTCATTAGGCTTTTCGCTGCCCTTCAGATCGGCAATGACATTATAACTAGCGACATCCGGGAGCTTTTGGGGCGTAAGAGTAAGTTTTATTAGGACCTTGCCCATTTTGGCAAGATGAGCGATCATTTCGGCGTCCTCAAACGAAACGGCCGCGGCCGGGATCTTCGTTACACCGTCCGCGTAACGCATCAATCCTGTGTGGGCAAGCCGATTTTGAGAGCCGCCCGCTGACCGAACGAGTGCCGCTATAGCTCCCATTCTTGCCGCTGCGACGGCGCCGCCTGCACGATATGCAACCGCCTGGCCATATGCTGCCAGCCCGAAACCCGACGACATCAATTCTGTGTCGAACTTGTTATTGAACAGTACGATCTTACCAGCGACTTTATCGCGGCTCATCGCGTTGAGTTCGTCAAAACTGTCAACTACGACGATCTCCGCTGTCATTCCGTCGGCGGACGTCCCGATACTTCCACCCAATGCAGCCAAGACCACTTTCTGGGTCGTCCCAGGAGCCATCCCCGGAAATTCGACCAATGAACCGGTTTCAACGCCTCTAACCCAGTGCGGAACCATACATTTCTGCAGCCGAACCTCAAGGCCAAGAGAACGCATCTGATCCGCAACGTATTGCACCGCTCGTTCCGCTTGGGCAGAACCAGAGAGGCGCGGTCCAATGTTGTTGCTGAGATAACCGACCTGACGATAGGCGTAGTCGCTCGCAACTGCGGCCTTCTGAAGTTTCGCAAGGTCATTGAGAGTCGATTCTGAATAAAGCAGTGGCGTGGGTGCCGCAGCAGGAACCTGTCCGATCGCTGCAAACGTCCCGAAAAGATATAAGAAAAGTAAAACGGTTGATTTCATGGCTTCATATTATCCGAAGCATACTAACTTCCAAAATTCTGTGAGATAATACTGTCGATTTAACCCCCTTGGACTTGGTCAACCTTATGAAGCGAATAATAATTTCGGTCGGTTTTGTCTTGGCTGCGACGTTTGCGGTGTACCCCCAGCTGACGTTTTCCGTTAACGACCTTTTGGGCGTTAAACGGGTAGCCGACCCGCAACTTTCGCCGGACGGACGAACCGTTTTGTTCACGATCGGGGTTGTTAACATCGAAGCTAACAGGACTACAAATCAGATATTTAGCGTCCCGATCGAGGGCGGTAATCAGCGGCAGCTAACTACCGGAACATCTTCAAACTCAAGCCCAAGATGGTCACCGGACGGCAAACGGATAGCGTTTGTTACTAGCGGCCAAATCTGGACGATGAAACCAGACGGAAGCGATAAGGACCAGATCACAAAGATATCATCGGGAGCAGGCGGCCCGGTATGGTCACCGGATGGCCAATGGCTCGCCTTTGGTTCAGACGTCTACCCCGAATGTACAAACGACGACTGCAACCGGGTGATGGACGACCGGAATGAAAAAAACAAGGTCCAGGCCCACGTTTCCGAGCGACTACTTTTCAAACACTGGGTTGAATGGCGCGATCGGAAGCGTTCTCACGTTTTTTTAGTTTCCGCAAAAGGCGGTCCGATCCGGGACGTCACGCCGGGCGACTTCGATTCGCCACCCGTCGCTGCGGCCACGGGTATTGATTACACTTTCTCACCCGACGGCAGCAGTATTGTCTATCTCCGCAACCCGGACACGATCGAAGCGATATCGACGAATAGCGATATTTACGTTCAAAAGCTCGGAGGCGGCGATGCCCGGAACATCACGCAGGCAATAAAGGGCTATGACGTTTCCCCGGTTTACACGCCGGACGGTAAATACATGCTTTTCCGCTCGCAGGCGACAGCGGGATTTGAGGCAGACCGTTGGCGAATTATGCGTTACAATCCGCAGAATGGCGAAATCGTCGAATTGACCCGTGGGTTTGACCAACAGGTCGATGAAATGGTCGTCTCGCCGGACAGCAAGACGGTATATTTCATAGCCGGCCAACGGGGGCACGCTCCGATCTTTAGTGTTCCGGTAGAGCCGGACTTTCGGCTGAAGATAGCAACCCACATAAAGCAGGTTGCCGATCCAGGGTTCGCAAGCGGCCTGAACATCTCCGCCGACGGAAAATCGCTGGTATTTTCGCTAAGCTCGGTCCAAGCTCCGGCAGATATCGTGCGGATCAACTCCGATGGCAGCGGCCTGACGCCCTTGACCTCCGCCAACGCCAAGGAGCTCCGAGCCTTTAAGCTCCAGAAGGTGGAGGATGTCGATTGGACCGGAGCTGTTAATCAAAAAGTTCATGGTTTTCTACTCAAACCTGCAAATTTCGACGCCACAAAAAAATACCCGCTCATCGTTCTGATCCACGGCGGTCCGCAGAGCGCGTGGAATGACAGTTGGGGTTATCGTTGGAACCCGCAGATCTTTGCGAACGCCGGATATGTGGTCTTTATGCCCAATCCGCGGGGCTCGACCGGTTACGGGCAAAAGTTCGTCAATGAAATTAGCGGCGACTGGGGTGGAAAGGCGTTCGTGGACATTACGAATGGCGTTGCCGAGGTCACAAAACGCACCTTTGTTGACAAGTCACGGATCGGAGCCGCAGGCGCCAGTTATGGCGGTTACATGATCGACTG
>JBBRSH010000241.1:0-2821 GCA_038245555.1 Pyrinomonadales bacterium | reverse complement strand
ATTTTGCCGGTCGATAGTGAGCACAACGCGATCCATCAATGCCTTCGCGGCGAATCGACGAGCGAGGTAAAGCGCCTGATCCTGACCGCATCCGGCGGCCCGTTTCGCAAGAAATCAAAGGCCGAGATCGAAAACGCCACACGCGAAGAGGCCCTCGATCACCCGAACTGGAAAATGGGCGACAAGATCACGATCGACTCGGCCACGCTGATGAACAAGGGCCTCGAGGTTATCGAGGCTCGCTGGCTGTTTGGTTTTGACGCCGATCGGATCTCCGTGATCGTCCATCCGCAATCGGTCGTCCACTCGATGGTCGAGATGGTCGACGGTTCTATCATCGCCCAGCTTGGCGTCACCGACATGCGTCACGCCATTCAATATGCTCTGACATATCCATCGCGTAAGGAGAACTGCACGTCGCCGCTCGATCTTGCTCGGCTTAGCCAGCTAAATTTTGAGGAACCCGACCTCGACAAGTTTCCCTGTCTCGCACTCGCCTACGAAGCGTTGCGTGCAGGCGGAACGATGCCAGCGGCGCTTAACGCCGCAAATGAGGTGTCTGTACAGGCGTTCCTTGACGGCAAAATCGGCCTCAGTGAAATCGCTGCGATCAATCGTTCCGTAATGAATGACCACGAAACGCAGGATGTAACAAGCATCGAGGCCGTCCTCGAAACTGACAATTGGGCCCGATCACGCGCTATAATGAAACTCGGCAAATCTGCTTCGGCAAAGTGAGGTTATGATGCAGACAGTCCTGGAACAAAAGAAAGCTTCGAAAACATTGTCAAATGGCTCTAAAGTCAAGAAGAACGGTACCCCGCACGGCATCCGCTGGTCCGTCGATGAATACTACAAAATCTACGAGTTAGGCCTTTTTGCCGGTCGGCGAGTTGAACTCATTAAAGGAGAGATATTTGAAATGTCGCCCATGCTTTCACCTCATGCGACGTCGATCCAATTGGTTTCTGAAATACTACGAGGTGTTTTTGAAAGGGATTTCGACATACGTGCTCAAATGCCAATCAACTTCGGCAAGTTTAGTGAGCCAGAGCCAGACGTGGCCGTGGTCGCAGGAACGATACGCGATTTCACCGACCACCACCCGACAACTGCAACGCTTTTGGTTGAAGTCGCGTTGACCTCCGTCCGATTTGACCGAACGACAAAACTCAAGCTATACGCTGAAAACGGAATTGAAGAATACTGGATCGTTAACCTTAAAGAACGCCAACTGGAAGTATTTAGAAATCCGATGAGCCAAGGTGATACGGCTGATTACATCGAAAAATTCATCGTCACCGAGCACGAATTTGTTTCCCCGCTCGATAGACCCGACGCAACATTAAGAGTTGGAGACATGCTGCCTTAGACGCAGTGTTAAATATATAGCAACCCATGTTTTCACATAGGTCTCTAAAACTTGTTAATTGATAGGATTTATTAAATGCCAGATATTTTAATCGCAATTTTAGCTATAGTTTTTGTCCTCGGTGTCGCGATCAACATCCATGAATTTGGCCATTTTATTGTGGCCAAGATCTTTGGGATGCGGGTCGAGGCCTATTCGTTTTTTGGGCTGGGGCCGCGTGTTTTCGGGTTTAAGATCGGGCATACGGATTACCGCGTGTCGGCGATTCCGCTCGGGGCTTATGTCAAACTTTATGGCGACGAGGCAACCGGGCCGCTCGAGGGTGGCGTAAATACGGACGAAAGCGTTCCCGAGTCGGAACTGTACGAACTGCGGCCGCGTTGGCAGAAATTTTTCGTGATGCTCGGTGGGCCGTTCATGAATATCATGCTGGCCCTCGCGATTCCGTTTACTCTCAACCTGATGTACGGCGTTCCGGCAAATCCGGCGCCGATCGTTGGCTATGTAAAACCTGACGGAGCGGCAGCAAAAGCCGGCATTCAGCCGGGCGACAGGATCATCAATTTTGGCGGAACAGAAAACCCTTCATGGGAGCGGATCGAGGACGATGCTCTTCTAATTCCCGAAAAGGAAGTTCCGATCATAGTCGAGCGTGGCGGCCAGCGAACTCCGTTGACGATCACTCCGACCAAGATCACTGAGAACGGTCAATCGGGCGGAATTCTCGAAATGGTCGCGGACAAAGGAACGGAACCTGTAATTGTTGGTATTATAGACCCGACCATGCCCGCCGCCGAGTCGGGCCTGCAAAAAGGCGATTGGATAACATCGGTAAATGATAAAGCGATCCGCAACAGCCAGGAAATGAAAACACTGGTCGGCGAGGCAAAAGATCAGCCTATCAAACTGGCCGTCAATCGGAATGATCAGCACCTTGTGATCACAACCCATGCGGTTCCGAAAGAAAATAGCGAATGGCGTATCGGCATTCAGTTTGACCCAACGTTGGTCAGGCGAGAGCCAGTCGGCATTGTCGGAGCGTTTGGCGAAGCTGTGAATCAGAATCTCAGAATTCTGAGGCTAACCGGCAAAGCTCTCGGTCAGGTCGGAACCGGTGAAAGATCGGCACGCGACACCGTTTCCGGTCCGATCGGCATCGGACAGGTCATCGTTACGACCGTATTTGCCAGCGGCTTTTTTGGCCTGCTTTCAGTTTTGATGTACATCAGCCTCAGTCTTGGCGTCATGAATCTGCTGCCGATACCGATGCTGGATGGCGGCCAGATCATGGTGCTTGGGATCGAAAAGGTAATGTCCTGGTTTGGCACAACGCTGTCGATGGTTGCGAAAGAGCGAATACAGTTGACCGGTCTTGCGATAGTCCTGCTGCTGATGGTGACGGTTATTTTCTTTGACGTTTCGCGGCTGGTTTCGAAATAGACGTTTTCT
>JBBRSH010000240.1:0-2867 GCA_038245555.1 Pyrinomonadales bacterium | reverse complement strand
TCTCGTCGATGATCTCTCGGCGGCGCTCGAGTATTGTCGCGATAGCCTGGGTTTTGCGACAGATTTTGTTCCTGCAAACTACTTCTGCATTTTATCCATGACGCGGGTGTCCGCTCGGACATCGGCCCAGATCGGGTTGTTGTAAAGCTGGAGCAACGCAACCGCTCGGGATTTGTAAGTTTGTTCGAAGTATGCGAACCCCTGGTCACGATCGCCCAATGCATAGCTGATGACGGTCAGGTCGTTAAGCAGGATCGGTCGAAAAACTGCGTACGTTCGGATCTCTTCGCTTATTTTTTTCGCCTTTGCGGCATTCCCCAGTTTTGCATAAAAATAACCGAGTGATGTGAGAGCGAACAACCGGTCCTCTCCCTTATTTTTTGCGAGCACTTTTTCACCCAGTTCAACGGCCTCGGATTGTCGTCCGGCAACAAAATAAACTTCAGCGAGAGACAGTTGGGAATTACTAACGTCCGGGGAAAGCTCAACCGATTTTTCGCAGAATTTGATCGCCTCGTCGAGTTTACCTTGGTATTCGAGAGCCTGGCACAGGGCCCCGTTACTGATCGGGCTCAGCGGGTCATATTCCTGGGCGAGACGCATTTGCTGGACCGTCGCGTCGAGGTTGTGTTCCCCTAAAAGGATCCAGCCGTAGCGGACCCGAGCCGTAGAATTAAAGGGTGCCAGTTCGATCGCGCGTTCGATCAGCGATTTCGCTTCCGAACGATGCTGCTCGTTTAGTCTCAAAAAAGCCAGAGCGATATATGCCTCAGGGACCTTGTCATCCAACTGAACCGCCTTTTGGGCAGCCGCTTCGGATAGCGGCGTCATTTCGACACGGGACTGAAAACCGTAATACCCGAGCATGTTGTAGGTATCCGCAAGCAGGGCATATGCACGGGCATAATTCGGATCGTCCGATATTGCCTTTCGAAAATATTCGACGCCTTTTAACAACCCATCCTTTGTACGGGAACCGGCGAAATATACGCCGAGCTGAAAGGCCTGATACGCCTCTGTGCTCACGGTCGCATGCTCAGCGAGCACGGTCTCCTGCTGTGGCGTGAGGGTGATCTCGAGAGCGTGCACTACCTTGGCCGAGATCGAATCCTGAACGGCAAATATGTCGGTGGAATTTTCGTCGAAATTCTCTGCCCAGATCGTTTTGCCGTCGGCCACGCTCATAAGCCGGACGGAGACCCTGACACGGTCGTTGTCACGCTGAACGGTTCCCTCGAGAACCGTATCCACAGCCATTTCACGCCCGGCGACTGCCGAGTTTTCGGGCGGCTGATCGGTGTAGCGAAAAACGGCGCTTGTCGGCCGGACCGGTATGTCGCGCAATTTGCCAAGCCTCGTGATGACCGCATCCGCCATTCCAAGGCCGAGTTTTTCGTTGTTTGTCTCAGCACCGATCGGCTTGAACGGAAGTACCGCGATGGAGCGGTTTCGTGCCGAATCGAGCGGAGCAGCCGGGCGACGTGAAACGAAATAAAAGATTCCGATCAACGCCGCGATCACAAGGCCGCCTAACGCGGCGGCGGCGATTGATCTTTTGAAGTTTGACGATCGCGGGATCTGGTCATCAGGTGGAATGCTCTGTTCTGTCTCCGGCCATTCCACTGGTCCGGGAAACCGAGTATCGCCATTTTTTAGAAGCGTTAGATATGGCCTTGCAGGCGCTTTCTGTTCGTCACTTTCTCTTTCAAACTCTACGGCAGGGCCAGGCAGGGCCGCAGCGGGAACGGATCTAACGGAGGCGACCTCGGCGGTAAACCGATAACCCGCCCGTGCGACGGTCTCGATGTAAGATTCGCCCAACGGGTTCGGCCCCAGGGTTTTTCTTAGTATGTAGATGTGCTGTGTGAGATTGGAATCTTCGACAAAGCTGTCGGCCCAGAGATGTTGGTAAATGTTCTCTTTTTCGACCGTTTGTCCAAAATTTTGAACGAGAATGAGCAGGATCTGAAAAGCCTTGTGTGTTATGGAAACAGGAGCTTCATCCTTTAGTAGTTCCTGTCTTCTCAGATCAAGGCGAAAGTCGTCAAATTCATAAAACAGAACTTCACGTGCCGGCATTTCAAAAACTTGTCGTTTATTTACCCTCAAAGTAACTAGCTATGATGTTTCCCATCACCCTCGTGTTGCAATTGGTCCAGACTATTTTTTTTGCAGCAATAAGCCCTAATAAAAGAACACCTTCCATAACGGACTTATGACAATAAATATTGAGAATAAATGAGATAGCGTTCAAATAATTGATCTTTCTGCAAGAAATTGGACACTGCTGAAGGAATGCGAACTAGGATGTTTCACATGGCAAAAAATGGCCGAAGAGCGGGTTAAGACTCTTCGGCCGAAATGAATAAATTCGTTAGAATACTATTCGCAGTTTTAGTTCGATCGTCCGACCGCCCTGATCATTGGTGGTGGACGTATCCTGGTACACCGAACCGTTGGCGTAGCGGCCAAACGCCGTGCCTCCGAGACCGGTAACAGTAACGGTGTCCGCTGCCCACCCACCTACACGCCACTGGGAATTATTCAGGACGTTATAAGCTGACGCGGCAAGCGTAACACTTCGACTCTCCCCGATTCGAAATCGCTTCTGCAGCGTTGTGTCCATTCGGAAAAACTTTGGCCCATGAACTATCAGTTCCGAAAAGCCGCATTGCCCGACGAATTGCTGAACGCATCCGTTGTATGTCGCGGGAGTGATCGCCCGTCCGGTGACCGGCAGGTTGTTAAACGCCTGCTTCGTGTTTTGGATGATGTCGGTCGGAAAGTAGGATGCCGGCACCAAAACGCCGGTCGCTCCGTTGTAAACGACGTTCTGATTATAGTAGATCTTACCAACCGCCTTTTCC
>JBBRSH010000239.1:0-2876 GCA_038245555.1 Pyrinomonadales bacterium | reverse complement strand
GTCCGGTCATCACCGCATCTACGCCAAGTTCGGAGGCGATCTTGGCAACATCAGTCTCCTTCCCCTTGTAACGCATCACCGAACTCGTCGGGCTAACCCGCAGATCAGGGATCTGCGTCAGCCGAAAGATCAACGATTCCGCCAAACCATCGGACAAGTAATCCGTGTCCGCATCCGAATTCCTATTCTCAAACGGCATCACGGCGATGGAATTGATCTGTTTGGCGGGAGTGAGGTAGCGATAGCCAAAGAAACCACCAATCAGAATTAAGATCGCCAATCCGAAAGCCATCAGCGGCTTTGCCGCTCTATTTGCGGAAAAGCTGGGCTTTTCCGTCGAGTCTCCCAAAACACTTTGAGGCTCCGCTTCCGCTCCGGTTCGCAGAATCGCGGTTTGGTCGGTCGTATGGACAAATTGTCGAGTCTGATCCTCACCCGAAATGGCCCCATCCGCTACCGCAGGTGGTACTGACATGATCGCCGTCGCCGGTTCGTCGTCGGACGAGCGAGCGGTCGCCGGTCCTTCGAGCAGCGCATTGCCGTCGTCGAGACAATACAAGAGCGTATCGTCGTAATAATCACGTCTGCATTCAGGGCATCGTTTCATAGGGCGTTAATTCAGAAGCTATTTATCGAGCCGCAGCAATGTTTGGAGCAGGACATTGCCGCCATTTGTGATATCAGAGCCTTCGGTGAATTCCTTAGGGCTGTGGCTAATGCCGGCACGGCTGGGAATAAATATCATACCTATCGGGCAGATATCGGCTATCTCCTGGGCGTCGTGTCCGGCTCCACTTGGCAGCGAGAGAGTCGATAGCCCGAGGGCTTTCGCCGAGCCTTCGATCGCGGACTTAAACCGCTCGTCAGTAAGGGCCGGTTTTGACGACGAAGTCTGCTTGAACTCGAATGTTGTTCCCGTTTCGGCCTCGATCAATTTTACTAATTCGTGTATTTTGCCGAGCACCTGAGCTATCTTTGCCGGGTCGAGGTCGCGCACGTCGAGACTGGTTAAAACCTTGCCCGGCACGACATTGGTTGCCCCGGGGAAGGCCTGGATCTTACCGACTGTCGCAACCTGCTTTCCCGGGATCGACCGTACGGCGTTATTTACGGCCTCGACGTATTTCGCTGCTGCAAGCAGAGCGTCGTGACGCAGGTCCATCTGCGTCGTTCCCGCATGGTTTGCAAAACCGTTCACTGTGACATCCCACCAGCTCAGGCCAACGATGCCCTCGACAACTCCGATGTTGAGCTTTTGCTGATCGAGGCGTCCGCCTTGTTCAATATGTAGCTCGAGATAACCGGCGAGATCGCCTTTTTTCATTAACGGCTTAGCAAGCTTTTCCGGATAACCGCCGAACGCCTTGATGCCTTCGCGAAGCGTCTTTTTGCTGTTGGTTACAGAGTCGAGACGTTCAGGGGCAATACCTGCCGCAAGCGCCGTGCTGCCGACAGTTCCACCTTCCTCATTTTGAAAAATAATGACCTCGATCGGGTGCCGAAGTGCCAATCCTTTTTCCGCCAGTGTTCTCGCGACCTCGATCGCGGCCATCGAGCCGACCTGACCGTCGTAGCGTCCGCCCATCGGCACCGAATCGATGTGCGAGCCGATCATTATGGGCTTAAGAGAAGCATCGCCGCCTGCACGTCGGCCAACGATGTTACCGGCGGCGTCGATCGAGACAGCGAGACCGGCTTCGCGCATAAGCCGCATCACATATTCGCGAGCTCGGATATCTTCGTCCGAATACGCGACGCGGTTCGTCCCGCCTTCCGGCGTCTTACCAAACTCGGCCAACTCCCTGAGGCTCGCGTTCAACCGATCGCCATTGATCGACAATTTTTCCTGAGCGAATACAGCTGAGCCACAAACGCAGATCAGCCAAACGATAGTCACGAGTTTTATATTTTTATTTAGCATCGATAGATTATTCTCGAGTTCTTTACTTAACTTTTCAAACCTCTATTCCGGCAGATTCATTCGTTTGAGCAGATCCTTAAAGCGGGGATCACCGCGAAGGTTTTCAAATGGAATTTCAACTTTTAATAACGACGATGTACGATTAATGATCGCTTTCTCGAGCCATTCAAAAGCCTTGTCCTTGTCGCCAAGACCGGCATAGACCATGGCGACAAAGTATGCCGGGGCATATTCTTTAGTAAACAAGCCTTGCAATTCATTAACGGCCTTCAAAGCCTTTTCCTTATTTCCCGCCAGTGCGTAAACATAGCCGCAATATCCGATCAGCTCCGCACTATTGTCCAATGATCTAGCTTTTTCGCATGAGGCGACCGCTTCGGGAAACATCTGTTTTCGTGCAAGAGCCTCACCCAAAACCTGATAGCCGATCGCATAGTTCTGATCCAATTCGACAGTCTTACGAGCCTGCTCAAGGGCCTTGTCAGTCTTACCTCCGCGAAGATATAGTTGGACGAGGTCGCTTTTGTTTCCGAGGTTCAGCGGATTTAAATCCTGCTCGTTCTCCATCTCCTTGATGGCTTCGTCACCTCGCCCATTGATGGACAAATGCCACGCATATGCACCATGTCCGGTGTTTGGATCAAGTTCGATCGCCCGCTTTACTTCTTTTTCACCTATCGCCCAATCCCATCCATACCAGTTCTCGTATGTTGTCATCAGAGCATGGGCATCAGCGAGCGACTCATCGAGTTCGAGGGCCTTTTGAGCCGCAATTTGTACCTTGGGCATCGCCTCCCGTGTCGGTAGATACCATTCAGCCGCGTTGACATAGGCCCCTCCGATCCCGACATAGGCCAGGGCATAATTCGGATCTAATGCAAGTGCCTGATTGTAGTATTCGATGGATTTCTTATAGCCCTCTTCGTTGAGTTTGTTCTGATGATATTTGCCCGTT
>JBBRSH010000238.1:0-2892 GCA_038245555.1 Pyrinomonadales bacterium | reverse complement strand
GGTCCCGGGGGATTACGACGGTGACGGCAAGACAGATGTTGCGGTCTTCCGTCCATCGGATGGTGTGTGGTATATCCTGCGGAGTTCTGACGCGGGCATGACCTTTACCCAGTTCGGACTTATTGGCGATATACCGGTCCCTGGAGACTACGATGGTGACGGCAAGACCGATATCGCCGTCTATCGTCCTTCGACAGGCGTCTGGTACATTAACCGCTCGACATCCGGGTTTATCGCCCAAGCGTTCGGCATAAGTACCGATACACCGGTCCCGGCGGCCTACCATCCATAACTGGGGTTTTGCGGTGTAAGGCCAGGCCCATCTCGCGGCCTTTCGCGTAAACCAACAGATAATCATCGAGGCTGTCCGAAAGGGCAGCCTCTTTTTGTTAACTCTTGAGTCTATTGGTTGTGAGCGGGCGAAGTGTTCTGATTCAAGGTTTTAGAACCGGATCGATGATGTCGATCTTCTTGAGTATCGCCGCGGTCTCCTGCGGGGTAGCTCGTCGAGGGACGCCCATTTTCTCGATCACGACCGGCATCAATTCGATCTGGTCGATCACGGTTTTTCCACCTGATCTCTTGGCGGTTATCCGAAGCGACAGACCCTCTTTGGTGTCGGGTTTTCGCTGGTCAAAGATAAAGTTGCCCAGCGAATAGAAAATGTACTTGCCCTGGTATTTTTCGATCGTTTGTATCCAATGCGGGTGCGCACCGATCATAACGTCGGCACCGGCTTCGATCACCGCACGAGCAAACGCGATCTGGCCCTTCTCAGGATTCCGCGTGTACTCGATACCGGCATGCATCGCGACAACAACGATGTCACACTCCGTTTTTAGCTTCGCGATCGCGGTTTTCATCTCGTCAATATCCTCGATACGTGCGACGTATTGATTTTTGGTAACTCCACCGTCATTTACCGACGCATAGCTCGCCGCGAGAAAACCGAATCGGATTCCGTTAGCCTCTATCACCCGCGGCGTCCATGCCGCCCGCTTGTCCTCACCAGTGCCGGTATTTTCTATGCCCTTCTGGTTTAGGAACGCGATCGTATTTCGCAGGCCGGCGAGCCCCTGGTCGAATGCATGATTGTTCGCGAGCCCGACTACTTTGAACTTATATTTGATGAGCCCGTCGATATCCTTTGTCCGAACGTTAAAGACCAGCCCCTTACCCATCCGGCCGTCATTGCCCGAGATCGGTGCTTCAAAGTTTCCGAAATTAAAATCCGATGAACTCAGCGTCTCGGCCATCTGACTAAAAGGCATCAGGGGGCCGCCGCTCTCGATCACATGCTCGACGCCGCGCGAGAGCATCATGTCGCCCACAGCGATAAAGGTCGCTTTGGACTCGGCCGTATCAGTCGAATTTTCGGAAGGCTTGGCATTCGAACCGCTGCCGGAGTTAGCTGATGAGTTGCCGCCGCAAGCAGCGGTCAAAAATGTCAGGATAAAAAGCCAGTTGATTACCAAGATAGACGCTGTGGTGGATCTCATGTTGTATGTGTGCGAGTCGCCAGGGCAAAACGACCTCATCGCGAATCGCTCGGGAGATTCTACACTATTCCGGACAAAACTCCCCACTGACGCCGATGTCTTGACAGGTCGGCTATTACAACGATCAATATAAGGATGATAGAATCTGGACTTTTGATCGGAACGGCCATGGGGTTCATATATGAGATACATTGCGATAAGCTTGCTGCTTCTTATTTCGACAACCGTCATCAATGGACAGCTCGTAGATCCGCCCAACTTTCGAACGGTGGTAGAAAAGCGCCTTAGGAGCGAGCATCGAATCGAACTATCCGGGATCTGTCCGCTTGATTCGGATTCGGTCGCCGAGCGCGTTTTCCGTGATTACGGTGCGATCTTCGTTTCAAACACCGGCGGAAAGCCGCCCGCCAGGTGCGTTTTCGATTCGGAGGAAGATGTCGCGTCGTTCCAGCGACTGCTCGATCCCGCGGTCGTGACCATCGGCGGCATCCAGGTCACACTGCAAAAGGCGGCAATGACAGACCTCACGGCTGCCCGCGACGAGGCATCGAGGCTTGGCCTGGTGCTAACGCCGCGCGGAGGCAGCGAGGCTTCTACGCGATCCTACGAGCGGACGGTGAGCCTTTGGAGGTCCCGATTCGTTCCCGGTTTGAGTCATTGGATAGCAAACGGAAAGATCGGCCGTGACGAGGCTGCGGTTGCCAGGCGCTCACCGATCAGAAAACAGGTCGAAATGGTCTTGGCCTGGGAGGCAAATGGCTTCTATTTCAGTACCGACTTCTCTAAATCGATCCTTTATTCGGTTGCGGCTCCCGGAGCGTCCCAACATATTTTTATGCTCGCTTTAGATGTCGAGCAGTTCGCCAGCCGGGGCGTAAGACAGGTGCTCGCCCGGCATGGCTGGTTCCAGACCGTCAAAAGTGATCTACCGCACTTCACCTATCTGGGCGTTGCAGAAAAGGACCTTCCTTCCCTGGGGCTCAAGAGTGTAGATGTGAGCGGTCAAACATTTTGGATACCCAATATGTAAAAACGGTCAGCGATCTGTTATTTCATTCAACAAGAACTGAGGCAAACAAAAAAGCTGGTCGGAAACTAGTTGGTTTCCGGCCAGCCTTTTTTATTACATCCGCTCGGACGAGGAGTTGCCTCGCTTGTCCGAGCGGTCCTAAGTGATTAGTAACGCATCAGGACGTCGCCAGCTGAACCGAACTGCATGGAGCTGAATCCGCCAACAGCATTACCTGCCTGGCCTGAATTCAGGATGTACCAGTTCGTGTTCGACGAACGATAGACAGCAACATCGGTCTTGCCGTCGCCATCGTAGTCGGCCGGAACAGGCGTATCCGTTGCGGTTCCGAACTGTGTAGCACGGAAGCCGGTGGATGAGCCC
>JBBRSH010000237.1:0-2958 GCA_038245555.1 Pyrinomonadales bacterium | reverse complement strand
TAGCGAATGATCAACAATCCGTCGGTCAAGGCATCAGTCTGGCCGTTACCATCGATGTCCAGAATCGGTCGGACATCGGTCAGATAGTCTCCGACTTGTGTGTCTGAAGTCCGCGTCGCACCGATTACGGTGGCGCCGTTGACCAATGACGCGCCTGACAAGCCCAACAGTGAGCGAAGCACGAGCAAACCGTCGGTTAATGCTCCGCTATGAGTCGAGCCGTCGATATCGAGCGACGGCTCGCCGATGGCGGTCGGTGCAAAGGTAGCCAACGCCGCCGTTTGCCCGCCGATGGTGGACTGACAACTGCCGGTTCCGGTGCACGCACCTTGCCACGTTGCATATGGGCTACCCGCAGCAGCCGCGCCGAGCCATCCTGTGAATTGGCTCCCGGCGGCTGGGGTTGCAGTCAGCGTGACGGAGGTGCCCGTGGCGTAATTGTCGGTGCAGGTCGAACCGCAACTGATTATCCCGACGTCGCTCGTCACCGTACCCAATCCGTGGCCGACGGTTACGACCGTCAAAGGATAGGCGGTACCGCCGGCAAAGTTCACGGTCAGGTCGCCGCTCAGGTTGGTGATGGGCTGCGTAGCGGGTGTCAGGCTGCCGGAGGGCGTGACGGTGTAGTTGCCACCTGCTAGCAGACCGGAGAAGACGTACTGGCCGCTCCCATCAGTTGTCCTGGTGGCCGATGTGCCACCGCTCAACGTAATGACCACACCCGAAGCTGGATTCCCCAGAGCGTCTTTGACTTGCCCGCCGATGCTGTAATTCACAGCTGGCAACTGGGTGAAGTTTGTCGGCAGCCACGACAGGTTGTCGGTCAATAACGTAAAGCCTGAAGACCCGCTGTTATAGGTGATGGGTTTGAGGTTCGTACCATCCGAGTTCATGACGTACAGATTTGAATTTAAAAGCAGAGCCACTTTATTGTTCTGTGGACTCCATGCCAACTGCAAAATATATCCCGCGTTCACGCCAGTCGGGTTTACTACATCCGACTGAAAGATGACCGTTTGAGCGTGCGTTGCCGCGTTTTCGACGATCAGTTCTATCTTGTCTTCGCCGATACCGCAATTTGCGATCGACGTCTGGCTCTGTGTCAACGTTTGTCTGACGAAAGCAACAGATTGACCATCGCTCGTCCATACTGGCGGCCCGATAAATGTTTTCTTCACAGGACCGTCCGGCCACGCGCCGCATTGACTGTAATAACCGATACCCCGATCGAGCGTGTCCCCGCTGTACGGCGGGTCGGCGGAAGCGTCGAAGACGATGGAACAACAACTGCTGGCCACGGCTATTGTGGGTTTACCGACAGCATTAAACCATCCGTAAGTGATGCGCCCGTCGCCCAGCACCGGGTTCCACGAGGCGTAGGCGAGGCGCTCATGCGACCACTTGAATAGACTGGTGAGATTGGCGTCAGCATTGGCAATTCCGAAATCGAGTCCGCCCCAGCGACCTGTTGCGAAAGCGATTTTGGTCCCGTCAGGGTTCAAAGCCGGACTGCCGACATTCGTCAGAGTCGGCGGGTTATTGCCGTTATTCTCATAAACTGGAATGATGGTTTCGTTTGTGCCATCGCCATTCATGAGCGCGAGTTTGGAGTCAAAATCGTATATCGTGTGAAACGTCGACTTGATCATCGCCAAATGGTTGCCGTCCGCACTAAAGCCGGGACTTGAATACGTCGTAAGTGTCCTGACGCCGTTGACAGTAATATCGGTTCCATCTATGTGCGCAAGGCGAATATCCCAGCCTTCGGAATTCATGGTGAAGAGACCGAACACGCCAGGGTTTCCGATCGCTGGCGTAAATCCTCCCATAAAGGCAACGCGACCAAAACCTGTCGGCGGAAGCTGAACGTTGGTCGGTACGCTGCCTGAGCCAAATGAGGGCGACTCATCATGTGCGTCATTCCGGGTCAGCCGAATTCGGACGGTGTCATTGACATCGACCAGATAAAGCTCAACCGCCGGAGAGTTCCCTTCAGGCGTAGTGAAACCTTCCATGGTTCTTGACTCAAAGGCGATGTAGCGTCCATCCAGACTCCATCGTGGAACGCCGAGAATCGCCGTAGTTGCATTGTTTAAAGTTCTAACGGCACCTGTTCCATCAGCGTTTATGATGTTGATCATGGCGTTAGAAAAGCGGAAGCCGACAAAGGCGATCTTGCTCCCATCGGGACTCCATGCAGGCTGTATCGCCAGATCGAAGTAGGGAAGCTGGGTCGGGTTTGATCCGTCGGCATTCATCACGTAAATAGTGGTATTACCCTGCCCATTACCGCGATCAAAAGCAATCTTCGTTCCGTCAGGACTCCACGTCGGATTGCTATCAGAAAAACCTGTTGGCGGAGTGCTTAGTTGGGTTTTCACGCCGCTGCTGACGTCTACGACGAATATTGCCTTTTGGTTGGAGAAGGCTATTTGTGTTCCGCTTGGACTCCACACCGGCCCAAAGAGATTACAACTATCACATGAGAAATTGGTCGGAAGGGCGTCGACCGTCAGCCGTCGGAGGTTCGTCCCATCTATGTTCATCAGGTATAGGTCCGCCGTGCGATTGCTGCTGGTCGCCTCGTTGTGGCGGTCCGAAACAAAAGCAATCGTTTTGCCATCCGGACTAATCGCCGGCTCTCTGTCCGACGACAAACTGTAAGTAAGGCGCGTAACGTGCGAGCCGTCGGCATTCATGATGAATATTTCGTCGTTATAGTCAGCGCGGTTCGACGAAAACGCGATTATCCCGCTCGCGGCCGCAATGGCTTGCGGAAGCAGTACGCAGTTCATCAAAAGGGCTGCGAGAACGATTCCAAATACCCGGCCCGGCGTGGTTTTTTCGTAGGATCTCATCGTAGCTACTCCCATCATTCAGTTCGTATCAGGGATAAAAACGGCACTTGCGACGATCCCGCCAACTTCTTTGATCGGCAACCTCGCAGCGTTGAAGCGG
>JBBRSH010000236.1:0-3012 GCA_038245555.1 Pyrinomonadales bacterium | reverse complement strand
GGTTCGGCAGGAAACAAATATGTGTCGTACAAATGGGAAGGGAAAGACTATGCTCGTATTACTGCGACTTTCAAGAACGGCGATTTACAGACAAAAAATCAGTCGAATGTCTTGTCGACCAATAGCCAAAACGCAAAAGCAGACGTTACGATGGCGAAATACGATCAAATTAACACCGGCATGACGCTTGCCGAGGTTGAAAAGATCATTGGAACTCCAGGTTTGCAAACGAGCAATTCGGTTTCGAGTACCTATAAAAATACCGGCTACCGCTGGGAGGGCGATAAGAACGCCCGCATCAGCGTGATCTTCAAGGATGACAAAGTTTCTTCTAAATCCCAGTCGAACGTAAAGTAGGGATTCAAATCGGGTTGGTTTCTGTTCGTTTCAATTGGAGTTCGGATAAGGATCACCAAGGACAGTGAAAGGACGTGTTTTGCACTCGATTTTATCGACTAAGCATTCAAAAGTCCCAATTGCTGCATAATTGCCAGGCTGTCCATTAGATTCCACGTTTCGATTATTAGGCCTTCGTCGTTAAAAAGATGTAGGTCCCAAAAAGTTGCGACAATTTGTTAGTTTGTCGGCGGGACGCCCAGGACCGGTTTTGTATGAGTGGGAGGGTGTAAGTTATTTTGTGTAAATGGTCATTGAGAGCCAAATGGAATAGGTTTGGAATAAGGAGAAAAATGACCAACGAGATAGACAACGAGTTGATTGACAATTTACTGAAGGACTATAAGAAACCGGAGGATCTGATCGGGGAGAATGGTCTTTTGAAACAACTGACAAAGCGGCTACTTGAGCGGGCGATGGCGGCGGAGATGACGGAGCACGTCGGGTATGAGAAGCACGATGCGGGCGGTCAGAACAGCGGCAATTCGCGAAACGGCAAGTCGGCGAAGACGCTGAAGGGAACGTTCGGGACGCTGCCGATCGAGGTGCCGCGGGACCGGAACGGGACGTTCGAACCGCAGATCGTAGAGAAGCACCAGACTCGGTTCACTGGCTTCGACGAGAACATAATATCGCTGTACGCACGAGGGCTTTCGGTAAGGGAGATCCAGCAGCATTTGGAAGAAATATACCAGGTTGAGGTCTCGCCGGGGTTGATCTCGACGGGAACGGATGAGGTCATCGAGGAAGTAACGGCCTGGCAGAACCGGCAGCTGGACGAGGTCTATCCGATCGTGTATCTGGATGCTTTGCAGTTCAAGGTGAGGGACGGCGGGCACGTCAGGAACAAAGCGATCTATGTGGCGATAGGCGTCAATATGAGCGGGCTGAAAGAAGTATTGGGGTTGTGGATAGCCCAGACGGAAGGAGCGAAGTTCTGGCTCTCTGTGATGACAGAGCTGAAGAATAGGGGCGTAGGCGACATTTTCATTGCCTGTGTCGACGGACTCAAGGGCTTTCCCGAAGCGATCGAAGCGGTCTTTCCAAACACAGATGTGCAGCTGTGCATCGTGCATCTCGTGCGGTATTCGCTCAACTTCGTCGGATGGAAACAGCGAAAGGAAGTAGCCGCCGATCTGAAGACGATCTATGCGTCCGCGACGGAATCTGAGGCGGAGATGCGGCTCGCTGAATTTGCGGCCAAGTGGGATGCTAAGTTTCCGATGATATCGAGGTCCTGGCGTTCGAACTGGGCTCGCGTAATCCCGTTCTTTGCTCACCCGCCGGAGATACGGAGGGTGATCTACACGACCAACGCGATCGAGTCGCTGAATATGTCGCTTAGGAAAGTAACCAAAACCCGCAGCTCGTTCCCGAACGATGAGGCCGTGCTCAAACTGCTCTACTTGGCACTACGCAATATAGCAAAGAAATGGACCATGCCGATCCACGACTGGAAGGCCGCCCTCAACCGCTTCGCGATCATTTACGAAGACCGGATGCCAATAGATTGAAAACGCTCGGGGATCGGGAACCCGGGTTCCCGATCCCCGACTCCAAAACGAAATGGAACGAAGAACAAAAACAACCATTTACACAAAATATTTGACACTACCAGTCATTAAAACCAGAGTCGTTCAAATTTTCTGTCCTGAATACTAAATCTCCAATTCAACGAAATAACTTTCCACCAAATAACACATTTCTCTTGGCATAAAGTTTCGCCACGGTGCTTGTCCACAATCTATTACGGATCTCAGGCATGATCTGTCTTTTCAAGGCACACACGCGCTCTAATCTGTTCGGAACCAGGCATACTCTCTCTCGTGGTTTTAGCCGCGTTTCCGATCCACAATGCGCCGATAAAACTTCTCACAATTTCTTCACTCATTGTTGTCTCCATTTTGGTTATTTCGAAATCACTAACAATCAAATCAAACGTTCTCCATCCCCACGTCAAGGTGGTTGTTGTTGCCCATGGTGGCGTGGACTTGGGTTTCTTCGAACGGTTGGAAGCCGGGGGCTTCGACGGTTATTGTGTAGTCGCCGGGGGGCAGGGGTTTTAGGGTGTATTTGCCGGTGCCGGTGGTGACTGTTGATTTTGTGACGCCGGTAGCCCCGCCGGCGGTGCCGGTGGCGGTTATTTGGGCGTCTTTGATTGGTTTTTCGTCGGCGATGCCCGTTACTATGCCGGTTATTTTGGTTGTAGTTGTAGCCGGATCGATGATGATTCGGTTTGAATCGTAGCCGGTGACAAAATCGGGGTTGGCGGCGCGGAAGGCGACGATCATTTTGTCCATCTGACTTTTCAGGATGGCGTCGGCATCGGCGAAGAGGGCTTTGATATTGGCGTTATGGATCTTGCGCTGGCTGACGGCGGAGCGCGGTTTTGGGGTTTGGGCGGCGTAATTGGTTATCGCAGCCTGCAGTGCGTCGAGCGCGGCTTGTGTGAGGCCATAGTCTTTGACGGCGGGCATATTTGCGACGCCGGCATCGTAGATATTCTGGCAACGCGGGGCAAGCAGGTCGTCGCGCGTGCCGAATAATTTGCTGTACGGAAAATTGACCTCTTCGAGCAAAGTGTTGTTCGACGTGGCGGCTGCGAAGGCAGAGATC
>JBBRSH010000235.1:0-3032 GCA_038245555.1 Pyrinomonadales bacterium | reverse complement strand
GTTCGCGTATTTTCTGACGGCAAGCCACTGCCGGAAAAAGAGATACTGAAAAAACCGTTCGGCCTTGACCTCACGTGCGAGCTGCGAGCGGACCGTTTCGAGCGCGGCTTTTTCACGTGTTTTTAAAGGCGGAGCCCAATCGAACCACGCTTTTTCGCCCTGCGAGGCCTTTAGTGAACGAAACAGCGCGTAATCGTCGAGCCACCAGGAATTGACGTTGCAAAAATATTCGAATTCCCCGCTCAACTCCGAATCCGGCCGTGACCGAAACGTATCAAAGGCTTCGCCCAGCACTGTGTCTTTCCACAACTTGGCCTTTCGAAAGTCGACACGTCCGGCGGCGAATTTCGGCGCTGTTTTTATCCTTTCCGGCGAGATCAAACCTTCCTCGACCAGCTTTTCCGGGGAGATCAACAGTGTATTTCCGGCAAAGGCTGAATAGGCGGAATAGGGAGAATTGCCCTGACCCGTCGGGCTGAGCGGTAGGATCTGCCAGTAACCCTGTCCCGATTCGGCAAGAAAATCGACGAATCGATATGCCTCCGGCCCGCAATCGCCGATGCCAAAATCGCCCGGCAGCGATGTCGGATGCATTAATATTCCAGATGCTCTTGGAAACTTCATAATTAGTGAAAACGCACCATTGTCTTCGGGCGTTTCTACGAAAATAAGGCGTGAAATTATTATGTTTCACGCCTCGCAAAAGAACAATGTGCGGGCCCTGTCACGATGTCGGACGCGGCAGGTTCGGGAACGGATATCGCGACCATCGATCGTCATTATCGTACCAATGTTGCGGACATCAGGCCGATCAGAACTTCGTTTGCCAACGCCCGGACAGTTAGCGACTTGACCTCTTTCCGCGTATCGAGCGGCATATCCAAAACGGTTGCCGACCCGCCGGGTATTTTGCCGCCTTTTGTCTGCCTCGGATCGGGAAATCGGACCGTTCCCGGCCGCAAATCCACGCGTGGCGGGATCGGTTCAGGTCGTCGAAATGCATAGTCATCGATAAAATAATCCTGATCTATCGGCCACCAATTTATGGGATTGTTCAAGGCCAGGCGTTCATTTGATCCGTCCGTATATGTAACGATCACCTCGCCATTGTCCATCCTGCTCTGCATTTGATTGGTCGAACCGGCCATCAACAGATAAAGGTGCGACGCGGCACCACTTAGCGGCACGTTTATCTCTCGCGGAAAATTGTCCCACTGCGATGCAAAGGCAATGTTATCCTCCTTTTCATTCGCGGGGGTGAGAAAGGCGATATCCGTCAGAAAATTAAGTTTCCCGCCATTTCGGGCCGAAGCCTTTCGTATTCCGGAATCGTCGACATCGAATTGCTCATCCCAATGAACCCAACTTCCGATTCCCTGCTTGGGCATCGCAAGCGAGACAAATGGCGAACGAGGACTCAGGTATTCGTGTTCGAAGATATTTGTTACGCGGTCGTTGAAATAGGGTGACAGATCGACGTTTTCAACCGTCCGAAGTTCCTTTTTCAACTTCCAGTTTACGATAACGCCGTTGGCGGTCCTTCCATTTCCGAGATCTATCGCAACCGGGTTCGAACCGGGAGGTTCGTCGGTGGCCGCGATTCTGATCACATCCGACTCGCCCATCGACGGAATTTTGATCGTGTAGGTCAAATTGCGACCGCCGATATTGATCTTGACCTCGCCAGAATACAAATTCGCGGTGTTATTACGGATCCTAAAGGAAAGCGAATCCGCGGTCTGATCTTCGACAGTCGCTATCTCAAATGGATTTCTGACCTCAATATCGAATGGCTTCCACCACGTCAAATCGCCCTGCCCGACCTTGGCGAAGACTGTTCGATGTCCGTCTGCGCCCGTGACGGTTGCGAACGCGGAGCTCGAATTCATAGTCACGTTTCCAAGCACTTTTTGAGGATCTTCGATCCCGAGCAGTTTTGCGGAACCTGCATCTATCGTAATCTTCTGGTTCCGGGCCGCGATCGTCGAAGTTGCCGCTGATGCCGGCGTGTCGCCTTTCCAGGTTATGACAACGTCATATTTTGTCAGAGCATTCGGCGTGATTATCTCAACCCTTGGCGCGCCAACCGCCGATTCCAACACGTGCCAGTTGGCCGGAATTCCATTGACCGTGACCGACGCCACGCGATCGCGGAGAGCGGGTACGCTCAACCGCAATTTCATTTCATGTTGAAATCGGGAGACTACCGAATAAGTTTCCCTTAAACCGGTCCGGCGGAAAGAAAGATCGAGATCAGCGTGGTGCAGACTCGCGTGATCCCAATCGGAAGGAAATCCGGGATGAATGTTTAATTCTCCCGCGAGTGCATCGGGCTTAACGCCGAAAACGCCTTCGATCAGCGCCCGCGACGACATGGCGATGCCATCGGCAAAATCACGCTGTGATTCGCCTCTCGCCATGTCAAATTTTGTCGCCATGCCGGCATTTCCGGGGCAGAGTCCGGAATACATGCTGTCGAGCAATACGCCCTTAAAAAGTTTCAGCGCGTCGTCGCCTCGCCCGGCCTGCCATAGGGCGAGCGAAGTGTGCATCGCCTCCGCCACAACGACATTGTTCGTCGACCATGTGTATGGCATCCAGCTTGTCGTGGAAAGCGTATAGAAATCGCCTTTGGGAATGCCTTCACCGCGAATCGGAATGTGCGGGACCTGAGTATCGACAAACCGCGACATTTGCCATGCCTCGAGCGGCGTTACGGCTTCAGAGTCGACCGTGTTATAGAACGTCCAGAGAGCGGCGTTTTCGTGGACCTTTTGCAGGCCGAGCAGATCTTTGTATTCGCCGTACCAGCCCGCGTCGCCGAGCCACAGGTTTTGCCGCATCGCCTTTTGGATCAGGTCGGCCTCGCGTTCGTACTGCGTGGGGTCGGCTCCGATAAGACGTGCGATCCGGCCGGCCATTTTGTTGTGATAATAATTGTAGGCGGTCGAATGCGTGACGCCGCCGCCGTTGTATTGGAGGTCGTCGCTCGCCCAGATCACCACGTAGGCTTCATACAACGGCAGCTTATC
>JBBRSH010000234.1:0-3064 GCA_038245555.1 Pyrinomonadales bacterium | reverse complement strand
TCAAGGGCTTCGATCGTAACTTTATGGAATAGGTCTCAAGGCGTTTTACCACTGTCTTCGCATAGATCTCCGTTCCTGAATCGGTTTTCACCTGAATATCAAGTGGCATACGGAATGCCGAGGGGACCAATTCATCAGCCTTTTGTGTTTGCGCGATCGTCAGCTTAAGCATCTTTGTGCGACCGCTGTATACCGAGCTCACACTAAAATGCGGGGCGCCTGAGTGGTAAACCCACTGATCGAAGAACCAACCCAGATCCTGTCCGGATGAACCTTCCATGGCCTCCTCAAGGTCTTTCGTCTCAACATTTCCAAATTTGTGTTTGTTGAGATAACTGTTGATAGCCCTCCAAAATGCTTCGGTTCCGATCTGTTCGCGCAGCATGTGCAACACGACACCGCCCTTATTGTAAGTCACCGCCGAAACATCGAACAGCTTCTCGATCTCGCCGGCGCGCAGGTTGTATAGTCCGTGGCGGCGGCGTGTGACTGCATCGTCTCCCAGAAACTCCGACGCGTCCGAACGTATTTTACGCAGATAGTCGCCTCGTCCCTTTATCTGCTCACGATAGGCCGCTTCCATATACGTCGCAAAGCTTTCGTTCAGCCAAAGCTCCGCCCAGCTCTTACACGTTACGAGGTCGCCGAACCACGAATGGGCCAGCTCATGGGAAACCAGGTCAGTTACGATATCCTTCCCAAAATCAAAGTCACCAAAGAATATCTCGGTGTCTGCCATCGTTGTGGCAGTGATATTCTCCATGCCCCCAAATTGGAACTTGGCGACGATCGTCTGATCGTATTTGTTGTACGGAAACTTCACGCCGGTAAGCTTCTCATAGACCGCTATCATGTCCTTGGTCTTTCCAAAAGCATTGTGTGCCGTCAACTCTTTTCCCGGGTAGACATAGGAACCGAGCGGAATGTCGCCGTAATTATCGTCAACGCGAAGGTATTTTCCAACGACGAATGACACGAGATATGTGGAATGAGGCACCGGCATCTTGAAATGCCAAGTCGTCGTCGAATTGCCGTTGTCTGCTTTTCCGATAAACTCTCCGTTTCCGATGACCGTCTCATCAGATCGAGCAGTAATGTACTCTTCGCTGGTCGCCTTGTCGCTCGGAAAATCGAAGGACGGAAACCAGTGATGTGCCTCGTCGGCCTCACCCTGAGACCAGATCTGGGAAGAGTGATTGATAGTTGTCGCGCCCGTATCCGCGTCAACGAAATAGACTCCCTTTTTCGGAGCTGCCGTGTACTTAAACCGGATCGAGATAGTGTCGTCGGGACCATACGACCGGTCGAGGGTGACCACAACTCTCTTTGCCTGTGCAGAGTATTTCAAAGTGGTTCCTGCTGGTTCAAGGGTCACAGAAGTGAATCCCATATCCTCAGCATCGAGCTCGAATTCACCAAAGCCGGCCGCGACGGGCTTTAGGATCACCGTCGTATCGCCAAACACCAGTTTTCTGATCGGATCAAAAGATACGCGAATAACATAATGTTGTGCGTCGAACGTCGATGTCCTTTCAAACGAAGGGCGAGGCGTCGACTGGGCGTCAGCGAAAAGGGCCGCGGCCAATAGTGTCGCGGCCGCAAATATGATTGAGCCAAAACGTACAGTTCTCATATTGGGAAAAAAAGAAAACTTACTTCAGGTATCTGTCGAACCAGTCGATTGCATTGTTATACCAAAATTCCGAATTTTGTGGTTTTAAGATCCAATGTCCTTCGTCCGGAAATATTACGAGCTTCGATGGTACCTTTTTGAGTTGAAGCGTAGTAAAGAGTTGCAGACTCTGATCGACAGGGACTCGGTAGTCGATCTCGCCGGCAGTTACCAGAGTCGGCGTCGCGAAATTACGCGCAAATTTGTTCGGCGACCACTTGTTATACAAGAGTGAATTTTCCCAGGGAAAGCCCTTGAATTCCCAATTTACGAACCACAGCTCCTCGGTCGCCGTCGCCATACTTTCAAGGTTGTACACTCCTGCGTGCGATACAAATGCCTTGAACTTAAATCTCGGGTCGTTGTTGTGACCTAAAAGCCAGTCGACCATGTAGCCGCCATAACTGGCGCCGGCCGCGCCGATTCGGTCACGGTCGACAAAGGGCATTTTCGATACTTGAGATACGCCGTTCGTAATATCAATAACCGCCTTTCCGCCCCAGTCTCCCGATACATCACTAACGAATTTCTGACCGTAGCCCGTAGACCCGCGTGGATTTGGCATGAATACCACATAGCCCGCATTTGCGAAGATCTGTGGGTTCCACCGATAGCCCCAGTTATCGTTCCACGCACCTTGCGGCCCGCCGTGGATCAAGACGATCAGAGGATACTTTTTCGAGGGATCGAAGTTTGCCGGTTTCAGCAGAAAACCATGGATCTTTTGGTTGACTGCACCTGTCCACTCGACGTCCTCAGCTTTTTGTAGACGAAACGCCTTCAAACTGTCCGCGTTAGCCTGTGTCAACGGTGTCAATCCGCTGCCATCAATTCGCAAGCGGTAAATGTCTGCAGGTGAATTGATCGAACTCCATAAAAAAACGAAAGAACCCGAGTCGGGCGAAATGTTAAGTCCGCCGATCGCGCCGATGTCGGCGACCTGCACGACGGGCGTCGCGATCCTAAGCCGAAAATCCGGCTCCACCGGCACGCTAAATATAGGCGAATGTCCGCGCTGGCCGGCCGTGAAATAGATCATCTTACTATCCGCCGAGACCACCATTTCATCCGCTTGCTGATCGAACCCGCGGGTCAATTCGACTATCTCGCCGCTTTGAATGTTGTAGCGCATTATCCGCCATCGATCTGCTTCGAAAGCAGCCGTGAGCTGCGAGCGGAAGATCATATACTTTCCGTCGGGCGTGAACAGAGGCGACGCGTCGTAACCATTCATCCCGAGAGTAATATTCCTGGCCTCGCCGCCATTAACGGGCGAGATAAATATATCGCTATTTGTGGACGTGGCCTCGACCTTATCAGGGTTTCGAAGGTAAGCGATCCTGGTTCCGTCAGCAGAGAACGCGTAATCCATTCCGGACGCGGCGGCATATG
>JBBRSH010000233.1:0-3151 GCA_038245555.1 Pyrinomonadales bacterium | reverse complement strand
GGAGCGGGCTGAAGAATTTGTCGACCGCCTCGTTCGCGGAGAATCAATTGCGATAGTTTCTGACGCAGGAACACCCGGAATCTGTGATCCTGCATTTCGCATCGTCCAACGTGCCGCCGAGATCGGAGCTCCGGTCGTCCCGATTCCCGGCGCCGTGGCATTTGTAAATGCCGTCATAGCTTCAGGCTTAGCGACTGATTCGATATTTTTCGGGGGCTTTCTCCCGTCAAAAAAGAGCGAACGACAAAAGCGGCTTGGGGAGATCCAGAATATTCCGGCGACACTGGTTATTTACGAAACCCCGCACCGTGTGAGCAGATCGCTTATAGATTGTCTTGAAGTATTGGGCGATCGTCCGGCCGCTGTAGCAAGAGAACTGACAAAACTGCATGAAGAGATCGTCCGTGGTCACCTTAGCGAATTGGTTGAAAGGTTCAAAACTCCGACCAAAGGCGAGATAGTGCTGGTCATTGATCGTGCTCCTGTTGTTGTGAAAAAACAGGATGAGGCAACTCCAAAGTCCCTCGCCAAACGTATAAACGAGCTTGAAAAAGAAGGAACCGACACGAAGACCGCACTTAAGAAGGCCGCCAAAGAATTTGGCTTGAGCAAGTCCGAAGCGTATCGGCAACTAAAGATCAAAGGCGTAAAAGGTTAAAGGGAAAAAGTCTTTGGTTTATAGCCGCCAACTTCTCCCCTTTTTCCCATTTACCTTTTTCAACTTTCTAACGACCTTGTGCTAACTGAGCCGGAAGCTCCTTGTCGATCTTCGGGCGTTCCTTGAGATCGGCGAGTTTCAACAATGTGATCATGATCGTTCTTGCGACCTTTTCCATTTTTACGTAATCGATCTTTTGCGGCTCATCACCGGGCTGGTGATAGTCTTCGTGCTCACCGTCGAACCAAAAAGCGATAGGAATCCCATTTTTGGCATAGTTGAAGTGGTCCGAACGGTAAAAGAAGCGGTTCGGATCTTTCGGATCATCGTAGCGTGTGTCGTAGTCGAGTTTGAGATAACCACTATTCACGCCGCTGACAACGTTGCCCAGTGTTGAACTCATCATGTCTTTGCCGATAACATAGACCTGATTTTCACCGGAAAGGGTGGCATTACACGGTCCGCGTGGTCCCGGATTGGTATCGCATGGAGCCATGTAGCCGGGCTTTTTGCTGCGACCGATCATGTCGATATTTAGCTGAGCCGTTACTTTCTTTATGTCCACAGTCGGATACTCGTTAAAATATTGACTGCCCCACAGGCCTTTTTCCTCGCCACAATGCCATACGAATAATACAGAGCGTTTGGGACGTTTTGGGGCTTTCGCCAAAGCTTCGGCAATAGACAGAACGGAAACCGTTCCAGAACCGTCATCATCAGCACCGTTGTTGATCTTATCCGGTGCGTTCGGATTTGTGCTGATTCCGATGTGATCGTAATGGGCTCCTATTGCGACCATTTCATTTTTTAGGACAGGATCGCTGCCTTCCCAGATAGCGACGACATTTTGAGTCCACAATTGTTCTGTTTTGGTAGCGATGGTGAAATTAAACATTTTGCTTGCACTGAGAGCAAAAGGTGTCGCCGTACCGGTAAGCGGATTCCCCGATTCACCAGCAAAGATCGCGTTCGTCAGTTTTGGCGAAGCGAACAAAACCGGGACCGCAGGGCCTCCCTGACGTCCACCGGCACCGCCGGCAGGAGCAGTAAACTTATCGACGGCCACACGACTGCGGCCAAAGTTCTGTGTAAGCATTGGCCAAATGTCGGTTAACGCTTTGGAAGGCAGAATAAGCAGTCCGGCAGCCCCGTGCGAAGCAGCGTAGGTCGCTGGGTCAGCCCAATCTGTACCGCGGCCAGCCTGAGGCATATCAGCGGGAGTGACGCCCGATGGCGGCGGAATGAGTGAACGCTGCGAGATCTGTCCTTCGCTGAGAACGGCGACGATCTTGCCTTTTACATCGACACCGGCATACGGATCAATACCTTTGGATTTGACCATCCAGCCGTTTCCGGCAAAAAAGATAGGCCCGGAAACTGTTCCTGACGTCGGGCCGGATGCACGAACAAGGTCTTCACCATAGGCAAATCTCTGACCGCCAACCTCAACAAATGTCGTAGACGGATCGACTACGTCGCGATGGAGAGCTATCTTTTGATAAAAGGTCCCGTTGTCGCCCGCAGGTTTGAATCCCCATTTAGAAAGGTTCATCCCAATAAATTTAGCGGTCGTGTCTAGACCACGCGAAGGCGTGTCACGGCCTTCCATTTCGTCGGACGCTACAAAATACAGATAGTCGCTGAGTTGCTTGGCGGTCACACCTTCGGCGATCTTCTTTTCATTCGAAGTGATCTTTAACGCCGGTGGAGCCTGAGCCGAGACCAGCGAATTTAACACAAACGTAATGAGTACTAGAAATGCAAAAAAGTTTCTCTTCATCTTTTCTCCTGAAATAGTTTTTACGGTGAATAATTCTTAGACTTCTACGAGAATTAGGGCTATTTAGTTTCGCGGCCTGTCCCAATGATGCAGATCTTATTTTTGTCAGCAAGGGCGAGCATTTCTTCACGGTCAAACATCAAAGTTTTTCCCGCCGTGATCGAAAGACAGGTCGCTCCGGCCAAGATCATCATCTCGACGGTCGGAACGCCAACGACCGGCACGTCAAAACGCATGTCTTGATCCGGCTTAGCGACCTTGATCACCGTCAGTTTGCCTTTGGCTAGCTCGCCAGCTCGTTTAATGGTAGCGTCGGTGCCTTCCATCGCTTCGATAGCAACGCACGCCTTGCCGCGAACGACGACGGTCTGCCCGAGATCGAGTCGAGCGGTCTCGTCGGTGATGTGCAGGCCATATTCGATATTGTCACGTTCGAGCTCGGTGGGCTTTCGTTTTGTCAAAACCCCCTCAATTGCAAGGTGATCCTGAACAAAGTATGTGGAATCAATTAGCTCGATTCCTTCTTTGGCCATTTCTCCAGCGACTCCACCGATCAGGGCATCGGTGTTTCGTCGCGGCAGATTCCAAAGCATCTTGACCATTCGCAGATCGGGCATCGATCCGGAAAATATTTGAACGTGCTTGACCTGTCCGGCCATCACGACTTTGTTCACGCCGTGTTGATTAAAGAATGAGATCATCTTACCGAGCTG
>JBBRSH010000232.1:0-3197 GCA_038245555.1 Pyrinomonadales bacterium | reverse complement strand
GCCGATGCTGCCCTTCGCGGCGGGGAACCGGGAGAATTAAAAGAATGGCGAGAAAACCAATACCCAACAGTCCCACGTTTCGGTCGTTGGCGAACAGGATTATTGGGTGCCGGAATCATCGATTTCGGCATCAGTAAACTCGATACCCGTAAAGCTATTCCCGGTTCTCAATAATGAGACGGTTATTTTGCCCATATCAATCACATCCTTATGCTCGGGATCTAGTTGATTCGAATAACCATGTGGCTCGTGGTTATAAGCGATCCCGACCTTTTGACCACGGTAAAAGATATCTACTGTCGGCGGACATTCTAATTGGTATTTATTCATACGAGGTAAGTATATTGCACAAAACAGCAAAATCGAATGGACGGAGGCGTCCTGGAATCTCTGGCACCTCGGACGAAATGCCGAACAAGTTTGGTGAGGAAGGGAAACCACAATGCTACAAATAATGCTGCACTCCGTGACGCCGAAAGGCTCCAGCGAAACGCGCGAGCTACGCCCAACACGCCTCGGCGGGATGTTGGCAGCGTCGCAATGCTCGCCAGAAGTCAGGGACGTCGACACCCTGACGTAAACTCACCCTTTTTAAGGAATTGGACCTGGGACGAAATGCCGGAGGTGGTAAATGCCTGAACAGGATCTAATAAATTGCCGACAGTGCGGTCATGTTACCGCAGTTGATCCGGACGACTGCCGGTGTCTCGAGTGCGGCGAGATGGTTTGTTTGCATTGCGGCTGCACCAACGAACGAGCTTGCTATGACGGAGGCCAGGGTTGCCATTGGGTAAGACAAGGGGTCTGCTCCGCTTGTGCCGCTGCGTCTGATAACGAAATACCAAAATAATGGACGATCTTCCACCGAAAGGCTGGCAGCGCTCGATCGGGTACGACTACTTTTTGCCGGGCCGCGAGCTGAGTTTGTGCGGCAAAGAATACAGGCGGGACGGTCCGCCTTTTCATGCGGAGGAACCGGCACAAAGCTGTCTCGTCTGCTTCCGCAAACTACAAGCTCTTGCCGAGCAGCCGGACCTATTTAAGGAGAAATTATGAAAAACACGAAAAGTAACGATTCGGCCCGAGGCCTTCCGATGACGGCGGCAACCGCGGCCGTCGCATCGCTCGACCTTATTTCGAGAGACGAGCCGCCCATGGCCTGCTGTCCGAACGACATGGAGCCTTTGATCGCGACCTTTAAGTATCCAGGTGCCGAGTTTGTTTGCATGATCTGCAGCACGCGGTACGGCTTTCTCGCGCCAACCCCACGAAAAGAAACGGCCGAACTTACAAAAGGCACGAGCAGCTTCGAGAGTTCTTCGACGACGGCGTTGAACCGGGAAGCGAATCGGTCAACTAAGATTTTAGCGGCGGATTGTTAGCGAACCACTTTCGGGCCTCGTGAAACACCGCGGGCCAGAGAACTTTGTCTAGCAGACCCCGTCTGAGTGCATCGGGCAATTGATCGAAACAAATTGAGCAGAAAACGCCAGTTCTCAGCTTCCGGCCACCGCATTCACCGCAGTATTTACCGTTACGCACGCGGATCGCAAGGCGACGGTCTTCAATTGGTATTCGCGGCGGCATGGGAAATAGATGATAATATGTTTCGCGAGTGAAACGAAATTGGCTACCATTCTTAACCTTTGGCATCTGGAGGCGGTAAAAGACTAATCAGCGAAGTTATGGCATTGACACGCGATAAAACCAGATATTCGGGGACTAAACTTACCAAAATATTCAAGATGGTAGGTTTTGAGTTGCCGGGGAGCGGATTAAGTACATTTCAACCAGAGAAACAGATCGTTCTCTCGCTTGCCGGTCTTTGTCATTGCGGTTGCATCAAAACTGCCTGCGTGAAGGATCCGTCTACCCGAAATCCCGATGACTTCTTGGCTGGTGACATCGGTTTGTTCGTGACCAATCCATCCGGAAGGATCCGGACATGGACCGATTTGCGGTTCCGTCAAGTGTTCAAGGAGTTCAACCTCGAGGTTAATCGCGGGTACCCTGCCGGAATTTATGATGACGATCTGCAGCAAAGAAGATTCGACCGCGCCAACGAATCCAATGCTTTCTATACCGATCGATGGGCGTTCAGCCATTTCGAAGAGCTCACGCGTTTGATGAAGCCCCGCCTCCATCGAATGCCATTGTCGGATGTTTACAACAATTTGGGCCGCAATCGCGAGAAGTGCCACATACGCCACCATTACAGGCAGACCAATCTCCGTATCTTTCGGAGGTTCGAGGTATTGCCGGCAAATAAAAACGATGCCGAAGCCAATTGCAATCGATGTCGCCGCAAAAATCGGCCAGAATAAAGGCCGATCAATAACCGCCTTGGAAAGTTTGCTCATAACGTTTTTTGAAGAGATATTAACATGAAGAATCTAACACTAGCGAAAACTCTCGTCCTACCAAACGCAGCCGTTACGCAAACCTTTGCCTTCCTCGGAAAGCGAGGCGGCGGGAAGACCTACGCGGCCGGAAAGCTCGCGGAGGAAATGCTTAGTATTAAGGTCCACGTGATCGTTCTCGTCGTCGTCGGCACTTGGTACGGTCTGCGTATCCGGAAGGACAAACGAAACGCACCCTTCGATATCGTGATCTTCGGCGGGCTGAACGGCGACATCGAGATCAACCCGAAAGCGGGAAAGATCGTCGCAGGCATCGTGCTGGAGAAGAACTTGTCGGCGGTTGTCGATATCTCACAGATGGTCCAGTCCGAGCAGACGCGGTTCACATACGACTTCCTGATCACACTCTTCGAGGGTCAAGACGCAACCAGGAGCGTGCCACATTTTCCTCGAGGAAGCGCAGGAACTGGTTCCGCAAGATGTCCCGAAGTCTGACGGAGCCTTTAGTGCCAGGAGAGGCGGCCCAAAGGCAAAAGTTGCAGCGGCCAGGAAGCTTGTCATCAACTGTTACGTCATGTTACGTGACGGCATCGGTTATGAGGAATTCGCTACGTTGGGCGAAGTTGGTTTGTACGAGGGGTCAGGAGAGATAACGAGGAAACTCGATTAGTCTCTGAACGACTGATGGTATGGCCAGCCATTTTCGGGAAAGCCCGGAAATGAGCCAATTTTGGATTCATGTAGCCAGTACTAAACTGTGCACGAATAGATGATGGCATGCGCCGAATAACGGCGAGCGATATTTGGAAGAAATTCTAACTAAAAAAACGAGGCGGG
>JBBRSH010000231.1:0-3215 GCA_038245555.1 Pyrinomonadales bacterium | reverse complement strand
TGAAATCGTCTATAGATACAAACAGGCGACTTATCATATACAAGTCGAAAATCCGCACGGAGTTAGCAGCGGAGCGGCAAGCGTTGAATTGGACGGGAAAACTCTCGCCGCCAATCGAATCGAGCTCGTTGACGATGAAGGCACGCACAATGTGCGGATCGTACTTGGAAAAGCCAAACCCAAAAAAGATACCGCAAAAGTTGGGCAAGCAAGAGAAAGTTAGAAACTTCTACTTCTTCGAATTGCAACTCGATAACAAAATCGATGTGAAGGTATTTTTTTAGCCGTAAACCCGGAAGACCCAATTTTGTGGCCACGAACATTCACCCAGTATTAGGGCGTTATTTCGCACCTGGAAAGGGAGACCCACATAAAATAGCCTTATTCCAGGACAAACGATTAACGGAATACGAATTGCATATACCTAGACTTAAAGGCATTCGGCATAAAACGAAGATGTATCTCGTTGGCCGCGAATAACCGTGATGCCCCCAGGAGCGGCGATAAATCATGTTTGTCAAAGAACTAACAAACAGTGAGTGTTTAGATATATTAACTGAAAAACGGTTAGGAAGACTGGCATCCGCCCGTGAAAATCAGCCGTATATCGTACCTTTTCATTTTGCTTTTGACGGGCAAACACTTATTTATGCATTCTCGGCGCTCGGTCAGAAGATTGAGTGGATGCGTGCGAATCCTCTGGTTTGTGTTGAGGTCGATGACATCATCAATCAATCTGAATGGACGAGCCTTGTAATTTTTGGTCGTTATGAAGAGTTGCTTGACACGTTCGAATTTGAGGCCGAACGAAAACACGCTCACGAATTACTTTCTTGCCACCCAATGTGGTGGGAGCCTGCGTTCGCCACCGGAACCGTTCGCCGCCAAAAGGCAAACGAAAAACCGATTTATTATCGTATTCACATTGGAGCAATCAGCGGACACCGGGCACTTCCCGGTGAATTAGTGGAGGAATTATGAAGATTATTATAGGGACGGATGGTTCGGATTTCAGCAAAGCGGCGATTGATAGTTTGGCCCAAATCATCGTTCGCCCTGAGAATACGAGCGTAAAGATCATTTCGGCGCTTGAACGCCAAACACCGATTGCTCCTGAGCCGTTTGCGATTTCGGCGGAATACTTTGATGAAATCGAGGAAAGGGACCGCCATCAAGCGAGTGGCTTCGTTGAACAAGCCGAAACGCAGATCCGCGCGCTGTTTCCCAATGCAGCGCCCGATTTGAGCACCGAAGTAATTATGGGTCCGCCGCAACGTGCGCTTGTGGAAAGAGCTGAGGAATGGGGTGCGGACTGGATTGTCGTTGGTTCGCATGGTTATGGTTTTTGGTCGAGAGCAATGCTCGGCTCGGTTTCCAGTTCGGTCTTGCATCATGCACCATGTTCGGTGATCGTGGTGCGAATTACCCACGATTCGGCCAAACCGGCCCAAGAGGTTTCGGCTTTGAAATGAAAATTACCATCGCAAAATGTATGGGCTGGATTGGGCAATGATCAAAGATAAAACAATGGTTGAAGTCGAAGAAATGAACGATGAGGTTAGCAAAAAGCTTCTCGGACGCATCGGTTTCGGACATTTGGGGATGGTTCGCGACACGCATCCTTATGTCGTGCCGGTTAATTATGCTTACGATGATCCGCACCTATACATTTATACAACCGAGGGAAAGAAAACGGAGATTATCGAGGGCAACCAGGAAGTTTGCCTGCAGGTTGAAGAAGTAACCGACAAACAACATTGGCAGAGCGTGATCGTTTCTGGAGATGCGGTGCCTTTAACAGAAAAAGAAGAAATAGCCCGAGCAATGAAATTAATTGTTGCGACGAATCCGACCTTAACACCGGCACTGAGTATTCACTGGATGGACGATTGGGTCCGCTTAAACCATGAAGTCGTTTATCGTATAACACCCACCACAATAACCGGCCGCGAGACTGTGGACCGCGGTGCGGTACCAAGTGCCGGTCGAGTGTAGCGATCTAGCCAAATCTACGACTGGACCTGTATTCTGTCTCCAATTCAACCGGACAAATAAATCCGTCCTTGTTCGAGCAATTTCTGAACGTCTTGGGATGTTTCAGCTTCGGCGTAAATACGAACAAGGGACTCCGTTCCTGACGGCCGCAGCAAAAGCCAGGAATCATTTTCAAAAATAAACTTTACCCCGTCGAGGCGATCGATACGCACAATGTGGCGACCGTCAATTTCCCGGGGGTCGCGTTTGAGTTTCTCGGCTAATGAAGTTTGCATATCAGGTGTCAACGGCACACTCGCACGGCCTGATTCGAGACGTCCGACCCTGGCATATAGTGCATTGAGTTGTTCGCTGAGGCTCGCACCGCGTGTCGCAACCGCCTCCGCCGCGAGAAGGCAGGCGAGAATGCCATCCTTTTCCGGAACATGCCCTTTGATCGACAGTCCGGCTGATTCTTCACCGCCTAAGATTATTTTGTCTTGAATAATATACTCGCCGATATATTTGAAACCTATCGGCGTTTCATACACCGGAAGGCGGCGTTCAGCGGCGATGCGGTCAACGAGATGCGAAGTTGAAAAAGAACGTGCGACTCCACCGGTCCAGCCACGCGATTCGGCCAGATAATCGAAGAGCAAAGCAATTAGCTGATTGGCGGTAATAAACGAGCCGTCGGCGCCCACGACGCCAAAGCGATCCGAATCGCCATCTGTTGCGAGTCCGAGCGTGTATTTATTCTTAATTACCGTCTCGCGCAGCTCGTCAAGGCGATTTGCGCCGGTCGGGTCGGGTCCGGCCCCTCCGAACAATGGGTCTCGAAAATCGTGCAATGTTTCGACGTCAAGCCCGTTATCGCGCAAGATCTTGTCGAGATAACCTCGTCCCGTTCCCCAGAGCGGGTCGTATGCGTAACGTCCGGCGGCGCGGGCTATCACGTCGAAGCGAATTTTGGTTTGGAGATCGGCAAGATAGTCCGGACGCGGATCAAATAATTCGGGTTGAACACCCTCACTTTTGCCTGTCTGGGCGTGCAATCGCGAATCATCCTTCTGCGTGTTCAGCAATTCTTCAATACGCCGCGTAACTTCCGGCATCGCCGGTGCCCCGTCAGATGTAGAGAACTTCATCCCGTTGTACTCGGGCGGATTGTGTGAAGCTGTAAAAATGATCCCGCCCGCTGCTTTTCGTTCGCGAATGGCGTAAGCAACCGTTGGTGTCGG
>JBBRSH010000230.1:0-3286 GCA_038245555.1 Pyrinomonadales bacterium | reverse complement strand
GTACCGGCCGACTACGATGGCGACGGCAAGACCGATGTTGCTGTCTATCGTTCGTCGACCACGAACTGGTACATCCTGAATTCAAGCCAGTCAGCTAATGCTGTTGGCGGATTCATCTCGATGCAGTTCGGTACCGCCGGCGACGTGCTGATGCGTTACTAATCACTTAGGACCGCTCGGACAAAAGAGGCAACTCCTCGTCCGAGCGGATGAAATAAAAAAAGGCTGGCCGGAAACCAACTAGTTCCGGCCAGCCTTTTTTCGTTTTCATCCAACTAAAGTTAAGATTTTGGATACGGAATGCATTAGGATCACAACGTATATCTGAATTCGCTTATGAGTAGCACAAACGACGAAAGGGTCGCCATATCGGCGACCCTAACTTGTTCAAAACTTTGGTAGGCCGTGCAGGGATTGAACCTGCGACCCGCGGATTAAGAGTCCGCTGCTCTGCCAACTGAGCTAACGACCCAAAGCGAAGTCGAATTATAGCAAAAACAATTTCAATGTCCAAAAATTGCAAAAATATTAGTGAACATGCGTTCTAAACTTGGATAATTTGTACGTAGCATTCAAGATATCTTTTTAGTCGAATGAAGGAATGTCCTAAATGTGAGATCTGTTTCCCGGACGATGTGGCTGAATGCCCGACGGACGGAACGCAGACGCGCTTGTCCCTGCCGGGATCTCAGCTGCTGGCTGAGCGATATCTGCTTCTTAACCGTCTTGGCCGCGGTGCGATGGGACAAGTGTATTTGGCTAAGGACAAGAAGTTCGACACACGAAATGTTGCTGTCAAGACGGTCCGCCAGGACATCCTGAACAGCGACGACCTTGAGGAAGGCGAGGCGATCACCCGGTTCGAACGCGAAGCACAGGCGGCGGCATCGATCCAACATCCTAATACGGTAAGCGTCACGGATTTTGGCGAGAGCGTTGACGGCATCTTCTATCTCGTAATGGAGTATGTCGAGGGCGAAACACTGCACAAGCTGCTTCGTCGCGAAGGAACCCTGCCCGTTAAGCGGGCCGTGCGGCTCCTTCGGCAGATCGCCGATGGCGTTGACGCGGCACACGATCTTGGAATTTTGCACCGTGACCTTAAGCCGGCAAACATCTTTATCATGCAAAAAGGTAAAGGTGGAGATGGCTTCGTCAAAGTCGGCGATTTTGGCCTGGCGAAGATCATTAATCAAACCGTTACCGACGCGGCATCTAAGGCAACACCGTCTTCACGCGGCATTATTGGTACGCCCGAGTTTATGTCACCCGAGCAGATGCAGCCTGAGATCGGCGTTGATAAGCGTGCCGATCTTTATGCACTGGGGACGATCGCGTACCTGATGCTCGGTGGCAAAACGCCTTTTTCAGGCGATCTGATGCAGCTCGTGATGCAGAAGATAATGCATAAACCGCCGCCTTTATCTTCGATCAGGTCTGACCTTCCCGCCGACGTTGAGCGGGTGATAATGAGTGCTCTGGAAATTGATCCCGGCCTCCGCCCGAATTCCGTTTCCGAATGGATCAGCGATCTTGAAAACGCAGCCGAGGACGTTGAGGAAAACCGGCGGACCGGCGGCTCGCGCCTTGTCGTGCTGGCACCGATAAGTTCGGAGGTCTATGTTAATGACGAGCGGAAGGGAAGTGTCGGAAGCTCCGGGCGAGTCGTCCTAACGGATATTCCCGCCGGCCAGCATATTTTGAGGGTTTCAAAAGCCGGTGAACGCGACGACGAACGAGTTATTGAGATCCGAGCAGGTGCAAATGAGCAAGTGATCCAGGCGCAGCTTCGCCCAACGCATGGAACGGCGAGCCAGCCCTCGCCTTCCGAGGGAGCGAGTACGGGCGGTTCAGCCGCATCGAGCGTGATGCCGGGAATCGTCGCCTGTTCGAACTGCAACTCGCGGTTTGCAGACGGCGTTAGGTTTTGCGGACGCTGCGGCGGCGGAACTTTTATGCAGATCACGCTTGGAGATTCGGTCCAGACTTTTCCATGCCCTCGGTGCTCGACTCCGCTGGCGCAGAACTCGAAGTTTTGCGGCCGCTGCGGGATGAATATGGTGCCGCCTTCACAATCGTCTTCACGCCACGCCGCCGGATTTGTCTCGGGATATCAACAATCGATCCCCCCGCAACCAGAACAAATTTGTCGGCGATGTGGAGGCAAGTATCCAAATCATATTAAATTTTGCGGCCGCTGTGGGCTGACCCTTCTGTAGCCGCGGGAAGTCGCGGATCCGAATTTCACCAACGCGACGGTCGCGTTTTGGTTCCCCTATGCCGTATAATGTCTGCATTCCAGGTGCGACAAATTACCGAGGAAAACTAAGATGAAGATTTGCCCGCGATGTCAAAAGACCTATACAGACGAGAATCTTAATTTCTGTCTGGAAGATGGCAGTGTTTTGGAACAGGCCGCTGGCGGACAGCTTCCTGAGACTGTCCTTCTCAACCAGCCTCGAATAACCGTCCCGGTCCAGGGTGCTCCAGGTCAGCAGGTCCCGAACCCGTACGGCCAACAGCCTGCCTGGAACACCGCCCAACCGCAGTATGCAGTGCCGCCAAAAAAATCCTCAAAGTCCTGGATCTGGGTGCTCTTGATACTTGGAGCTGTGGGCGTGTTATGCGGGAGCGGTATCGTCGGTTTTATCTTTTACGCTGCATCGCAGGCCGATGTAGCCGCAAATAAGAATGCAAATATCAAGGGTACGCCAACGCCGTCTTCTAACTCCAAGACCACTAATTCTGGTTCAAATACGTCCACCAGCCCCGACCGAAGCGATGTTACTAAATTGGACCTAAAGAGCTGGGTTCAGAAAGATCAAAGTAAAGGGACGACGGAAATGCCGGGGGATGAGTTGATCATGGCGTCGAGACAGTCAGGATATTACTACGTTCTTGCCGGCTTTAAGGACCAGATCACGACGAAGGCGAATACTTTGATCACGGTCCGAAATGTGAACAGCGCCGATACTACTTTGGGGTATGGTATCGTGTTCCACAGCAATCCGATCCCGCTGCAGCAGGATTATGCGTTTTTGATCAGTTCGACTTCGCAAAAATATCGGATCGTACATCATTCCCCCCAAAAAGAGGACGCAGTCGTTAGCTGGACTCATTCCGATGCGATCCGATCGGGGAGTGACCCTAATACGCTTGAAGTACGTGATATGCCCGACAAAATTGAGCTCTACATTAATGGCAAGCTAGTCAATTCCATCCGTAACACATATGGGTTTACGAACGGGGTTCTCGGGCTCTATGCCGCCGACGCCATCAAGGTCGG
>JBBRSH010000229.1:0-3331 GCA_038245555.1 Pyrinomonadales bacterium | reverse complement strand
GCGGTTTCGAAGCTGCCAGACAGCGGATATTTTAGCAGTAAAAAATGTGCGGAATTAACGGAATCGCATTCTCGAGCCGTTCCAACAAACAAGTCAATCCAGCTGATCTACGGCGAATGCGCGACTGCATTACGCATCGCGGACCTGACGGCGAAGGCATCTTTGTAGATGCGAACGTCGGCTTGGGGCATCGCCGTTTGAGCATCGTCGATGTGGCTCATGGCCAGCAGCCGATGTTCAACGGCGACCGGTCGTGCGTCATTATTTACAATGGTGAGGTCTACGACCACGCTGACCACCGGCAGCCGCTCGAAAAGCTCGGTTTCGTGTTTCAAAATAACAGCGACACTGAAACGATCCTCCATCTTTACGAAGCCTATGGCCGCGACTGCGTCGATCATCTTCGTGGAATGTTTGCCTTTGCGATCTGGGACGCGGGCAAGCGCGAATTGTTCATTGCCCGAGACCGGCTCGGGGTCAAACCCCTTTACTACGTTCACGACCAAGAAGGGAATCTATTTTTCGGGTCGGAGATCAAGGCTCTTCTTACAGTCGACGCTGTAAAGCCGGAGATCAATTTCAATGTGCTGCCCGATCAATTCGGCAATCACGGAACGTCGGGTGACGAAACACTCTACCGCGGAGTGAAACGGCTTTCTCCCGGTCATACGATGGTCTGGAAGGACGGTGAGATCGATATTCGCGAGTTTTGGGATGTTTCTTTCGAACCGAAAAGAGAGATAAAGTCCGATGCGGACACGGTCGAGGAATGGCGCGATCTTTTTCGCAAGTCAGTCGAGCTCCGTCTAATGGCGGATGTGCCGCTGGGAATGTTTCTCTCAGGCGGGATCGATTCGTCTGCCATTGCCGCGATGATGTCGGAAATGGTTTCCGAGCCGATCAAGACGTTTTCGGTTGGCTTTCGAGAAGCAGGTTCGAACGAGCTTGGATACGCCCGCCTTGTCGCGGACACGTTCGGAACGGACCATCACGAAATAACCATCACGCCGGAAGAGTTTTTTGAGGTCCTGCCGGAGCTTGTCTGGCACGAGGATGAGCCGATCGGATTTATGGCATCGGTTCCGCTCTATTTTGTATCGAAGCTGGCCCAGCGCCATGTAAAGGTCGTGTTGACGGGCGAAGGCAGCGATGAAACCCTTGCCGGCTACGGCCGGTACCAAAAGGCTCTGACATTGCTAAACTACGGTGAAAAATACGAGAGCATTGCACCAACCTTTGTACGTCAAGCCGTTCGCGGCGGCGTCGCAACTCTGCCGGCCTCATTGAGCCGGAAACTGAACCGGACATTTTTGACGCGCGACTCGGACATCGAGAATCTGTTTCTTGATAACTTTGCCGTGTTTCCGAGGGCGATGCAGGCAAAACTTTTTTCCAAAGAAACCAGCAGAAAGATTGCCGATCTCAATCCCTTCACCGTCCAAAATGCCTGGCTCACTAGATCCGATGCCATCGACGTTCTGGACAAACTGCTCTACTCGGACACAAAGACGTATCTTCACGAACTCCTCATGAAACAGGACCAAATGTCGATGGCAGCGTCTATCGAGAGCCGCGTGCCTTTTCTCGATCATAAATTAGTCGAGTTCGCTGCCCGCCTTCCACGCGAGATGAAGCTCAGGGATGGAACGACCAAATGGATACTTCGCGAGGCAATGAAGGGAATCTTGCCGGCGGAGATCCTAAATCGACCGAAGATGGGATTTCCCGTGCCGATCGGCAATTGGTTCAGGGGTCAATTCAAGCACATTATTGACGAATATGTCCTCGGAAAACGGGCTGAGGCTCGTGGGATCTTTGATCCCGCCTTTGTCCGCACCCTCGTTGCACAGCACAATGCCGGCGAAAATCACGACGAACGTCTCTGGGCTCTCGTCAACTTCGAGATCTGGCAGCGCCGCTTTTTCGACCGCGAAAACGGGAAATGAAACACATCGTCCTGATATCAATGCCGGATAGCGAGCTAGCCGCCAGATGGAACGCGTTTCTCGCGAACGCTCGGTTTGCCACGCATTACGTTACGCCGAACTACTTCCTCGATCCGTATGTTGGGGAGGGCTGTTTTGCCGTCCTCGCGATCGGCAATGGTGATGAGATCGCGGCAGTAGCAACCGGCAAGGTAAGAGGACGTTCGATCAGTTCGGGATTGTTCTCGCGGCCGCAAATGGTCTTCGGGAAGAATGTTGACCGGATCGCCGCGACAAACGCGCTGATGGCGGGAATCGACGAATTGGGCGGCAGCAAAGCGGACCTTATCGAGGTGTTTGCCTGGGAAGAAACGCCGGAGTTTTCCCTCCACGACATGCAGGCGCGTCCAAGCAACGAACAAACATCCATCGTAATCCTCGACCTATCGATGGGCGCGGATGCGATATTTCGAAACTTTTCCCAGACCCGACGAAACGAGGTTCGAAAGGCGATCAAACAAGGGCTTGTTACCGTAAAACCTCTTGAAACAGAAGACGAACTGGTTGATATATACCGTATTCACTGCGATTGGAACGTGCGAAAGGGTAACGTCGCCGATTCGTTTGAGCAGATGCAAACCGCAGCCGGCCAAACAGAAAATCGCAAGGTTTTTATCGCAAAAGTCGACGAAAAAGTGGTTGCCGGCAGCTTTTACCGGTTTTGTCCTGGCGGCGTCGTCGAGTACTCGGCAAATTTTTCGAGCCCTGAATATCAGCGTTTACGTCCGAATGACGTGATCGGTTGGCGAGCGATCGAATGGGCGTGTGGGACCGGGGCTTCGTATTTTAGTATGGGCGGCTCGCATATGTTTTTGCGGCGATTCGGCGGCGAGGTGATTCGTACCTTTAGGTACCGCCGTGACCAGACCCGTTTTCGTCGTTACAACCTGACAGAAAACGCCCGTGATTTTGGGGTTGAGGTATTTCGACGGATGCCGGAAAATGTTCGGAGCGGGGTTCGCAAGATGCTCGCAAGATAGATGGTAACAGCAAAGGTAAAAATGGTGAAGGAGACGGGCGAGACCTCAGCGAATGGCGAGCTTAGAGGGCGTGACATCCTGTGTTTCAGCCATGACTGGACCAGCGATCCCCTGTCCAAGACCCATTTGATGAGGGTTCTGTCGAAGGAAAACCGCATCCTGTGGATCAACGCTATCGCCAATCGAATGCCCACCGCCTCATCCAAAGACCTATCGCGAATATTCAAAAAGCTACGGGCTTTTTCCGAGCCGGTCCGCGAGGTCGAGCCGAATATATTTGTTATGAACCCGCTCGCGTTTCCCTCATACGGCAACGCGTCGATCCTCAAGGTAAACCAGGCCTTTCTCGCCCGTCAGGTCAAAGCG
>JBBRSH010000228.1:0-3391 GCA_038245555.1 Pyrinomonadales bacterium | reverse complement strand
GGTCGTCTACCGCAATAACTCGGCGATCAAGGTGGGCGATGTCGCTAATGTTGAGTTTGGCCCTCGCATAAAGCGGGGTTCAGCGGGGTCTAACGGAACGCCGGCTGTGATCATGTCGATTCAAAAGCAGCCCGGAACTTCAACATTAGATCTAACACAAAAAGTTGATGACGCGCTCAAAGAACTGCAAGCTTCCCTGCCGGAGGACGTAGAAATCAACTCGCACCTTTTCCGCCAGGCAAATTTTATTGAGTCGTCGATCGGCAACGTGGAAGAAGCCCTACGCGATGGCGGAATCCTCGTCGTGATCGTTCTATTTTTGTTCCTTTTGAATTTCCGGACGACTTTCATCACGTTAACGGCTATTCCATTGTCTTTCGTGGTGACGTTCTTGATCTTTAAGGCGCTCGGCGTTTCGATCAACACAATGACTTTGGGCGGACTTGCGGTCGCGATCGGCGAATTAGTAGATGACGCCATCGTTGACATCGAAAATATCTTTCGCCGGTTGCGTGAGAATAAAAAACTCGATGATCCGCTCCCCTCGCTCGGGGTCATTTATCACGCCTCGCTTGAGATTCGATCCTCGATTGTATTTGCCACGATCATCGTTGGCCTTGTTTTTATACCGCTGTTCGCCCTCGGCGGCGTTGAGGGTAAGCTGTTGGCTCCGCTGGGTCTCGCCTATGTCACGGCTCTTGTGGCATCGCTCTTCGTCAGTCTCACTGTCACACCAGTACTGGCGTCGTACCTACTGCCGAAAATGAAAGCCATGCACGAGGAAAAGGACGGTTTTCTCGTGCGGTTCTTAAAGAAATGGGATGAGCGGCTTCTCCGGCGAACGATCCGCCATCCGTGGCTCGTCATTGGGGTTGCCACCGCACTTTTCCTTATCGCGATCTCGGCTCTGCCTTTTGTCGGCACGTCGTTTCTGCCGGAGTTTAACGAAGGAACGCTGACGATAAATATTCAGGCCAAACCGGGTACATCTCTTACCGAATCGGATCGAATCGGGCAAATTGCCGAGAAACTACTTCTTCAGGTTCCTGAAGTGATCTCCACGGGGCGGCGTACCGGACGGGCTGAGCTCGATGAACACGCCGAGGGTGTCCACTACACCGAAATCGATGTTGATCTGAAAAAAGATGGAGCACGCAACCGTGATGCAATTTTAGCCGACATCCGCGAAAAGCTTGCGGTTATTCCCGGAGTGAACCTCAATGTTGGGCAGCCGATCTCGCACCGGATCGACCACCTTCAGTCCGGCGTTACTGCGCAGATCGCGGTCAAGCTTTTTGGGGACGATTTAGGAATCTTGCGCTCAAAGGCGGAAGAAATCAGTAATGTTATGAAATCGGTCGATGGCGCTACCGACGTATTGACCGAAAAGCAGGTCTTGATTCCCCAGATCCGCTTTAATGTGGATCGTGTCCAAGCTGCCCAATATGGCTTGAGTGCCGGACAGATCACGGAGACGCTGGAGACAGCCCTTAATGGCAAAAAGGTATCCGAGGCTGTCGAAGGGCAACGCCGTTTCGATGTCGTCGTCCGATTTGCGGACGAGGCTCGAAACAGCCTTGATGCTTTAAAAAACGTGACAGTAGATACGCCGCAGGGCACCCAAATTCCCGTCTCTGCAGTCGCAGCGATCGAAAACTTGCCCGGGCCTAATCAGGTGCTTCGTGAGAATACTAAACGCCGCATAGTCGTTCAATCCAATGTCGCCGGACGCGATCTGGGATCGGTGGTCGGCGATATGCGTGAACGAATCGCGGCTCAGGTGAAACTTCCCGAAGGGTATTTTGTTGAGTATGGAGGGCAATTTGAGGCTCAGCAGGCGGCCACAAAGACGCTTTCGATGCTGACCGGTTTTTCCCTCATCGCGATCTTCTTTATTTTGTTGAAAGCATTGGGCGATTGGCGTTCCGCTTTGCAGGTAATGGCAAATGTGCCACTCGCCCTGACAGGTGCGATCTTCGCGTTGCTTTTGACTGGCGGCGTGTTTTCGATCGCGACGCTAGTCGGATTCATTTCCCTTTTTGGCATCACAAGCCGCAACGGAATCATGATGATCTCGCACTACATCCACCTGATGCGCGAGGAAGGCGAGGGTTTCACCGAAGAGATGGTCATTCGAGGTTCGCTTGAAAGATTGGTGCCAGTCTTGATGACGGCTTTGACTGCCGGGCTGTCTTTAGTGCCACTTGCGATCGCATCGGGTCAGCCGGGAAAAGAGATTTTGCATCCGCTGGCTGTTGTTGTACTCGGCGGGATTCTATTCTCAACGCTTTTAGATCAAATCGTTCGACCGGCTTTGTTCTTCAAATTCGGCAAACCCACCGCGACACGGATATTTGCCGAACGCGAGGCTAAAGCCGCAGGACGCGAAGATTGGGCCGCTGAGGAAGAACGACAATCGAGAGACTCGGATGTCCCGCCATTCGGGGAAAGAATGCCTGATCCGGTTACTGATTAAAGCAAAGGGAGGTTACCCGTATGAAGATGACCGGAATCGTTGTTGGAGTTCTCGGAGTGATGTTTTTTGTTTGGCATGCAATCAAGGTTGTTAACGGAACTGATTATGGATCGTCGGGTCTTTCGAATCACCAGCTAATGTCGCTGGTCGGCGGGATTTTGATAATCATCGGTACCGCCATTTATATTCTCGGACGAAGGCGTGGACGTTGAGTAAACGAGGAGTAATAGTTATCGGGGGGTTAACATTGGCAGTCCCAGGAGGGTAGAAATGGATACTAAGAAATCAACTTCACTTATGGTCTATTTGGGAAGAATATCGTTCGCCCTGGCTGTTTTTGCTTTATTGGGCGCATGGATTACGCAACTCACTGGCGGGACACTATTTGGAATGAATCAACAACATCTCCTTAATGATGCGATTGTTCTCTCACTTTTTGGTATCGGAATGTTTTTGGATGCGTTATGGCATTCGCGCAATGTTTGAAAAACAAATTGGGGGGAGAATTTCCATGAAAAAGAAAATTGATTTGAACAGTTATTCAGTCCGAGGGTTAGTTTTGGCCATCTCAGTGCTCGTCGGTTTTGGTTTTTATACGAGCGTCTTCGCGGAGACAAACGAGGAGAAAGCTGTTGCTGATGTGCTTCGGCAAAATGCCACCGCTTTTGCCAACAATGACATGTCTACGATGGAAAAGATATGGGTAATGGATGAGTCTCTCACTATCTTTGAAAGCGGTCATGCTAATTACGGTTGGACCGATTACCGCGACAATCATCTCGCACCGGAAATGAAAGAGATGAAAAATACGAAATACGAGTTTTCCGACATTAAGGCTAAAGTCTCAGGAAGCCTGGCCTATGCGACCATGAAATACACAATATCGGGTGACTCAGACGGCAAACATTTTGACAG
>JBBRSH010000227.1:0-3412 GCA_038245555.1 Pyrinomonadales bacterium | reverse complement strand
CGGGCTGCATTTTGCTTATCTGGAGGGCGGAAGCGGAGAGCCGCTAATGCTCCTTCACGGGTTCGGTGCAAATAAGGATTCGTTTGATCGCGTCGCCGCATATCTGACGCCTCGCTATCGCGTCATCGTACCCGACAACTTTGGCTTCGGTGAGTCAGGCCACCCGCCGGACGCTGATTATTCACCGATCGCACAGGCCAGCCGCCTTCATGCGTTGGTCACGGCATTGGGAATTAAGACCGTCCACCTCGGCGGGAGTTCAATGGGTGGCCAGATCGCGTTGAGCTATGCGGCCCAATATACAAGCGAGGTCGCGAGTTTGTGGCTGCTCGACTCTGCCGGTGTGTGGTCGGCGCCCGAAAGCGAGCTGCGAAAGATCATTAGAGAGACCGGAAAAAACCCGCTGTTGATCAGAAACGAGGAAGACTTTGCCACGCTCTTCTCGTTTGTGATGGCCGATCCACCCTTCGTTCCCCGGCCGATACTAAATGGTCTTGCACAGGAACGAATACGCAATTTCGACTTGGAACAGCGCATATTTACGCAGATCGCGGGCGATTCCGTCGAGGAACGAGTCAGAGGCTTGCTTATCCCAACCCTGATCGTATGGGGCGACCGTGATCGACTTATAGATGTTGCGACAGCCGATATTTTGCACAAACTATTACCGAAATCGCAGGTTATCATTTTGCCCGGCATCGGTCATGTTCCGATGATCGAACGGCCCCGGCAAACTGCGGAAGACTATCTGAAATTTCGATCATCGTCAATGTACTAATTCGTTGAATGACCGCTTATATGACTTCGATTATTTCACCGAGCGTTTTCCGGTTGATATCCGGCACTTTTGCGTCGGTCGCCGGATAGCCGACCGGAATGAGAACAAACGGCACTTCGTTTTTTGGCCGCCCTAATATTTCCTGTAAGAATTTCATCGGACTGGGCGTGTGCGTGAGTGTGGCGAGCCCCATGTTGTGTAATGCCGCGAGCAGCATACCGACGGCAATGCCAACCGATTCCTGTGAATAGTAAGTCGGCTCGGTTTCGCCGTCTGCGCTGATCGAATTGATCCGAAAAACAACGATTAAATAGGGAGCGATCTCAAGAAATGGTTTGTGTTCGTCGGTCCCGAGAACCGCCAACCGCCTCAGCCATTTCTCGCTCATCCGGCCGTGATAGCTATCGTATTCTTCTTTTTCGGCCGCTTCACGAATTTTCCTTTTGACCGCCGCGTCGCGAACCACTACAAACCGCCACGGCTGCATATTCGCCCCCGAAGGGGCGGTCCCGGCCGTCGCGATCGCCTTTTCGATCAGCTCAAACGGCACCTCGCTTGGAGAAAAATCACGAACTGTTCGCCGTCGGCTCAGCAGATCGAAAAACTCACCGGCTCGCCGTGACTGTTCCTCGACGGACAGGCCGGCAAATTCGAGCGGACTAAATCTCGGTTCGGTCGAAGTCACATGATAAGTGTAATATCAATCGTATGCTGATCGCTATTACCCATGTGGTCTCTCCGCGCATTTCAGAATGTGAACTTACGTTCCTCGAGCGGTCAGCGATCGACTTTGAGCTTGCGGCCCTCCAACATACCGGATACTGCGACACGCTCAAACGGCTCGGGGTTGAGGTCAAAATGCTCGATGGCAATTCGCAATTCCCTGATTCGGTCTTTGTCGAGGACACGGCGATCGTGGTCGATGAGCTTGCGGTGATCTGCATGCCAGGAGCCGTGTCCCGGAGAGGCGAGACCGCACTGATCGAGAAGGAGCTTTCCGAGTACCGTGAAACCATCCGGATCGGATTGCCGGCAACGGTTGACGGCGGCGACGTTCTCCAGATCGGCAAAAAGATCTTTGTGGGCCTTTCGAGCCGAACGAACAGCTTTGCGATCGACGAATTGAAGCGGATCCTATCCCCGCACGGCTACGAGGTCACAGCTGTCAAAACGGCCGGAAGCCTCCATCTGAAGTCAGCCTGCACGGCGATCAACGAAGAGACGATCATCGTAAACCCTGATTGGATCGATGTCGGCCAGCTCGCTGGATTCAAGTTCGTAAACACCGCTCCCGGCGAGGAAAGGTCGGCGAACGTTTTGCGGGTTGCCGGAACGGTCTGCGTCCAGGCGGGTTTTCCGCATGCGGCCGATGCGATCGATGCGATCGGCGAAACGGTTGAGATCATCGACACGTCCGAACTCGGAAAGGCCGAGGCCGGCCTTACCTGCTCAAGCATCATTTTTGAGAGCCCCTGACTAGGATCTCTTCAATAGTTCCTTTATGCGTTTTATCAGTTGGGGAAGAAGCCTTGCGGTTTGAAACACTGAACCCGTCGCGAAATATTTGGCAAAACCACGAAATGTTTCAACAGCATTTGGCGAATACGGCAGCCACCAGGCGTCAGGGAGCAGGGCGATCCGGTTGACGTGGATGTGCTGCGGTTGGACGAGTTCCATCAGACCCTCGCGGCCGTGCGTGCGGCCGCGTCCGCTATTCTTGAAACCGCCCCATGGCGTTTGGCCGATGCCGTGCGTGTAGAGGACCTCGTTGACACAAACGGACCCTGCCTCGATCTGTTCGGCGACACGCTTTCCCCGGGCATAGTCTCTAGTCCACACGCTCGCCGTTAGGCCGAATTCGCTGTCGTTAGCGAGGCGTATCGCCTCTTCCTCGGACGCGAACGTGCAGATCGGCAGTGTTGGTCCAAATGTTTCTTCCTGCATCGCCCGCATTTCGTTGTTCGCGTTAGTAATAACGGTCGGTTCGTAAAAGAGGCCTTCGAGGTTTGGGTTTCGCTGTCCGCCGGTTTCGATCTTGGCACCCGCGGCGCGAAAATCATCGACGTGATCCTCAACGATCCGTATTTGTCTTTCTGATGACATCGCCCCAACAGAGGTCGTTTCTTTGTCACCTGTATCCTGCACTAACGCTCGCGTCTTTTCGACGATCCGGCGAGTCAGTTCGTCCACAACGCTTTCATGTACATACAGCCGCTCAACCGACGAACAAGACTGGCCAGAGTTGCAGAACGCCCCCCACACTGCGGCTCCGGCGGCGAGATCGAGATTGGCGTCGGCGAAGACGATCATCGGATCTTTTCCCCCGAGTTCAAGAACAACCGATGTAAGATTATTAGCTGCCGCCGCTGCGATCTTTTTGCCGGTTGCGACCGAGCCGGTGAACATTATCTTATCCGGAGCTGCCTCGACAAGTGCCGCACCCGTCGAACCCGCACCCGAGACGACCTGGACCGTGTTCTCGGGGAAGCCAGCTTTTTCAAAGATCTCGCCGATCTTTAGCCCGACGAACGGCGTCAGTTCGGAGGGTTTGATGACCACGGTATTTCCCGCCATCAAAGCCATAACCGTCTCGCCCAAAGGGATCGAAAACGGATAGTTCCACGCCGGAATGAT
>JBBRSH010000226.1:0-3429 GCA_038245555.1 Pyrinomonadales bacterium | reverse complement strand
GCCGCCCGTGTTCGAGTAGACCTCGGTGTCGAGAACCAGGACATTTACGTTCCGCCCACTTGCAAGCACGTGGTCAAGCCCGCCGGATCCGATGTCGTATGCCCATCCATCGCCGCCGATGAGCCAGACGCTCCGATAAACCAGATTGTCGGCTACGGATAGTAGATGTTTGGCAGCCGGCAGGTCTATCTGTTGAAGCCTTTTTTTCAGTGCCGTGACCCGTAACCGTTGTTGCTTGATCTCGCTTTCCAGATTTTGCGGGGCGTGAATGAGTTCATCGACCTTCTCTTCGCCGAGTTCCGGCCTTAGTTGCTCCAACAGTTGATGGGCGAGCCTGAGTTGTTTATCGGCCGTCATCCTCATCCCTAAGCCAAACTCCGCATTGTCTTCAAACAACGAATTCGACCAAGCAGGGCCTTGGCCCGCCGCGTTCGAGGTCCAAGGCGTTGTCGGCAAATTACCGCCGTAGATCGACGAACAACCGGTCGCATTCGCAACTAGCATGCGGTCGCCAAAAAGCTGCGTCAGCACCTTGATATAGGGTGTCTCCCCGCAGCCGGCACAAGCTCCGGAGAACTCGAAAAGCGGTTCTAGAAACTGAACGCCATGCACCGTTGAGAAATCAACCTCGGGCTTTTGGTTTTGCGGGAGCTGCTCAAAGAAACGTATGTTATTCCGCTCCGCTCCGAGATCTTCGGGTTTTTCAGCCAGGTTAATCGCACGACGGCCGCTGCCGCCCTTTTCCTCAACCGGACAAACTTCATAACAAAGGCTGCAGCCGGTGCAGTCTTCGAGATAGACCTGCAGCGAGAATTTTGTTTCAGGGAATCCGCGAGCGTTGATGGGGGCCGATTTGAAGCCCTCAGGTGCGACGTCGAGTCGCTCCTTATGGAAAAATTTGGAACGGATCACGCTATGCGGACAAACAAAACTGCAGTTGCCGCACTGAATGCACGAGTCCTGATCCCAAACCGCGACACGGCTTGAGACATTTCGCTTTTCCCACTTTGAGGTGCCATTCGGAAACGTTCCGTCGACGGGCATTGCACTTACCGGAATACGGTCGCCAAGGCCCGAGATCATCATCTGCGTTACCGATCGAACAAATTCGGGGGCCGCTGCCGAAATTAGTGTCTTTGGCAGATCCGCTGCTGATGTCCGGGTCGGAATTGTCACCTCGAAAAGATTTTCGAGCGTTAGATCGACCGCTTGGAAATTCTTATCGACGATCGCCTGGCCTTTCTTTAGGTAAGTTTTTTCGATCGCTTTCTTGATCCATGAGATCGCCTCATCCGGAGGCAGTACCCCTGAGAGCTTGAAAAAGCAGGTCTGCATGATCGTATTTACACGGCCTGCGATTCCGGTTTTTTGAGCTACATCCGCCGCGTCGATCACGAACAATTTCAACTGTTTTCCCAATATCTGTTTTTGTACAGCTAATGGAATTCGGTCCCATACCTCAGTCGGCCCAAATGGACTATTGAGCAAGAACGTTGCTCCCGGTTTTGCCAGCGACAACATCTCCTCTCTTTCGAGAAAGTTGAACTGGTGACAAGCAATGAAGTCAGCCGATGTGATCAGATACGGAGCCTTGATCGATTTCTCACCGAAACGCAGGTGCGACACCGTCTTTGCTCCCGATTTTTTCGAATCGTAGACAAAATAACCCTGTGCCGAATGGTCAGTGTTTTCGCCAATTATCTTTATGCTGTTCTTATTTGCACCGACCGTACCGTCAGATCCCAACCCGAAAAATAGAGCCTGTGTCCAACTGGATTCATCGAGTTTGAACTGTTCATCAACCGCAAGGCTCGTATGACCAACATCGTCAATAATGCCAACCGTAAAATGGTTCTTCCGAGATTCGCTCCGCAGGTTTTCAAAGACGGCTTTCACCATGGCCGGCGTAAATTCCTTCGACGACAAGCCGTACCGCCCACCGACAACGGTTGGCATCGAAGCCAAATTGCCACTCGAAACACCCTCCATCAACGTGACCATTACATCCTGGTAAAGAGGCTCTCCCGAGGCACCCGGTTCCTTTGTCCGGTCGAGAACCGCGATCTGCTTGGTTGAAGTTGGAAGGGCGGCGAGAAAGTCGACTGCAGGAAACGGTCGGTAGAGCATTACCTGTATCACGCCGACCTTTTCACCATCGCGTGATAAATATTCCGCCGTCTCGGCAGCCGTTTCGACACCTGAACCCATTATCACGATCACACGGTCCGCGTCCTCTGCTCCGAAATATCGAACCGGCGAATATTCCCTGCCGGTCAATTCTCCAAACTTGCGCATCTCTTCCCTCAAGATGGCGGGCACGGCTTGATAGAATATGTTGACCGTCTCGCGAGCTTGAAAATATACGTCCGGGTTCTGCGCAGTGCCGCGAATGAACGGATTGCTCGGGTTAAGGGCTCGGCCGCGATATGCAAAGACAAGTTCGTCATCGATCATCGCCCGTATTTGTTCGTCCGCGAGCAGGTCGATCTTGTTGACCTCATGCGAAGTCCGAAAACCATCAAAAAAATGGATAAACGGAATTCGTGACCGCAGCGTAGCCGCCTGCGCGATGAGAGCCATGTCGTGAGCTTCCTGAACGCTCGCCGACGCAAGCAGAGCGAATCCGGTCGTCCTGGCGGCCATTACGTCTTGATGGTCGCCAAATATAGACAAACCCTGAGCCGCGAGCGAACGAGCCGCGACATGAAAGACCGCCGCAGTGAGTTCTCCTGCGATCTTGTACATATTTGGCAGCATTAACATCAAGCCCTGCGACGCTGTAAATGTTGTGGTAAGTGAACCCGTCTGCAGTGCTCCGTGGACGGTGCCCGCAGCTCCGGCCTCGCTTTGCATTTCAATTACATCCGGAACATTTCCCCAAATATTTGTAGTGCCTTTTGCAGACCACTCGTCTGCAAACTCCGCCATGGCAGACGACGGAGTGATCGGATATATTGCACAAACTTCGTTGACACGATAGGCCACGTAAGCCGCTGCTTCGTTGCCGTCCAATGTAACGGACCGTTGTTTGACCGGTGTCATGATTTCACTACCTCCGTTTCCGCTATCATGTCGATCGCGTGACACGGACACTGTTCATAACAAACTCCGCAGCCCGTACAGAGGTTGTAGTTGAATTTGTATCTTTTGCCCTTTCCGAGTTTTATGATCGCGTGTTCGGGGCACGCCCCGAAACAGCCGTCACATTCGAAACAGTTTCCACAGGAATAGCATCGCTGGGCCTCGTAGCTGGCTTCTTCTTCGGACAGTCCGGCGACGATCTCGTCAAAGGCCGTGACTGCAACATCCGGAGCAACATGAGCCTGTTTACTCGGGTCGGCCTTTGTTCGATACCAAATGTGTAATTGCTCTACCGAAACGAGAGCATTGTTCGGTGTTTTTTCGTAAGTTTTCTGGCTCAACCAAGCG
>JBBRSH010000225.1:0-3433 GCA_038245555.1 Pyrinomonadales bacterium | reverse complement strand
CTTACTCATAAGATCTGCGAGCAATTTGTTGCGGATTATGACAAGTCAGGCATTTATCGGAAAACAGTAGTGATGGAACGCCATCGGTTCGGTCTTGGCGAATATAAATATTTTGACTATCCGCTGCCAGAGATGGTTCAGACGGCGAGAGAGACTATTTATAAGGAACTTGCACCGATCGCGAATGCTTGGATGGAGAATCTGAAACTTGATGTGCGATATCCGGGGCTGTTTAGCGAGTTTCAGGAAAGGTGTCACATAAACGGGCAGCTAAAACCGACGCCGCTCATTCTGAAATACGGCGTTGGCGGATATAACACAATACATCAAGACCTTTATGGTGACATTTACTTTCCGATGCAGTGTGCGTTCTTTTTGAACGAGCCTGAGGAGGAGTATAGCGGCGGCGAATTTGTTCTGACGCAGCAAACGCCCCGAGCCCAGTCGAAAGCTATCGTCCTAAAACCGAAAAAAGGCGATATGATCATTTTTACGACCAATTTTCGTCCGGTCCGCGGAACTCATAGTTTCTATCGTTCAAATATGCGTCACGGCGTGAGCGAAGTTTTGAGCGGTGAGCGACACACTCTGGGTGTCATATTTCACGATGCCACAACTTAACCGCCTTCAAGTGATGCGGCTTATTTACGGCAGTTGATAGTAGTTTCGAAATTCCACACGGAGCACTTTGAGTTCGGAAACTTTTCTTATATCCTCTCCGTAACAGCGAATTCAATATCGGATCCAAATTTCAAATAAAGTTATGAGATCAAAGCTAGTCCTGCTTTCTTTTGCGGCTATTTGTTTGCTTTTCGCCACTTCGGTTGAAGCACAGAGTTACGCTATCACCAACGCAAAGATCGTCACCGTTTCCGGTTCGACGATCGACAAAGGAACTATCGTCATCCGGAACGGCCTGATCGAAGCCGTCGGGGCAAACGTTGCGGCGCCTGCGGACGTACAGGTGATCGATGCGGCCGGGTTGACGGTTTATCCCGGTTTTATCGATGCTCTGACCAGTCTTGGCCTTGCGGCACCCGCCGCAGCGGGCGGGGGCGGGCGTGGAGGTGGCGGACAACCCGCAACACCGGGTACCGCAGCTCCTACGCCAGTGCCGTCCAATTCAAATTATGCCGTCGGCCTTCGGCCGGAGCTGATGGCGAGCGAAGATCTTAAGGCAAGCGACGCAACCTCCGATGCGGCTCGCAACGCGGGCTTTACAACCGTTTTGACCGTCGGCCGCACGGGCATTTTCAACGGGCAGTCGGCCGTGATCGACCTTGCGGGTGATTCGGTTTCCGAGATGATCGTGAAGGACCCGTTCGCAGAGCATATCTCGTTTGCAACGATCCCCGGGCAGTTCCCGGGCTCGCTGTTGGGAACCTTTGCCCAATTGCGGCAGATGTTTCTGGATGCTCAGCGTCAGCAAGAGATCCAAAAGATGTATACCGCCAATCCGAAAGGCCTCAAACGGCCCGAAGCTGACAAGAGTCTCGACGCTCTTATGCCGCTGCTGAATGGTAAAATTCCAGTTGTGTTCAATGCCAACACCGAACGCGAGATCATCCGCTCGATCGATCTGGCAAATGAATTTAAACTGAAAGCGATAATTGCCGGTGGCCAGGAATCGTGGAAGGTGGCTGACCGTCTCAAGTCGGCCGGTATCCCCGTGCTCCTGTCGCTCAATTTTCCGCGCCGAACGACTGCGGCCGCACCCGAGGCGGATCCGGAATCGCTTGCCGTCCTTCGTGCCCGAGCCGAAACTCCTAAATGTGCGGCGAAACTCGCTGCCGCCGGTGTGAAGTTCGTATTTCAGTCGGGCAATGCTCCGGCGATCGGCGATTTTTTTACCAACGCCGGAAAGGCAATTGAGGGAGGGCTCAGTAAGGACGCCGCGATACGTGCTATGACCCTCGGCTCGGCTGAGCTTTTTGGCGTCGCCGACCGGCTTGGATCGATCGAGGCGGGCAAGATAGCCAATTTGACGGTCATCAAGGGAGACCTTTTTGGACGCGATAGATTCGCCCCTTACATCATTGTTGACGGCAAGCTGTTCGAGCAGAAAGAAGCTCCTCGCGGCGGTCCGGGCGGTGGACGCGGCAACGGCGGCGGACGTCCGGGCGGCGGCGGTGGAACCGATACGCCGGCGGGCGGAACATCGATCAACGGTTCGTATGCGATCACGATCGACGTCCCGGGGCAGCCCCTGAACTCGACACTCAATTTTACTCAACAGGGCGGCGAGCTTACAGGGACGATGGTTTCTCAACTCGGCACGAACCAGATAACGGGCGGAAAGGTCACTGGAACTGGTTTCTCATTTACGGCCTCGGTTAATTATCAAGGCACACCGCTATCTATCACCGTTGTCGGGACCGTTAACGGAAATCAGATCAGCGGCACGGTAGATTCCGCTGCGGGCTCGATACCATTTTCGGGAACAAAAAATCCCTAAGTTAACGACGGCAGTAAGAACCACTTGTATTAATCCTATGAAAAAAATATCTGCATACGTTTTATTGATCCTCATGCTTGTCGGAAACGGCCGTCTTCCGGCCTTTGCACAAGCTCCGGGCGTGGAAGTACTTATCAAGAACGCAACGGTGCTTACGGCATCGCACGGAACACTTGCAAATACCGACATTCTTATCCGCAACGGCAAGATCGCCCAAATAGGCAAAGGTCTCACGGCGGGGGCAGGAGCTCAAACTTTTGACGCCACTGGCAAATACGTGGCACCGGGCATAATTGACGCTCACTCGCACCTGATGCTCGATGCCATAAATGAGGGATCGCTGTCGGTCACTTCGATGACGCGAGTTCGCGATGTTCTCAATACGACGGATGTCGGCATCTACCGGGCCCTCGCCGGTGGGACCACGGCGGCAAATCTTTTGCACGGCTCGGCGAATTCGATAGGCGGCCAGAACGCGACGGTGAAGTTCAAGTGGGGTAAACCGGTCGAGGATTTTCTTGTCAAGGACGCACCTCCGGGAATCAAGTTCGCCCTTGGCGAAAATCCCCGCGGCACAAATAACCAGGGAGCCGGGTTGCCGGGCGGACGTCCGCAGCGATATCCGCACACGCGCCAAGGCGTGATGGAGACTGACCGCGACGCTCTTGTCGCGGCTCGCGATTATAAAAAGACATGGGACGACTACAAAGATAAGGTTGGCAAAGGCGATAAAACAGCCGTCCCACCTCGTCGCGATATACAGCTTGAGCCGCTCGTTGAGGTTTTGGAAGGGAAACGGCTGGTGCATGCTCACGGCTATCGTTCGGACGAGCACCTCAATCTGCTGCTGCTTGCCGACGAAATGGGTTTCCGCGTCGGTACGCTCCAGCACACGCTTGAGGGCTACAAGATCGCACCCGAGATCGCCAAACGCGGCACGGGTGCCTCGATCTTTGCTGACTATGGCCAATACAAGCT
>JBBRSH010000224.1:0-3524 GCA_038245555.1 Pyrinomonadales bacterium | reverse complement strand
GGACGCGAAAGATCGACTTCGTTAAGGTTGAGATTGTGCGAAGCGTCGCCCAACTCGACTTCCTTGCCGCGAGCAAACACCTCGTGACGGCCGTGGTCTTTGTACCACTGAGCGACGGTCGCGTTCTGGTGCATGTGCTCGATGATGTTACGCCATCCGATGCCGGTGTTGTATGCACAGAAGGAGATCTCGCCTTCCTGAGTGCCGTACGGGATGATGCACATTTCGGTGCGGCGGAAATCGTAGTTGAAGAGGTCCTGGAACCACATGCCTGCGATAAAGAGGAAGTTCCACGGGTCCTGACGGCGTTTTTCGATGTCCTCGGCGGTTCGCTCCGGGCCGACCTTGCCGTAATCTTTGCCCGAAAGGCCAAACGATTTGTCGAACTTCTTAAGGATGCCGCCGAGCGTTAGGCTCTTCGGAGCACCATACGGGTTGTAGTTCTTCAAGAGTGCAAGGCCCATCATGATGTTCGAGAACCACTTGCCTCGGTTCGTATCGGTGATGTGCTGCATGTCCTTGACGAGGCCCTGGATGTTGAGGAACTGCGGCACGGGCGCCATTTCCTTTGTTTCCTTATTGACCATGACCGCCGTACCGACGCCGCAATTCGGGTGGCAGCCGCACGAAACTTGGCCCCAATCGTTTTCCGGCCCGTGGACCACATCCGCGAAATCCGCAAATGCTCCCATCAGCGAAAGTGGGAACCAATCGCGTGTCGGCTCGGTGATCCCGACCTGGTCCTGTACGTCATGTGCAAGGTGGGCCAGCGTGTAACGCTGCTGCAAGCGGCGTTTTTCGGTGATCAGTTCGTCGCGGCCAGTGAATGATACAGGCTGGAACGCGATGAACGAGATCTTCTTTGGATTCTCAAGTGCAAACCGGATGATCGTGCCGACCTGGTCGTTGTTGACGCCATTGACCAGCGTTGTAACAAGGATGATGTCGACGCCGGCTTCGTGCAGATTGTTGATCGCCCTTAATTTGACATCGAATAAATTACCGATCTGGCGGTGCGAGTTGGCGTCGTTGCCGATACCATCGAACTGCAAATAGACAAACCGAAGGCCAGCCTCGGCAGCCTCGCGGCAGAATTCTTTTGATTTTGCGAACTCAATTCCGTTTGTCGCGGCCTGAACCGAGTTGTAACCAACCTTCCGTGCATAACGGACCGCATCTAAAAAGTAAGGCGATAATGTCGGCTCACCCCCTGAATACTGTACCGACATCTGCCGACGGGGTTTGATCTGGATCGCGTTGTCGAGGATCTCGCTGACGTCTTCCATAGACAGCTCGTGGACGAATCCGACCTGATTCGCGTCCATAAAGCACGGATCGCACATCATATTGCAGCGATTCGTCAGATCAACCGTCAAAACAGCACCGCGGCCGAATTTGACCGAGGACGTGCCGTGATTGTGCAGCTTCTCGTCATTATGCGATTCGATGTCGCGGCCCGGGAACAAAGTCTCTATATGCTGGAGAAATTTCGAGTCCATCGCCATCATGTCTTCGAAGTGACCATGCGTTGGGCAATCTTTGATCATCCACACTTGACCATCACGCTCAATGATCTGAGCCTTTATCTCGCCGACCTTTTCATTGATCAAAAGCGACACGTCCTGCTTGCCTGCGAGAATGTCTTCGCGCGCCTCAATGACACAGTTCGGGCAGAGGCTGTCAGTCTGTCGCGGGAAACCCAAGGTCGGTTTTGTCTTCTGCCACGATTTAAGCAACGGCTTATCTGACCATTTGGGCGTGAAAGACGGATTGGGTTTGAACTGGTTTATCGACTTAACAGCATTAAAAACGCCTCCAGCGGTATAGGCCAATGCTTTCTCAAAATGTTTTACAGGTCTCATAAATATATTCTCCACTAATTAAATAGCGTTCTTCGTGATGCTCGACTTATTGTTATCTTAAGACTAAAGAGCGAAGTAGTTCAGTAATGACAAGGCAAAATGCGTGCCATTCACATAGACAGAATTAAACTCTTTTGTTGTAACGACTTGCAGTCCTTTCGACCGGCAAATACCCGTTAATGAGTAGCGTATCATTGTGATACATATCCAGAATTCGTGATTCCTTAGGCCCGAATCGACACACCCGCGAACGAGCTGTCAAAAAAAATGGGTCCCGAGTTAAGTCGTGAAAAAATTACTCGATGCTTAAAGGCGCTTAATCCATCACTGATCATAACCATTAGAATCGACATGAAATAATGCGAAGGTTTCAGATTCTCTTGCAAATTAGCAAGGATCAATGCATAATTCTTTACGTACACATAATGTACATACTTAAGCAATGCAGTCATCTCTTACTTGAGGTCTAATTCTCTAAACCGTATATCTAAACACTTTAATATCCACGCTAAAGCGCTTTACTCTCAGAATCATACTGTGTTAAATTTTCACCACTTCAAAGGGAAACTGAGTCAAGTTTCAGCAATTAACGAAGTTAGGCATTATACGTTTTATTTTTAGGTGACAACGTCTTTTTTCTAAAGACCGTGGACTACCACGCATGGCTATACGTTTCGGGACATCGGGCTGGCGGGCAATAATCGCCGACGAATTCACTTTTGAAAATGTATCCCTCGTCACGGAATCGATTTGTAGTTATTTGACAAGAAACCTCGACGGCCGCGATCGGACACTTGTGATCGGGCATGATTCGAGGTTCATGGGCGAAAAGTTTTCGTCGGTTGCGGCAGATATTGCCGTAAAACGTGGTTTCCGAGTGCTTCTTTGCACTGGGCCGACACCGACACCGACGATCTCGCATGCGATCCGGGATCAACGGGCGTGTGGCGGACTGAACTTCACGGCGTCGCATAATCCGCCGGAATATCAGGGGATCAAGTTTTCAACGGCCGATGGAGCACCAGCGTTGCCGGAGATAACCCGGCTGATCGAGGACGGTATCGCTAATAAGGTGTCGACCGACGCCCGCGATGGTGGAACGCTCGAACAATACGATCCAAAGGAACGCTACCTCGCGGATCTCGCGACGAAGATTCGATTTGATGTGATCGCGGCGGCAAATGGACGCTATGGATACGATGCCCTTTGGGGAACTGGCCGCGGATATTTGAACAAAGTATTGCAGGATAACGGGCTCGAGGTTGAGACGATCCACGATTGGCGGGACGTTACATTCGGCGGGAGATCGCCGGAACCTGGTAAAGAGCATCTTGGCGAATTGACCGACCTTGTTAAGAGCAAGGGTTTGACAATGGGTGTCTCGACCGACGGAGACGGTGACCGGTTCGGTGTTATTGATTCCAATGGCGAGTTTATTGAGCCCAATCAGTTGGTCGCACTTTTGACAGATTATTTGGCGGAAAGCCGCGGATGGAATCTTGGTGTTGCCCGAAGCGTTGCTACTTCGCACCTTGTAGACCGGGTGGCAAAGTTAAGAGGTTTGAAACTGTACGAGACACCGGTGGGTTTTAAGTTCATCGGCGAATTGATAAATAAAGACGAGATCATCCTGGGCGGCGAGGAATCGGCAGGTCTTTCGAT
>JBBRSH010000223.1:0-3532 GCA_038245555.1 Pyrinomonadales bacterium | reverse complement strand
TTGGCTGGGAGACAGGGATTCGAACCCCGATAGGCAGATCCAGAGACTGCAGTCCTACCATTAGACGATCTCCCAGAGTAACTAATAATTTACGTTCGGGACCAAGGGTCTGTCAACTCGCATTGCCAATCAACTGAACGAGATGCAAAATATAGGTTTATGTCCGATGACAAAGACATCTTAAATAACCGCCAGGCCTATCACGAGTTCTTTATTCTTGATAAGTACGAGGCTGGAGCGTCCCTGATTGGCACCGAGGTCAAGAGTATTATGGCGGGCCGGATACAACTCAAGGAATCTTTTGTTTCAATTAAGGATGGCGAAGTTTGGCTTCTCGGGTCGCATATCTCCCAGTACTCGCATGGCAACATCAACAATCATGACCCACTGCGTCCGCGAAAACTGCTTCTTCATCGGCGCGAGATCGAAAAACTTATCAAAGAAACGACGATCAAGGGAATGACTCTGGTAGTGACCCGCATTTATTGGAAGAACGGTCGGATAAAATTTGAGGTCGGCGTCGCAAAGGGTAAAAAGCTTTACGACAAGCGTGAGGCCGAAATGCGAAAGACGATAGATAAAGAAACGCGTGTTCAGTTGAAAGAAAACCTGAGATAAGTTATAGATATTACAAGGGTTTTTACATATATATCAAATTTTAATGAGGTGCGATGAAATTCCAAGGTATCACTGGAAACTTTACGGAAGCTAACGTTGACGCTCTTGCGGTGGTAGTTTTCAAGGGTGAAAAAGCCACAAGCTCTGAGCTTAAGGATCTGGACAGGCTAACCGGCGGCCTGATCGCGTCTGTTCTAAAGGCTGAGGAATTCAAGGGCGATAAGGGTGAAACCGCATTGCTCCGTTTCGCACCCAAAGGTGCTGTCAAAGCCGGTAGACTTATGCTGATCGGTGTTGGCGAGAAAGCGGATTATTCAGCCGCATCTGTTCTGGCTGTCTCCGGAACTGCAACGCGATTCTTACGTTCCAGAAATGTTAAGAGCTTTGCTCTGCTTCCCCGTTCCGATGGCGATGCCGTAGAAATAGCTCAGAGTGCAGCAACTGGCTTTGTTACCAGTCAATTCGAACTCGACAAATACAAAACCAAAGACAAGAATGACAAATCTGTGACTGGTTTTGTATTGTGCGTGGATGGTGCCAAACCGGCTGATCTCAAAAAAGGGCTTTCTCGGGGCGAGGCTGTTGGCGATTCGATGAATTTGACCCGCGATCTTGCCAATGAACCACCTAACATTTTGACTCCCTCCGAAATGGCGAGACGTGCGTCCGTGATGGCCAAGGAAGTCGGCCTGAGGTGCGAGATCCTCGACGAAGCGAAGATGACCAAACTTGGTATGGGTTCGCTGATGAGCGTCTCGATCGGCTCGGAACAACCGGCCAAAATGATCATTCTCAAGTACACGCCTGAGAAAAATACCGGCAGGAAGGGTGAGTTACTTGCTCTCGTCGGCAAGGGTATAACCTTCGACACTGGCGGCATCTCGCTCAAGCCCGGCGAAGGCATGGACGCGATGAAATATGACATGTCCGGAGGAGCCACCGTTATTGGGACAATGCGAGCTATCGCGAAGCTCAAACCGAGCATTCCGGTCCTCGGCGTGATAGCGGCGGTCGAGAATATGCCTGATGGTAAGGCCTCGCGTCCGAGCGATGTGGTCACCGCCATGACCGGAAAGACCATCGAGATCCTTAACACAGACGCCGAGGGCCGCCTCATTCTTGCGGATGCCGTTGCCTATGCTGAACGCCAGGGGGCGACGCGGATCATAGATATGGCAACGCTTACGGGTGCCGTCATTGTCGCTCTCGGCGATCAGAATACGGGGATCATGGGCAACGATCAGGCCTTTGTTGACGAGATCATTAATTGCTCGCGAGATGCCGGAGAAGGTTTCTGGCAGCTACCCGTCAGTGCCGAATACAGCAAGCAGATCCGATCCGACATCGCGGATATAAAGAATATTGGCCCGCGTGGAAAGGCCGGCACCATCATGGGAGCCGTATTCATCCAGGAGTTTATCGACAAGGCGAAATGGGCCCATCTCGACATCGCCGGAACCGCGTGGATCGATAGTCCTAAACCTCACCAGTCAAAGGGACCCTCGGGCGTAGCTATCAGGACACTTCTGAGGCTGGTCGAACAGTCGCAATAGATCTTTCTTTATTGAAATACTGGGCAGGTAGGTCACACGATTTACCTGCCTTTTTGCAGCTATGGATTGACACGGGGGAATCAAATCGAGTCTAATCCAAATATCCCAACCGGACCCTGCAATTTATGCGTCGCAATCTGACCAATCTGGTTTTCATTTTCGGCCTTCTATTTGTGATCACAGCGTGTGTTTGCAAGTCGGATCGCGATCAAGATCCAGGTAATCCTACAAACGACGGGAACGGGTCGAACGTAGCGAAAACTAGCAATAAAGACGTGAGTTCATCGTCTCCGGGGACGGGAAAGGACGATGGTGATTTCCTTGTCGAACATATCGACGTTTCTAGTTCGAAGTACTCGGAAATCGACCGCCAGGTCCGGCGGGAAAAGCTAATGGAGAAAGCGGCCGATCAACTAAACCGCTCTCTGATATTGCCTCACGACATTACCCTTAAGACCAAAGAGTGTAATGAGATCAACGCCTTTTATAACCCGACAGATCCGTCGGTCACGGTGTGCTACGAGTTGATGGAGCATTTTTACCAGGTATTTCGAAGCGGCGGTGCGACCGGTGATAAAGCGTATACCAAAATGTTCGATGCCGTCCGATTTGTCTTTTTGCACGAGGTCGGACACGCGTTGATAGACACGTACAAACTTCCGGTGACCGGTAATGAGGAAGATGCTGCTGACCGCTGTTCTGCGTATATCAATCTTTCAGAGCTTGGCGAGGACGGCGTCAAGGCTGTCTTCGCGGCCGCCGAGGCGTTCCAGATCGAATCTCGAAGCGGCACATCTTCGGACAAACGCAATCTGGCGGACGAGCATCTGCTGCAGGAGCAAAGATTCTACAATTCGCTCTGCATGATCTACGGTTCGAACTCCTCAAAGTACGAAAATATTGTCACGCAGGGATTCCTTCCAAAGGAGCGGGCGGTCAGATGCGAGTCCGAATATCAACGGACCTCCGAAAGCTGGAAGAACCTGATCGCCCCGTGGCGAAAAAAATAATGTACTAATTTTCAAAGAGCAAGATATGTCGTCAACTCTCGCGAGTTACAACTTGAATACAACCCCCACGATCGACCGTTCCCTTGCAGCGATGGCTATCGCCGTTGCTGCTCTGATCATCGCCGTGCTCGGTTGCGGCGGATCGTCGACGCCTGCGCCTTCGGAATATGTGGGCTCCTGGACCGGTGAAGACGGCACTATCCTAACGATTCGTGCAAATGGGTCTGCCGACTATAGATCCGGCAACTCTTCCGTCGATAACGGCGGGTTTGCGGTCGACAAGGCCGCCAAATCATTAAAGATCACGTTCGCTGGGATTGGCCCGAGTTTTACGATCGACAAGCCGCCTGC
>JBBRSH010000222.1:0-3537 GCA_038245555.1 Pyrinomonadales bacterium | reverse complement strand
TCGCAAGTGGGCAAAGCGATCTCGAAAAGAAATGCGACGCTCTCTTCGCCGTTCAAAATAACACACAGTCACCCGGAGCGGCAGTCGTCATCACACAGAACGGTAAGGTTCTCGTGCGAAAAGCCTACGGCATGGCGAGCCTGGAACATCAAGTTCCCTACACACCTCAGAGCGTCGTGCGGATCAACTATTCCGAGGGACGCGAGTTTATCTCTATCGCCGCTGTGCTGATGGCCGAGGACGGCAAGTTAGACCTCAACGACCGCGTTCGAAAATACTTTCCCGAGTTGCCTGTGTGGTCTGATAAGGTGACCGTCTGGGATCTGCTAAACCATCGGAGCGGCTTCGTCGATGAATGGGCAAATCTTCTCCTTACTCAAGCCAACATGGCGAACCGGCTCGACAAATCGCAATTTCTAAGATTGCTCTATACACAGCCAAGGCCCGAGATCGAACCCGGCAAAGGCTATATGTACAGCAATTCTGACTTTGGATTGCTCCGGTTGATACTCGAAAAAGCCTCGGGCGAAAAGCTCTCCGCTTGGATGAAAAAACGCATCTTCGAACCGCTGAAGATGAACTCCACACAGCAGTTTGATGATCAACTGGCGGTGATACCAAACTTTGCCCGTGTATATGAGGATAATGGCAGCGGCAAGTTCAAGGTGAAACATGCCGACAAGACATCTCCCGGCTCGAATTATTATATTGCCACATCTGCCGACGATCTGGCTATTTGGGCGGCGGCCCACGCCGACGACACGACCGATATTGCCAAGGCGACCGCCCAGTTACTCAAGAATGTCCGGTTGATGCCGAACAACAAGGGTCACTACATCTTTGGCCAGACGGTCGAGAAGGTTAGTGACAAAACCGTCATATTTCACGAGGGCGTCAGCGAGAACCTTTACCTTACGAGAGTTCCGTCCGAAGGCATAGCGATAATAACGTTGGGTAACAGCTATAACAGTTTGGTAGATCAAAATAAGGCCCTTTTGAATTTCGTTCTCAAAACGCCCGAAATCGCCAAGCCAAAGCCTACCTTTCTCACCAAGCCGATCGCAGTGGCAAAAGAAGAACTTGCAAAATACGAGGGCCGCTATCTCAATCAAGATCAGGCAACTTGGCAAAGCTATCTCCCCATCCGACGAACGAACGATTTCTTTGTCTCTGACGGCGTCCTGAAGATCAGGTTCTCGGGAGACTATGTTTATTCACTCGCACCGGTTGGGAAAGGTGTCTTTTATATGTATGAAGAAGGCTTTGGGACGCAGGTCACATTTAGCCAGCCAACGCCTAGCTCACCGCTCGAGGCCGTCATTGAATTTGACGACGGGTTTCTCATCAGGATGAAGAAAGAGCTTGGTATTTGGTCGCCAACTAAAGCCGAGCTCTCGTCTTTCACCGGCAAATATTACAGCAAGCACCTCGACTATTATTGGACCATCGCTCTGAATGCAGACGGCAAACTCATCGTAAAACGCCCGATCATCGCAGATATGGAATTGCTGCCCGACCTCAAAGGCGAATTTCGTCTAACGATGGAAGATCGCGTGGGACACGGCTTTGACACATGGGTCAATTTTCACCCCGATACAAAAGGCCGGGTTACGCACCTGACCGTCCACTATCCGCGTTTGATGGATCACAGATTTGATAAGGTTTCTGGCCACTGAAGGAATAAGTATCTAATGCCGCACCGGATCCGTAAAAGCATAACCCCCGGCCTAAAGGTCGCCATCGTCCTAAAACAAGATCAACGCTCTGGGACGCAAACCATCGGGGTGGTTAAAGACGTCCTAACCAACTCCCCAAACCATCCGCACGGGATTAAGGTTCGGCTGACGGATGGACAGGTAGGCCGGGTTCAGAAGATAATCGGGAAGGGCTCGGAACTCATCTAGAATAGCCATATGCATAGAAATATATTTTGCCTAGAATCCCAGTGGGACAATAATCTCGAAAAGAAACTTTCCGTGCTGCCGTTACTCGAACTTGCGGAGAAAACATGTTCTATCAATTTCATTCATTTAACGTGTAATACCTTTGCTGAATTCAAATACAATCTTGGGTTGCGACCGAATAGAAAATCCTATGGTCTGCTGTATCTTGCATTTCATGGAACGAAAGGGACTATTCAACTCCATGAGAAAGAACATCAACTCGGGTTTGATGAGTTAGCGAAAATGTTCGGTAGCAAATTCAGCGGCTGGGCACTACATTTTGGTAGCTGTAGTACCCTAAAGAATAGCGAGGAATTAGTTCGAACATTTATGCACGAGACAGGCATCAAGCTTGTGACCGGATACTGCAAAAATGTGGAATGGGTCGAGAGTTCCGCATTAGATTTAATTATTTTTAGTCGGATCCAGAGATATAAAAATCTAAAGAGCTTTCTAAATTTCATTTATTCGACATACCCGGATTTGGTGGAATTCAACGGTTTTGAAGGTATTTCACAGTGATGATATGGCAAATACATTTTTGATCTACGGAGCCAACGGCTACACAGGTGAATTGATCACTCGATTTGCGGCGGAGCGTGGGTTGAAGCCGATACTTGCGGGCCGCAATAACGAGAAGATCTCGGAGCTGGCCGGGAAATGCGGGTTTGAGTACCGCGTGTTTTCGCTCGACGAGGACGCGATGGTCGACGCGGCTTTGGAGGAGGTCGATATGGTTTTGCATTGTGCAGGGCCGTTTTCGATCACGAGTTTGCCGATGGTCAAGGCTTGCATCCGGAACAGAAAGCATTACACGGATATAACGGGCGAGATCACCGTTTTTGAGACGTGCGCCGCGTTTGATAAAAAAGCGGCGGAGGCCGGTGTGATGGTTATGCCCGGCGTCGGTTTTGATGTGGTGCCGAGCGACTGTCTGGCTCGACATTTGAAAGACCGGCTGCCGTCAGCTACTCACTTGTCTCTTGCATTTTACGGCATGGGCCGCTTGTCGCACGGCACAGCTGCGACGATGACGATGAATGTCGGCAAAGGCGGAGCGATCCGCAAAGACGGTAAGATCTCCGGCGTTCCTGCCGCGTGGAAGACGCGCGAGATCGACTTCGGCCCTCTTGTCAGAACCGGGAACGACAGTGATCGGGGCCTTGACCCTGGCGCCGACTCGATCATCAAGACAGCCGTTACGATCCCGTGGGGTGATGTTTCGACAGCGTTTTACTCGACCGGTATACCAAATATCGAGGTCTTCACGGTCGTTCCGCCGTCCAACCTCAAGATGATGAAAATGTCCCGCTACCTCGGCTGGCTGCTCGCGACGGGCCCGCTTCAGAGCTATCTCCAGGGCAAGATCCCCGCCGGCGGACCGTCCGACCTTGAGCGCGAAAAAGGCAAAACGCTCATGTGGGGCGAAGCGTCCGATTCCAGCGGCAACCGCGTCGAGGCCCGTCAACAAGGCCCCGAAGGCTATACTCTAACCGCCGTTGCCGCCCTAAACATCGCCGAAAAGATCCTCACCGGCAACTTCAAACCCGGCTACCAAACCCCTGCCAAAGCCTACGGGGCGGACCTCGTCCTC
>JBBRSH010000221.1:0-3564 GCA_038245555.1 Pyrinomonadales bacterium | reverse complement strand
TCCGATCAAGTCACCGAGGCGAAGGCAATGATAAAGATAGAGGGGCAAGAATTTGAGTTAGATGCCTCGCTCGCCCAGGATGATAAGACCTTGACGGTTGTGCTTCAACCGCATTTTGCGTCAATCGAGAACGCGAATATTACGCGAGAAATAAAGGAAGGAAAACTCACCGTCACGATCGTCAAAAAGGCTCAGCACAAGGGGCGTCAATGAGACACGATAGCGCTTTCGGCATTCTTTGCGGAGAAGCGGAACAAGTGAATCCAGCTATCATCCTTGCCGAAGAACTGATGAGGCGAGATGCGGCAGCGTTACTCAGCACCAAAGAGATTGAGAATGCTGAGCAAGTCTTGCATTACGGCGCAAGAGAAATCGAGGTGGTTGAGCGTCATATTGCCGCATTCGCGAAATCGCCACCCACGCCGTCAGTTTATACACCGTGCGGTTTTTAACGATATCGGTTCCAGATAAGTACGAAATTGCCAGCCATGCTCCAAGCTAGTTCCGTCTCAACGGTTCTTTACGGTCCTTCTCTAGGATCGGGACCATTCGGAGACCGTCTTCTCAAATCCCTTGAGTATCTCGGATTCAAGACCCGATCCCATAACGCCGCCGCAGCTTGCGACTCGATATCGCGAATTGTTTCAGAGCAGCAGAAATATTCCCTCTTTCGAGATATGTTTCCCGGGGAATGGACACGGTCGCAGGCCAGTCTTTATCGGCCCGGTCATTACAAGAATTACAGCGAGAGGGCAAACCAACTGTTTGAACTAATAAATGAAAAGTGCTTTCCCCTTCTTGGTCTCTGGCACGATGATCCGGATGCCGAATTTGAAAGATTTTCGACACCACCGCTGAATTTCGATCTTTGCTGCGAGGAGTTCTACTACGAGGACATGCGAACCAGCTACGTAGCCGGTCTGCTGTTCTATTTTCGGGAAAGCGAGATATGGGATTTCTTCACCGACAAGTATGGATTGTCTGAAGGCGACTTTCCTGACGTGCTTTCGGATCCGCATCCAAATGTTTGGAAGGAGAAACAAGCGGTCGATACTAAACCATATAGTGATCTTTTGAGGCTGGTTGACCATGCAACGGGAAATCCGTGGCTCGACAGCACACATTGCCAGTACGCGGATTCGTATGAATGGAGCCGTGAAAACATCGAATCCTTGACGCAGGCTTATCGCCAAGCCGATAGGGCATTTGAGAACCTTCAGGAAATGGACGAAAAGATCGAATCGGATCCGAGGAAGGTCTTGTTGGAGTTGATAACATTCTGGAACTCCGGACAGCTTCCGGAGCCACGCTAGGAATGCCACGCTATCACAGGTCATGCAAAATCAACATCGCGTTCCGCCGGATGCGTCGGCGGCACTCTATTTTTTCCCCGGGCAATACTTGTTCGCGACCTTTGGTGAAGATCGGGAAGTCATAAAAGCTCTTTCGAGCGAACAGGTAGCGCGAGCCTTTCGCGATGTTCACACGGACACGGGGTGGCTGGGTCGGCGGGTCTTGAGGTACCGGGAAGCGCCGGAGGGAAATGCGATTATTTCGTATGAACCCGCTTCCGTTCGGAATATCTTTGTGCAACTTCCAAGTGGCTCCGTCGAACAGCTAAGCGTTCCGCTTCCAACACTCATTCTTCTTGGCAAAGGAAAGGACTACTATCTTTGGGCCACTGTCTCTGGGCGAGTGTCGGCCCGTACGAATCTGGCCGTTGCCCCGCTGCCGAATATTGGTTCCGGCGCCCAGGGAAAGATCTGCTTCGGTAAGAACGAAGTTCCCGAAACACACCCGGCAACTCTAACCGCAGTGTGGAAACTGATATTCGAAACCCCATTTAACCAGGACAACGCAAACGACAAATGTGCCTCCGAATCGGGGGACGTCCGAGAACTGCTCATCCAACTTTCGAACGACAAATCCAAGAAGTTTCCAGCCACAGAGCTGCTGACTTCAAGCACGACGGTCGAAAATGCATGGGAAACGATCGTCGAGCAGCGGCGCTACGACTCCAGATTCTAAAATAAGTAACTTATGTCAGCTTCACACGAACCGGTGGATCAGATGATCACGCCGCCGCATTTCATTGGACACAAGATCGCTAAGGGACCAAACGATCCGATCGACGCCGTTCTTTACGAGTACCTGCTTGCTGGAAACGGGCTATCTATAAGAGCCAGCCGGGATGAATTCGGTGTCTCACTTCCCGTCTGTACTCGCGAGGTAAAAGGCCTTTCTAATGCACCGACCGGTATCTTCTGGAAAAAGCCCCGAATCAGGCCGTATGTCTGGCAGGAGATTCTTCGGAACGCTCAATACCAGAACCCTTCATCCGAATTCAAAGAGGATGTCTACCTTGTATATTGGGACAGGGCCGAATCTCGTTGGAGATGGAAGCGTGCCGGCCGTGAAAGGAATTGGTCTGCCACCATCGCGGACGATACACTTCCCGAATACGCGGAAGCCTGCATCGAACTGCACACGCATCCACCGGGAGCTTTGAATTTCAGCAAAGCCGACGACCGCGATGAGTCGGGCAAGTTCCGCATATTTGCGATTTTGATCGATGTTCACGACAAACCGAAAATAAGGTTTCGGTGCGGTGTTTATGACCACTTCTTTGAGGTTCCGTCGTGCTGGATCGGAGCTTTGCCAGACGGGGTGATTGATCTTAACGAGATCGAGGCCCTGGTTCAAATGATGTTGTGATGGAAATAGACCTTAGTTTTTCACAGTCGGCGATTATCATGCCCCGTGACTACAGCAAACTCCGAATCGTTATCGTCGGTGTAGGCGGGACGGGATCTTTTGCCGGACCCGCGATTGCACGACTTGTCTACGAGCTGGGAGAGCAGGGGAAGGCCGTCGAACTGCTGATCGTCGATCCCGACATTGTCGAAAGTGGCAATTTACCGCGAAGCAACTTCTGTGCGGCAGAAATCGGCAGACCCAAGGCCCAGACCATTGCCGAGCGGATAACGATGGCCTGGGGGCTCGAAGCCGCATATTCATGCGAGGTCTTCGATGCGGAAAGACACCTGAAACAACAGGCTAGCGACTACCGGAACTTAACGATTCTTGTCGGTTGCGTCGATAATCATCACGCTCGTCGGGAACTGCATCGTGCTATCGATGAGGATAAAGGATACCGCTCGTCCGAAGCTCCGGGTTTGTGGTGGATCGATGGCGGCAATGGCAAGGCCGCAGGTCAGGTTTTGATAGGCTCGACTACAAAACACCTAAAGCCTGATGACCATTTTACCGGTACGAGTATATGCCACACACTCCCGGCACCGTCGATAATTCATCCGGATCTGTTGGAAGATCAGGAACCCTTACGGGCATCTCCGAAAGCCGCGAACGTGTCATGTGCCGAGCGTATCCGGCTCGGGGAGCAAAGTCTAAATATCAATCAGCGGGTGGCGGTCGAGATCTCGGAAATGCTGACGTCGATGCTTCTAACAAGGTCGCTCAAACGTTTTGCGACATATTTTGATCTGGATTGCGGTACCAGCCGATCGCTCTACTGTACTCGCCAACATGTTGAGACTGCTTTAG
>JBBRSH010000220.1:0-3914 GCA_038245555.1 Pyrinomonadales bacterium | reverse complement strand
TGACTCGAGAGCTTCCCCTGTGGGCTTTTCCTTGAACTCGACGATAGAGCCCTTGTCGGCTGTTTTGAGTAAGCCGAACTCAGTCGCTTCATCCGGCCGGCAAGGTATCACTGAGACCGTAAGGTCCGCCCCGGTCTCAACATGCCTCGCGAGGAATTTGCGATAGTCCATTCGATACAAATGATCGCCCGAGAGGATAAGTAGCGTATCTACACGCCAGTCCCGAAGATGAGGGAGCATTTGTCGAACGGCGTCAGCGGTTCCCTGGAACCATTCAGGATTATCCTTTGTCTGTTCGGCGGCCAAAACCTCGACAAAACCTGATGAAAAACTCGAAAATCGATATGTGCGCGAAATATGCCGATTTAGCGATGCCGAGTTGTACTGTGTCAGAACAAAGATCTGTGTGATCTCCGAGTTGATACAGTTCGAGACCGGCACGTCGATCAGCCTGTATGTTCCGCCGAGCGGCACCGCTGGCTTCGATCTTTCCTGCGTCAGCGGAAAAAGCCTCGATCCTGCCCCACCGCCAAGAATCACCGCCACTACGTTGTTGTTTGGAGCCATACTGTTTACGAAGAATTGATCCATTTGTGGAACGTGAATCCAGAATAGCCGTATTCGTATATATATTTCAAGGCATATGTTTCCGGACAGCAAGGCCGAGGTTCAGCCGCAGAGCGGCGGCCGTAAAACAAGCGAAATAACGAACATATCAATTTACAAATCGTAATCGGTATTTGATAATTCGAAAGGCGATCTAGATGTGGTATTGGGTTAAAGTCTTATTTTTTGTCTTTGCGGGAGCAGTCAGTGTGTGGCTGCTCTACGAACTGCTGACGTTTCCAAGTATCTCGAGCCTTCGGAACGAAAATCCGACGACAACGTCGATGATCGAGTTTCGGATCAGCGAAGCTCGAGCTGCCGGGCTAGAGCCCAAAAAGGCGATGATCTGGACACCGATCGAGCAGATCTCGCCGAATCTCGCTCGGGCTGTGATGGCCGGTGAAGATACGCGATTTTTCGAGCATCACGGCTTCGATTGGGATGCGATCCAAAAGGCTTGGGACGAGGCTGTGAAAGAAGGCGAAAAAGAGGCGAGGGAAGACGGCGACTACGATCCGAACGACTGGATACCGCCAATGCCGAGTTTTAAGCGGGGAGCCTCGACCATAACGCAGCAACTTGCCAAGAATCTATTCTTGTCGGAAGATCGTAATTTTCTGCGAAAGGGAAGGGAAGCGGTCTATACATATTTTCTCGAACGCGAACTTTCAAAGAAACGAATTCTCGAAATATATCTCAACGTGATCGAATGGGGCGACGGCATTTATGGTGCCGAGGCCGCATCGCGCTTCTACTTTAAGAAAAGTGCTTCGGATCTCACAAAGGACGATGCCGCTTTTCTTTCTGCCATGATCCCTTCGCCGCTGAATGTCTTTAACCCTGCAAAAAATCGAAAACGCGTTGTTCGACGCCAACGAGTGATACTCCGTGGAATGAACTCGATCAAGCTGAGTTTCTAGTTGTCTGCGGGCCTCTGAGTCGGATTCGGAGTCGGAACCGGACGCGGCCCGCGTATCTGACGGATCGGAGCGTCGGTCGGCAGATGGTCTTTACATAGTTCAAGGATTTGGATCGTGGTCAGTCCCGACTGGGCCGCTTCGTTGGTGTTGACGTCCAACGCTTCCTCGGCGGCTTTTATTACGTCGGGCTCTTTGAGCTGTTTCGTGGTTGCAAAGCCGCCGCCCTGGCTGAGAATACCCGCGATCGCTTTTTCGGCGAAAGCAGTACTTTTTGTATGAGCGTAGGCATAGGCCGCGAGACGCGGGCCGCTTTGTCCGGTTAGGGCATATTTGGCGTCATTGCCTTCGGCGCCTGTCCTTTGATCGAGCGTCAGGATCTCGGCGGGAGCGGCTCCGAGGCGGCAATACTGGGCCCAAGCCGTTTCAAAATCCTTGCGGCCGAGCAGCGGGACTAATTCGAACATCACCTCACCGCCTCCCTGAATGGTCGCGAGATTGTAGCTGACGGGCATCGAGCCTTTTGTCAGTGGATCGCGGATGACGGTGAGCTTACCGGTCTTTATGTCAAAGCCGACGAGCTGTGCTCCGCCGCCTTTAAGCGGGCCGATTGCGCCGCCGGGAATGTCCGGATTTAGGCCGTTTTTCTGGCCGGTTTGCAGCCAATAGGGCATTGTCATTATTGAATTCACGCCTGCCAATATGCGGTCACGCCATTTGTTGTCGCCACTGCGTTCCCATTCGGTCATCCAGTTGCCTGCGAGGGCAAACCAGTCTGGACCAATGCGGAGCCGAATATCATATTGTGGTTCACCGGGAATCTGTGGCTCCGCGAGCCGCATCGGGTCGAACCGCTCGACCGCTTCGTCGGCCTTGAGCATCAGCCGCATAATGTCGCCAGTCCGCTCGTCTGTGGTCAGGTAATAGAACGGCCGCCAATGTGCCGCTTGGCTGATGCGGGCCTCTTTGGATCCGCAGCCCCATTTGACGACATTGTGACGTGACCCGAGCCCCGCCATCGGACCGATCGCGTATACATCCGTTTCGCTTGTGTTTCGCGTATGGGCCTCGGCGAGCCGGAAAATGTCGCCACGGCCGGTCCGCAGGAAGCTGTACCAAAGCCAGAGCGGCACTCCAAGCTCCGTGTTGTCCCAAGCGTGGCCGCCCCAGTCATAATGCCAGACGTGGCGTGCCGCCGAGTACGAATGCATAAAATCACCGTAATACCAATAGCCATACCAGCTTCGGGAATCGATCTGCTTTTTATAGAACTCAAGCACGGCGTCGAGGCCGTCCTCGATGCCTTTTTTGAATGGAGTTGAGCGGTCGGGCAGGCTCCACACGCCAAAAACGCCAGTCGAATGAATGTATTCCGGTGTTGCTGCAAGAAGAGGCAGCACGCTCCCGGACTCCGCCTGAGTGGCTGCTGCAGCTTTGGTCGGCAACGCTCCGGCCGTCGGGTAAAGCGTCAATTCGCTCGTCCGCGACACGCCGTACGCCGTGCTTAAGCCCGGCTGCACGTCCTCGTACGAGGCCGCAAGAGTGTGCCCGACGAGATCATAATGCCGCATGTCCATCTGAGGGCCATCGGGCGACCATAGCCAGGCGGTCAGATTCGCGATGGGTTTGCTCGCACCCGTTACCTGAAGTTCGGCGGGGTAGGATTGCCAAAAATTCTTGACGCTGACAGCCAGTCCGCCGCCTAGGTCGCCGACGAAGGCAAGTCCCGCCGAGCGTTTGCCCGCGACCGAATTGACCCACGTGCTTTTCGGATTGGTGCGTTTGACGATGGTAAACCCGTCGGGTGTCGGCTGCGACAGTTTGAAATCATCCCAGATCGCGTTGGCCGCAAACACCGCGTTTCCGGCGTAATTTTGACCGTTTTCTTGTGCCGGATTGCCGCCGCCGGGCTGGAGCGGTTCGGACCAGACACCGCCGTCGGCTCCTGCAAAACGCACGGTGCGGTTTCGCGGTTCCTCACGCAGCGGCACGCCAAATTGCAGCCCGAGGCCGCGGACAAAATCTTTTTCCTGATCGCCGTCAAACGTGATGCTGTGGACGACGCGTACTGCGGTCTGGCCAGTGTAAAAATATAGCCGAACGGTAAACGGTAGCCATTCTCGACCCGTCTTTGTGCCTTTGTGCAGGCCCTCGACCTTTATACAGGCACGGACAGGGCCGTTTTGCTCAACAGTGACTTTCCGGACATTGCTGACGAATTTTTCTCGTGAAGGCGAATCTTCGTGATCGGTCTGCGGTCCGTTTTGCAAAATGCATGTGAGTTGACTTTCTCCGACGACCTGCTTTCCTGCAATGCTCATTGAGCTAATGATGTTCATGCCGCTGACGGGAATCACACAGTTCAAAACGCCGGTTTCGACGGTGACGGTT
>JBBRSH010000219.1:0-3989 GCA_038245555.1 Pyrinomonadales bacterium | reverse complement strand
CCCGTCAAAAGCAAAATGAAAAGGTACGATATACGGCTGATTGTCGCGGGCGGATGCCAGTCTTCCTAACCGTTTTTCAGTTAATATCTCTAAACACTCACTGTTTGTTAGTTCTTTGACAAACATGATTTATCGCCACTCCTAGAGGGGCATCACGGTTATTCGCGGCCAATGATATATATCTTCGTTTTATGTCGAATGCCCTTAAGGCTAGGTATATGCAATTCGTATTCCGTTAATCGTTTGTCCTTGAATAAGGCTATTTTATGTGGATCTTCTTTTCCAGGTGTGAAATAACGCCCTAATATTGGGTGAATGTTCGCGGCCACAAAATTATGCCTTCCGGGTTTACCGCGAGAAAAATACACCTCACATCTATTTTGTGATCGGTTGCAATTCGAAGAAGTAAAAGTTTCTAACTTTCTCTTGCTTGCCCAACTTTTGCGGTATCTTTTTTGGCTTCGGTTTTTCCAAGTACGATCCGCACGTTGTGCGTACCTTCATCGTCAACAAGCTCGATTTGATCGGCGGCTAGAATTTCACCGTCTAATTCAAAGCTTACCGTTCCGCTGCTAACTCCGTGCGGATTTTCGACATGTATATGATAAGTCGCCTGTTTGTATTTATAGACGATTTCAAACTCTTTCCATTCGTGTGGGATGCACGGCTCGATTGATAGGGTATCGCCTTGCTTTTTGAAGCCCAAAATATTTTCGAGAGTGCCCCGATACATCCATCCGGCCGCACCCGTATACCAGGTCCAACCGCCCTGTCCGATGTGCGTGGGGTTGGAATAAACGTCGGCCGCGATCGCATAAGGTTCGGTTTTATATCTGGCGGTGTCCTCGTTTGATCGCATGTGATTGATCGGATTCAAAAGCGAAAATAGCTCATGAGCTTTGTCGCCCTCGCCTAAAAGCGCAAACGCAATGATTGTCCAGGTAGCAGCATGCGTGTATTGTCCGCCATTTTCCCGAATTCCCGCCGGATAGCCTTTGATGTAACCCGGTTCGAGAGTCCCCGTATCGAATGGTGGGTCAAGCAGCAGGGCAAGTTTTTCTTCCCGTTTGATTAAACGCTCCTCAACCGACTGCATCGCCCGTTCGGTGCGTTCCCTTTTGCCTTTGCGGGAAATTACGCTCCAACTCTGTGCGATCGAATCGATTTGACATTCGTCGTTTTGCCGTGAGCCGAGCGGCGTTCCGTCGTCGAAAAATGCCCGGAGGTACCAGTCGCCATCCCAGGCGTTTTTTTCCAGATTCTTGATGAGAAAGTTGGCATGTTGATGGTATTTTTCGGCGCGTTCGGTCTCGTTGCGTTCGTCACAGACCTTAGAGAAATCATCCAGGCTCCTAGCCAGAAACCAACCGAGCCAGACGCTCTCGCCTTTGCCAGCGATGCCGACCCGGTTCAAGCCGTCACTCCAGTCGCCCGCCCCGATGAGCGGTAAACCGTTTGCACCGGTAGCCAAGCTTTTTTCAAGGGCTCGAACACAGTGTTCGAATATAGTCCCGCTTTCCGACGAACCGATCGGTCGAATGTATGATTCCATTTCACCGTCCGCTAAGACGGGGGCGTCAAGGAACGAAACTACCTCATCAAAAATAGTCGCGTCCCCCGTTTTCTCGACGTAAAAGCAGGTTACATAAACGAGCCAGATCAAATTGTCGGAAATTCGCGTCCGCGTTCCAGCGTTTGACGGCTCGTGCCACCAATGCTGCACGTCACCTTCTTTGAATTGGTGCTCAGCGGCACGTAAAATATGGGCCCGCGCTAAATCCGGGCGCGTATAAACAAGAGCCATTGAATCCTGCAGTTGGTCACGGAAACCGAATGCTCCACTCGATTGATAAAACGCGGTTCGTGCCCAGAACCGGCACGCCAGCGTTTGATAAATGAGCCAGTGATTCATCATTAAGTTCAGCGATTCATCAGGCGTTTTGACTTGAATCGCGGTTAGGGTTTTATTCCAAAACTCTTCCACGCGGCCAAATTCTTCCTCCACGTTCCTTTTTTGGCGGAAGTGTGCGACGCTTCGCCGTGCGTTTTCGAGAGAATCTTCCTGGCCGAGAAGGAAAACGATTTCGCGTGTTTCACCGGGCTGAAGTTCGATGTCGGTTTGGAGCGCGGCACACGGATCGAGTCCGGCTCCGTTTGCTCCCGACAGACTTGTTCGAAGCATCGCGGCGGGACGCGCCAGATTGCCGTTACGGCCAATAAATTCCTGACGATCGCAGGTCCATGTCCGGGTTTCCGCGCTCGTTGCGACAAAAGCCACGCGGTGAGCGAACTCGTTGTTATAAGGATTGCGAGCAAGAATTGCCCCGGTCGCGGCGTCAATTTCCGTGATGATAAACGGCGCGGACTGCGCCCGATTTACTCCGAGCACGAGTTCAGCAAAATAGGTTATTGATATTTGGCGCGTACGTGCAGTTAGATTTTTTATTCGCAGACGAGAGATTTTTACATTTCCGTCCGCAGGCGCGAAAACGAGTAGTTCCTGTGCGATGCCGTGACTCGTGTGTTCATAGCGCGAAAATCCGCTGCCGTGGGTTATCAGATAAGGCGAGGTTTCACGGATCGGCAGCGCGGTCGGCGTCCAGAAACTGCCGGTTTCTTCGTCACGTAAGAAGATACATTCCGGGGGCGGATTGCTGGCGGCGTCGTTTGACCAACCCGTTAGACGATTTTCCCGGCTGTTATTTGACCAGGTTACGCCTGAACCTGTTTCCGTCGTCAAGAAGCCAAAACCGTTTTCGTTTGAAACCACGTTGGTCCATGGAGCCGGTGTTGATTTCCAACCTTCCAGTTTGATTCGGTACTCGCTTCCCTGCTTGACGAAACCACCAAATTCATTCGCAAACTCGATTTCGGATGTGATTTGTGCTGGGTCCTCATAAACGTGGGAAGATTCTTTCGGAATAAATAGCAATGGTAGTTTCGTTTCCCTGATATTACGGGCCAGTTCTTCTTCGAACGTTCCGCGTTCGGTAACAAAGCAGATGCGGGCCGCCGTGTGAAGAGTAATGCGGTCGGCTTCCGTCATAATATCTGTGCGCCGCAAAAAAATACCGCCAGGCGTATCCATCCGCGTTTGCATCCCGCCTGAGCGGATCATCGCCTGTAGATCATCATTGAATGATTGCTCGTAACTTGCGGGCTGATCATTCAAAATCAACAAATCGAACAAAAGTTTTTTACCGTGTAGATAAGCGTGTCCACGTAAAATTTGGCGAATGCCTGATCGAGCGTCTTTGCCCTCGCTGACCCTAACGATCATCAGCGGTAAATCACCGCTGATGCCGTATTTCCACAAATCCTTTTGAGTTCCTTTGTTGAGTTTCAGGACTCGCGGACGCGGACGCAAAGTTTCATCGGCGTATATTAGATGTCCGGCCAGCCGTTCAAACAGATTGGCTTCATCGGTCGAGATTCCGAGATGTCGCAATTCTACCTGCGAGCGCGTCCAGGCGAGCTTTTCGGCTCGATCAAAGGCCTTTGTGTCGCGATATTTATCAGACAAAATGAGCGTTTTATCACGTGACTCGGCCACAACAGTGGAAAAAACCAAAATTGCCGACTCGCCAGGCTCGATCGAAATACGGACACGCAAACTAAAAATAGGATCCAGAGTCGCCCCGGTTGTTCCCGTCCTGTCGGTATCTTCCGAAACCGCAAGCGGGCTTTGAGCGGTTCGGTTGCGGCCTAGAAACAGCGCGCGGTCGGTTTCAAACCTGATTTTGCCGATCGTATTTCCGCTGACGGCGACAGTCTGACCTCCCCAAATTTCGGAGTCGTCGGTGGACCGCGGGCGGCGGCGGGCAAGTATCGTTTGTTGCCCCGCAATATATTCGGTCTCGATAAACATCTTGCTGAAAGCCATATGGGCCTCGTCAGCAGCCTGTTCATTAAGGACGATTTCGCCGTAGCTTGTGATTTCGATCTCACGGGTGCGGGTCGAATCGTTAGTTAGGGTAATGCGACGAAGT
>JBBRSH010000218.1:0-4006 GCA_038245555.1 Pyrinomonadales bacterium | reverse complement strand
GAAGGCATCCGGGCTCGTTACCTTACCTGCGTCCGTTTCGTTGTTTAACGGTGAAATGGAGACATCCTTTGTTTCGGACGCGCGAGAACCTTCATCTGTTTCAGCCGGATTATACTTGTCAAAAAAAGCACTCGGCTTCCGGGTTGAAAGCGACGGCAGCGATGACAACCTGGATTGCCCCGCAGGACGCAATGGCTCAATTTGGTTTGGAATTTCAACTTTGAGATCGGTCTTCTTTGAAATATCAAACTTGAGATCTGAAATACTCTCGCTATTTGTCGTCGCGATCATCGACTCCAGACTTTCGACCTTGACCTCAGGCAATTTCGCATCCAGCGTCTCAACGCCGAGTTCTTGTAAGTACAGGACCTGCTCGCGGACGTCGTTGATCAATTCTGCTAGATTTGTCGTTTCGGACATAAAAGATTCTCTACCCAACAATACGCGATGGCAAAACTCTGCAGATTTGCCCCCTTCGATTTGCAATGGACGCAAAGGCGATTCACGCAATGGACGCAAATGGCCGGAATGAACGCGATTCGTGCGATGACTATATCAGCACGGCATCGAAGGCATTGAAAATTGACGCGAATTTACCGTAAAAACTCCTCTACCAATTCCGGGAAACTCCTCTACCAATTCGGGTCTTTTACTAGTACAAATGCACGTAGGTGCTCTACCAATGGGCCTTTTTTAGGGTCTAGGAACGCATCTTTTATCCGAAGGGCGGCTAAGATCAGGCTGATTTTGCGGCTTCGCCGCCTACCCTCGTCTTCACGATCTCATCCAAAATTCTATCGGCCATTTCCCTCTTCGACATCAAGGGCAGATCGACCTCGCCCCCGTCACGGGTCAGGATAGTCGCAATATTAGTGTCGCTGTTAAAACCCGCCCCAGCCTTTGTCACGTCATTCGCAACGACAAAGTCGAGCCCTTTTTTTTCCATTTTTGACCGGGCATAGCCGATCACATCGCTTGTCTCGGCGGCAAAACCGACTACAAGCATTCCATCGGGGCGGCTTTTTGAGACTTCGGACAAAATATCCTGCGTCTTCTTCAATTCCAGGATCATAAAGTCCCGCCCGTCCTTCTTGATCTTGCCCTCCGCCGCGTTCGCTGGAGCATAATCCGCAACTGCCGCAGCCCCGACAAAAACCGTCGCCGACGGCAGCTCTTTCAAAACCGCGTCGTACATCTCGCTCGCCGACACCGCTCTAATAATATTGATATCCTCAGGCGGATCGACAGTCGTGACACCCGCAACGACAGTCACCCTGGCACCACGATCCACCGCAGCTTCGGCGACCGCAAAACCCAACTTTCCTGATGAATGATTCGAAATAAACCGAACCGGATCGATCGCTTCCCTTGTTCCTCCTACCGTTATCAAAAACGACTCGCCAGCAAGGTCCGCTCCCAAACTCCGGCTCCCCTCCTTACGAAGGAGGGGTGGCGGCGTTTCGCCGTCGGGGTGGTTCTCTCGCCCATTCGAATTCGCAACTGCCGTCTCTACCACTCCCGATGCCGACAGGAGCCGAAGAGCTTGGGCCACGATATTTTCTACATCTTCTAACTTCCCAGTCCCAACCGTCTTACAAGCCAACTCCCCCGCAACCGGCTCAACAAAATGCACGCCGTCCTTTCTTAACTGCTCGACGTTTCGCTGCGTCGCCGGCTGTTCCCACATCGTCGTATTCATCGCCGGTGCGATCATCACCGGAGCGGTCGTTGCGAGATAAGTCGACGACAAAAAATCATCCGCCACACCATTCGCAAACTTCGCAATAATATTCGCCGTCGCCGGAACGATCAACAGAAGGTCGATGTTCTGCGAAAAATTGATATGAGCGATCGGATCTAGATTCGCCGGATCATAGTCGTCCACGGTCACATGCTTGTCCGTCAACGCCCTAAAAGTCAGCGGCTGCACAAACTCCGTCGCATGCCTCGTCATCGCAACCGAAACATCGCAGCCCGCCTTCTGCAAGAGCCGCAATACCTCGACAGCCTTATACGCCGCGATGCCGCCGCTCACACCTAAACCTACGCGATTCTTCGCCATATTCATCCTAGATTTTACATCAATTCCCGTATTTAGCTATGGCATGCCGAGATCAATGGGAGTATTATCCAATCAGACAGTTTGCGCGGATTGACGACGCTGTCATGCGGCTCAGCTTGGTCAAAGAGCGAGGTTGAAATGGAACTAAAGAGGATTGTCCCCGTCGTTGTGGTCTTGTTGGCAACTTTTGGATTAGGTTACTTTTTCGCCGTTCAAGTTAGTCGCGATTCAGTTCGTAGCGAAACACCAGAAACCAAGCTCGAAAGCAAATTGCCCGCTGAGGACAACCATTCTGCTGATCGCAAAAGACAAGCTGAATTTGTCCCGGAATTTCGCGAACTCCCAAATGCTGACGAAATCAAATGGCCGGAATCCGACGAAAACCTGATCGATATTTTTCAAATTGGCGGCGTATACAGAGAAAGTGACGTTATCGCGAAATCGGGCGAGACCTGGCTTACCCTTTTTGAGAACCATGGAAATTATTCGCTATATCATGCCCGAGCTAACGTGCATCGGCTGAAGACATCCAGTTACACCGGCGACGAACTCGATGTTCGCTTGACCTTTGATAGGCCTGGCATACCTATCCTCGCGGTGAGGAATATTAAATCGCTTCGCCCGGGAAAAGTGAATATCTTATACAACCGACCGTCCGAAAACGAGATTGAATCGCGAAATCTCCCTATTGGAGAGATGGAAGATGGCTATAAACAGAATTTCAACCTGAATGAATCATGGTATACACTTCGTGTTTCGACAGGGCTTGCTAAAGATGGAACGAAGCTCGGCATACTTGTTTTGGAACACAAAAACGAAAAGCAGGTAATTTACTCCACACAGTTCGTCCCCGGCGAGAAGATAATTATTGGCGATCTTTTTTGGGTCGGTGATCTGGACAACGACGGTAAGCTGGACGTATATCTAGACACATACGATGAAAAAGGGGGCCGAGGCGGCAGTCTTTTTCTTTCATCCGAGGCTGAACAGGACAAATTGGTTAAGCTTGTTGCAACGTTCGGCGTGCCCGGCTGCTGAAGCCTTCGGCATCCGATTGACTTACACAGTCGGACCAGATCATTTACACCCTAAACTGCCGCAAATGATGGTCCACGTGTTTGAATTGCGCGACGCCCCATTGGTCGCCGGTCAGTGGGCCGAAAAAGCCGTGGATATTGCCATCCGTTTTCGCCGGTCCGAGGGCGTGAAAACCGCTCATCAAAGTTTGAAGGCGTTCCCGCGTGGCCTCAAAATTAGGCTCGTCCGCCACGATCATCGTCGGGCCGGTTGGGGCGTTTTTGGAAAACGGTTTTTCGCCCAAAAAAGTGCTCTTAAACATCCAGCCGATCGCCTTGCCTAGAAATAGCTGCTTCATTGGCTTCTCGCCGCTAGCCATTTCAATAGCCCTCGCCGTATGCTCCATTGCCTGAGCCGCCGACATCTTGCCCCATTGCCGCTCAGAATCGACCTTGAGCTGACTGAGCCGTTCCTGAAGTTCCGCGTGGGTCGCCGCATCAAATATCGTTTTCATACGCATTTCTCCTCCGAGGCATTCTACCGCAAAACCGCAATTTTGCTAGAATCGAGAACGATGCCTGAAAAGATTGATTCAAAAACGGTTTATGAGGGCCGCGTTTTCGATATCCAGGTTGATACGATCCGTGAGGACGACTCCGAATATAAACGCGAAATAGTGGTTCATCACGGAAGTGCGGTCATCGTGCCGATCTTTGAAGACGGCACCATAGCCCTTGTGCGTCAATACCGACATCCGGCGGGTAAATACTTGCTCGAGATACCGGCCGGCACACTGGAGGATGCCGAACGCGATCACATCCGCAATGCTCTGCGAGAGACCCGCTGGGTGGTGGCGGGCCCCCACGGCGCGGCGGCAAGGCTCGGGATGAAGCGCACTACACTGCAATCTAAAATGCAGAAGCTGGG
>JBBRSH010000217.1:0-4100 GCA_038245555.1 Pyrinomonadales bacterium | reverse complement strand
TTTATTTACCACGAACGGCGGCGACAACAGCGTGTCGAGTTTCACAATCAGCTCGGATGGCGAATTGACTCTGACAGATGTTCAGCCGACCGGACAAAGCGTGAGCGGCAAAAGCGGAACAGCTAAATCTCTCGCGTATGCGCCGAACACGCATACTTTGTACGTCTGCCATTCATTCGGACCCGACCATATTCGGATGTTCTCGGTCAAGAACGGCAAATTATCGGCTAAAAAAGGTTCGCAAACGGTCAATACGGGAAGCAAAACAGACCGGATCCCGACGCAGATCGTGCTCACGCCGGACGGCAAGTTTTTGATGGCGGATATTTTATTCGACAAACGCCCGGGAATGAAGCCCGATGGCACGCCGGATCTTGCCGTGGCGAATATGACGGACAAAGACGGCTTGGTTATTTTTCCGGTCAAATCCGACGGCGGATTGGACGCACCGAGATTTACCGACGGCGGCGGCGGTGCACCTTTTGTCATCGCTTTTTTGAACGGCAGCCGCGACACATTTATCAACGGGCTTGCCGCCGAGGGCGGTTTGGTAATGGGTAAAATTGACGCTAGCGGCAAGGTTACGAATTCGCCCGTCGTCAAAATAAATCAGGGCAAAGGAATGCCGACGGAGCTTTGCTGGATTTCCATTACGCCCGACAATAAGCAGGTTTTCGCCACTATTTTCGGTTACAGCTATGTTTCCAGCTACAAAATCGAAAACGGAGCGTTGCAAATCGCCAAAGACCCGGCGGCTCCGGCGATTCCGGGCGACGGCAATTTCAAAGCTCTTGATATGCTGGTTTCGAGCGGTCCGAACGATAGCTGGATCAGCCCGGACGGAAAGTATTTTTACCAACTCTATCCGAACGCTTCAAAAATGATTGCCCACAAAATCGAAAGCAACGGCGGTTTAAAGGAAATTGGCACGCAGAAAATTCCGTATAACAGCCCCCAGGGCATGGCTGGTCTTTAACATTGTGTTGAAAAGTTCGGAGTTCCGGCGGCGGTTTGCCAATAATTTGGCGGAACTCCGAACGAAAAATAATTTGTCGCTCAAGGAGATTATTCAATGACAGTTTTACAATCAAACAAAAGTAACCTCAGCTTTCATCGCAAGACCGCCGAAGCAGTTGCCCGGCTGACGCCCGAACAGTATCGCGTCACCCAGGAGAGCGCGACCGAGCGGCCAGGAACCGGTCGAGCTTCCAAACAAGAATGGCGTCAATCAAACGTCGACGTGCCATTTTCAAAAGTTCTTCGCGCTTTGGCCGGGTCTTAGCCCCGGACCCAATCTCTTCGACATCGGTCGTCAGTTTCCATTTCTGGTTTTTTATATATTCCTTCATCTGCTGAAGCTGCATGGGAAGGGTTTGTTGGTCGCTGGTTGATACTCGCGCGTATATTCCTACTCGCATTTCTGTAAAATAACGAAAAGCGGCGCACGCGGCAAAATCTACGATTTTTTAGCATTCTTGCGGGTAAGAATTATCATTGCTTCTAAGGCCAACGTAAACTATAATCATGATTGGCAATTCTCCGTGAGGGGTAGGAGCTATCGCAACGTGATCCGTTAATTTCTTTTCGTTCGGCCATATGGAAAAGCCTTCCCAAACCATCCGAGAGCTGGCGAGCCGATTGATCGCGGCTGAAGCCTCCGCGGGATCGGGGCCGGATTTTCACGTGGCTACGATGGTGTGCTCAAAGCTGCAGCTTTCACTTACCCGTTTTGCAGGAGCGGACGCATTTTCGGCGCTCATGCGGCGATCTCTGGCGTTGTCGCGCGCGGATATTCCAGCGCTTAAAGATGTAAAGGTTGGAGCTGAAGGATGCGTCGAGGGGCTGGAACGCATTGATGGCGGGCTCGAATCGGGTACGACTATCACAGCAAATTTTCTGTGGCTACTGGTCACTTTTGTAGGCGAACCGCTAGCGATGCGTCTCGTTGAGGATATGTGGCCAGGCCTGTTGCTGAGTAAATTATAAAAGGGGGATTAGAATGGCATGAGCAAAGACGACGACAAGAACGGACATAATCCGGTAAAGATAAGGCAGATACCGACGGGTATAGCGGGCCTCGATGAGATCCTGGGCGGCGGTTTGCCGGAGTTCTCGTTTAACATTATTGCGGGCTCACCGGGCTGCGGTAAGACCACTCTTGCACATCAGATCATATTCGAAAATGCTACTAAAGAGCGGCCCGCCCTTTACTTTACTATCCTCGGCGAGCCGGCGGTCAAAATGCTCCGCTACCAGCAGCAGTACAGCTTTTTCGATCCGGACAAGCTGGACGGAGCTATCCGCTTTGTAAATCTTAGCAAACTCATTCTTGAAAACGACCTGGACGCTGTGCTCGCCGGGATCATCGATGAGGTCGAGGCGTGCAACCCGTGCGTTGTGGTCGTCGACTCGTTCCGCACCGTAGTCCGCAGGGCTCAGGCGACGACCACCGAGACGGAACTGCAGGGGTTTATCCAACGCCTTGCTCTCCATCTGACGAGCTGGCACGCAACCACGTTTCTCATCGGCGAATACGTTGAGGCCGATCTACACTACGATCCCGTCTTTACAGTTGCCGACGGGCTGATCTGGCTGGCGCAGAGCACCGAGCGAAACTCGATCGTTCGTAAATTGCAGGTCGTAAAGATGCGCGGCAAGGAAACTGTGCCCGGCCTGCACACGTTTCGCATCACGGGCGACGGGCTGCAGTGTTTCCCGCGCACATTTGGACTAACCACTACGACCGAGCATGAAAAAGGCAAACGAGTCATTTCGACCGGGGTGCCTGGAATCGACGCAATGATGGACGGCGGCATTCCCGAGGGCGACAGCCTGCTCGTCGCCGGACCGTCCGGCGCCGGCAAGACAATTCTCGGACACCACTTTATCAATGAAGGCGTGCGGCAGGGCGAACCCGGCATTGTGGCCATGTTCGAGGAGAGGCCGGGCGAGTACGTCGAGCGTGCGTCTAAGTTCGGCATCGACTTTGACACGGCTCAGAAAGAGGGCATGCTAAAGATCATCTACATCAGGCCGCTCGACCTCTCGGTGGACGAGACGCTTCACGAGATCGTCAATGCGGTCCGGGAGGTCGGCTGTAAGCGACTGGTCATCGATTCGCTCGTGGGATTTGAATTAGCGCTCGCCCCTGGCTTTCGAACGGATTTTCGCGAATCGCTCTATCGGATGATCGGTGCGCTGACCCGTATGGGCGTTACCATAATAAGTACAGTCGAGGTCGAAGAGAATTTTACATCGATGAGCCTGAGCAACTTTGCGGTCTCGTTCCTCGCCGATGACCTGCTGCGTATGCGTTATGCCTCGATAAACGGACAGCTGCGCAAGATGCTGATGGTCGTCAAGATGCGCCGCAGCAAGCACAGCATCGATATGACCGAATACCAGATCACCGCCGAAGGAATTCAGATGGGTAAACCGCTTCGCGGCTATCGCGGCCTTACCACCAGTGTCCCGGGACCCTGGTCCGATACCTCAGATGCGATACCGGAATGAGAGAAGATGAGTTCCAGCGAGACCTCAATGATTGAGCAGAGGGCACCAGACCCTGTTTTTGAGCAGCAGCTTCGCGACGTTAACGAAGCGCTGCTTATCTCGTCCGTGCGCCTGCACGAAGAAGCCGAGAAAGCCGAAAAAGCGGAGGCCGCCCTTAGGGTAAAGCAGGAGGAGCTCACCGCGAGCAAAATACTGCTCGAAACAGCGCTATCCGCGGGATCCATCGCGACGGTCACATGGGATATCGCGAGCGGCGTAATGATAGCAGGCCCGCGTATGGCTGAGCTCCTCGGCATCTCTCCCAGGGATGCCGGTAGATTGCCCTTTGCTGATTTCATATCCGCGATTTATCCGGATGATCGGCAGCGGGTTGAAGAACAGATCGCTCGAACGCTTGAAATGGACGAGCCGTACGAGATCGAGTACAGGGTCAAAGCTGACGGTCGCGACATGCGATGGGTTTATGTACGCGGCAAGGTCGAACGCGACGCTGCGGGTAAACCTCTTCGTTTCGCCGCGGCTTTGATCGACATCACCGAACGCAAAAAGGCGGCCGAGGTTAAATATTTTTTGGCGTCGATAATCGA
>JBBRSH010000216.1:0-4104 GCA_038245555.1 Pyrinomonadales bacterium | reverse complement strand
CTGCGGGCGATCGCCGCGGCTGCCCAGGCTATCGAAAGCGGGTAAAAGAAGTTTCGAATTTGGACGCGGACCGCGATCGCGGCGGCCACCGCGGTGGCGAGGCCGATCGAACCCACGATATTCCAGGTTTGGGTCGAGAATTTGACGTCGATCGATACCAGAAAGACCGCAGCATTTACGAGTGACGCGGCCGTGACCCAACCGGCGTATATTCCGAATGGAACAGAAGTAAACAACGCCTCCTTAAAGGCTACATGTCGGCCAAACTTGATGAGCAAAAAGATCAGCGTCGCGGCCAAAGCAGCGATCAACGCCAAACAAAAGCCGATCGCCTCGCGATGCCAAAAAAATATCCACGCACAGTTCAGCAGGCAGCTAAGGATATATATGGTCCGCACCGAACGAAATTCCGCCAGTTTCGCCGGCAGCAACTGATAAACGCTAAACGCGATCATTCCGACGTAGATCAGGCTCCAAATGGCGAATGCGTAGCCGGCCGGCGTCAGAACGGTCGGATACTTGGCCGAGATCACATCGGGCTTCACGCCGTTCACGCGGCCGGTCGCCGCTAAAAGATTAAATGCAATGGTCCCCAGCGTCGCAAACAATACCAGGATCGCACGCAGCCGGTCGGTCGAATTTACGGTAGCCGTCATTCCAATATTATGACATTATTGGAGACGCCGGGCGGTCAGCAGGTTCCGTATTTTCGATTTGGTAATGGGTTGGTATTCACTATTTCGTATGGGAATAACGGAAAACGTGAACTTTTATGAATGTTTTATTAATGCGTTCATTAATATTCCAACCATTTACCTATTGAATCTATCAAATGCTGTGTGTGGCATTGGGATTGCCTCTAAAACAAGCGGACGCACTTTCCCTCTCTCCCCATGAGGCGTGAGTTTTACGAGAGAGGAAGGTAAAAAGCGATGAGAGTATTACGAAAATTTTTAATTATGTGTGGCCTGGTGGCCGGCCTATCTTTTGCCGTCTCGGCGCAAAAGCCGGGCGAAAAAAAGGATCCGCCGCCGAAAAATCCGACGCCGCCGGTCATCAACCCGGCACCGCCAAAGAATCCACCGCCCGACAAACCGAAAAAACCTGGTGGTGGTTTTGCCTTGGTCGTCTACAAACAACCCGAAATGACGGATTCAGCTTAATTACCGCTAACAACCGATCTAACGAGAGGCCGCATGATACTTAGTTATCACGCGGCCTTTTTTGATTTAGCCTTTTCGAGTCGCCAAATGGACCGATCTCATTAACGACGCAGATGGCCCCGTTTCTCGAATCCGACTTTTGTCGAAACCTTTCTGCTCTCTCTGTCGTCTGGTTAAGGTTACAAGAGAAATTAAATTCACGTCCATTCAAAAAATCAGGATATAAATGCAACTAGTATCTAAGAATTTGTTCGTAAAAGCCTTATTTCTCGTCCTGCTGACAGCGGCCTTCACTCTCGTGGTACCGGCACAGACTGTCGCTGATGTCGATGCGGTCGTCCAAAAGATGATCGACGCCAAGACGATTCCCGCAGCGGGCGTCGCCGTTGTGCGCGACGGCAAAGTGGTCCTGGCAAAAGGCTACGGTTCGGCCGTATCGAAGCAGGGACGCCGGCGAATGAAAACTCTGGTTTTCAGATCGGTTCGGTGACCAAGCAATTTACGGCCGCGGGCTTCATGCTGCTTGTCGAGGACGGCAAGCTCAAACTCGACGACACGCTCGGCAAATACATGACGGATGTGCCGGCAAAATGGAGCGGGATTACGATCCGCCAACTGCTCAACCAGGTTTCGGGGATCCCGAATTACACAGCGGGCGGCAAGCTCGTTCACGAAAAGATCTACACAAAAGCCGAGATACTTGACCGCGTAAAAGACCTGCCAACGGGATTTGAGCCAGCGACGAGATGGGAATACAGCAACACCAACTATTTCCTGCTCGGGATGGTCATCGAAAAGGCCTCGGCCAAATCGTATCCGGACTTTATGAACGGGCGGATCTTCAAGCCATTAGGCATGAAGTCGACCGTCGTCAAGACGAGCGGGTTAAAGATAAAATATGAGGCTACGGGCTACGACCTCGCGAGCGGTAAGTGGCAGCCCGCAAAGCTCGACGATCCGTCCCAGCCGTTCGCGGCCGGTTCGATCGTTTCGACGCCTGTCGACATGGCCAAATGGACCATCGCCGTCGGCGAAGGCAAGCTGCTCAAGAAAACCTCGTGGGACGAGGCCCTTGCTTCGGGGAAGCTCGCGGACGGCAAGCCGACCAACTACGGCTTTGGCTGGCAGATCGGCAAGCTCGGCGAGACCGGCTATGTCTCACACAACGGAGGTATCGGCGGCTTTACGTCCTACCATGTCCGATTTCCTGCCGACAATCTAAGTATCGTCGTTCTCGTCAATACCGTCAGCGGGGCCCCAACGCAGCTCGGCAATGACATCGCCGCCGTCTACCTGCCAAAGGTCGCCGCCTTTCAGGCAGCCCAGCTCGCCGCCAAAAACGCCGCCGCGATCGCGGATGCCGATCCCGAAACGACCAAATTTCTGCGCGGCGTTTTCGAAGGAATGGTCCGAGGCGAAGGCGACCCGGCACTCTTCAACGCCGAAATGCAAAAGATCATGTTCCCGGACCGCATCAAACAACTAAAAGGCCCCCTCGGCACCCAGGGCCCGATCAAATCGTTCGAACTCCTAACCACCGAAAACCCCGATGGCACCAAACGCCGCATCTACCGCGCCACCTTCGAAGGCGGCCTCAAAGCCAGAGTCAACTTCACCCTTGACGCCCAAGGCAAGATCTCCGGGGCGAACGTCAGGCCGGAATAGAGAATCGGCATTGATCGTGAAACGCCACTCCCACCGATCAACCTACAAATACGCAAGGCGCTATGGTCGACCCTGATCATCGGCAAATTGCAGCCGTCCGGGATGTCGTTCACGCATTGTCGTAATGGAGATGATCTGTGTTAGGCAGGCAGGCGATCGCGGGGAAACCGTTTTGTTATTAGTTTGCCTCGGATATTCCGCGGACCGTTACTATTTCATTTGGTGAACTCGGCAGATCTTTGGGTTCGTCCGTTGACTCCAATATTGAAAGGCATCGTTTGGCCTTTTCCGCCGCTTCGGCGTCCGGACCTGAGCCACCCCAAAGGATCTCAGGTCGATCTAGTCGGCGAAGCCGACGCCATAATTGTAGCCCACTTCGCAAGATGTGGGAAAGATGCCATGCCCGATCTGAGCCGTGGAAAACGGCGGCATAAATCGCCCGTACGCATATATACAATCCCAGAAGTCGAAAGGAAACGGCCACATATGCTACGGTCTTCGACCGGACCGATCGTTATTGAATGACGTTCCCATCTTGCGATTTGGGCTACAAATATATCGCCCTCTTCGAGGGCTGGATCAATGATGGGTCGACGTTCTCATATCTCGCGATATGGGCTACAAATATGTCGCCCTTTTCAAGGGCTGGATCGATACTGATCGACTATGTACCTGTCTTGCGATAATGGCTTCGTGTATGCCGACACAAATTACATCGGCATCTACGAGAGATGGTTCGATCGTTATTCCCACAAATACCTCGGATAATAATCAACATCATTCTTGTCCAATAAAGAGACGAACTCCGTCTTAAAATCAAACCCTTTGTGATGCAGTTCTTGATTCTTGATGTATTTTGCCACTACGTCGACATTTGATCGCGACACGCTGAACGCTCCGTATCCCTTTTGCCAAGCGAACTTGATCCCAAATCTTTCCTTGGCCCATTTGGACGAATTCGCCTTTATGAATCGCATCGCATCGGAGATCGAGACATTAGGCGGAAGCAGGATTAGCAGGTGAATATGATCGCTCATTCCATTGATGATGATCGGCTTGCCTTTTAGCTCCTTAACGAGGCCGCCCATATAAGCGAATAGTTCACGTTTAATTTTGATCGTTATCAATGGGAGATGGCCTTGCGTACTGAAGACAACGTGGCAGAGCAAATTAGAATGTGTGTGTGACATAGTTTGAACAAAAAGTCGGTGAAGCCGACCTCATAATTGTAGACCAATTCGCAAGATCTGGGAACGACGTCAAGCAGCGACCTGAG
>JBBRSH010000215.1:0-4156 GCA_038245555.1 Pyrinomonadales bacterium | reverse complement strand
GTGTGCTTAACGCGGGCGCGACAAAGTTACGCTTGACAGTTACGGTGACGAAATCCGATGCGGGTGTCTATTCGGGTAAATTTGAAAGCGTGGATCAGGGAGCAACCATCCCGTTTGACACCGTCACGCTCAAGGGGGACGATGCGGCGTTTGAAAGCAAGTCCGCCGGGATCGTTTACGACGCGAAGCTGAGCAAAGATAACGCTGAGCTCGTCGGCACCTTCAAACAGGGCGGACAAGAGATACCGCTCACGCTTTCGAGAGTCGGGCAAGCCGCTTCTCCGAAAGCAATGCCTAAGCCGACGCCTAAACCCGACTACTCGGCGCCCGCCGATGCCCCATATACGGCCGAGGAGGTCTTGGTAAAGACGCCAGGCGGCTTTACGCTCGCCGGCACCCTGACGCTTCCTAAAGGAGCAAGCAAAGCAAAGCCCGTCGGAGCCATTGTTACGATCACAGGCTCCGGACAGGAAAACCGCGACAGCGAGATCGGCCTGGACGGATACAAACCCTTCCGCCAAATAGCAGATTCGCTGGCTCGAAACGGCATCGCATCGCTTCGGATGGACGATCGCGGCATGGGCGGCTCAGGTGGTACGTTCAAAGGTTCGACGAGCGAGGACTTCGGAGAGGATGCCCGAGCCGGACTCGCTTACTTGCGGACGCGGTCTGAGATTCGGGCTGATCGTCTCGGGGTGGTTGGGCACAGCGAGGGTGCGGTGATCGCCCCGATGGTGGCCGACAAGGAACCTACGCTGCGAGCGATCGTTTTGCTCGCCGGCGTCGCTGACCCAGGACGCAGTGCCCTTCACTTCCAGATGAAGAATCTCATTGAGCACGACGCGAAGCTCACGCCCGTGGAGAAAGAAGTACAGATCGCCGCGATCCCCGCGAAGATCGACGGCATGATGGCAGCTGACCCGTGGATGAAGTTTTTCCTGACCTACAATCCTGCTGCAACAATGATGCGAGTTAAGACGCCCGTACTTATCCTCACTGGCTCTAATGACCAACAAGCGGCTCCTGCTCAGGTCGCCTTGGAAGCGGCGGCGTTCAAGAGTGGAGGCAACAAGGATGTGACTGCTCAAGTGCTGCCGGGTCTCAACCATCTTTTTGTAGAGGACAGCGACGGCTTCCCCGGCAATTATGCAAAACTCCCCCCTCCCGTGATGATGCGACCCGACGTCGTCAGAATGGTCACAGACTGGCTCGTGAAGCACCTCCGCTGATCCCGAGGAAAGGGATTTGTGCATGATCCAGCTCAAAGTCTTTCATTCGCTATTTGGTTGCGGCAACTGCTACGACAATGCCCAAGGATTCTTGCAACGTGAGAACGTCATCTCAAGCGGATAATAGAAGTCACGGGAAACGAGCCTTACTATTAACATCGATGTCCCCCCGGTCAAATTTGGGACCGACCACAGTCTGTCGTACCGTTTTAGACTAGGACCATGACGACGGACTCGCCTTTGACGAGTGTTTCACCGCTCTGATTTGAACAGATGGTGTCGAGAGTCACGATGCCTTTTTCTTCCCGAATGGCTGTTACTGTCGCGGTTGCGGTTACCGTATCACCGATAAACACGGGCGCCGTGAATTTCATCGTTTGAGAGAGATATATGGTCTTGCGATCCTTGAATTCGTTGCCGAGGACGGCGGAAATGAAGGCCGCGCTTAACATCCCATGAGCGATGCGTTTGCCAAATCGTGTTGTTTTGGCAAATTCCTCGTCAAGATGTATCGGGTTGAAGTCGCCCGAAACCTCCGCAAATTTGCGGATGAGTTCATCGGTCACGAGCCGCGAAGCAGAAAAAGTGTCGCCGATATGCAGGTCCATATTTTTTATTTTGCTAAGAATGCCAGGCCGGCGTTCGAAGTGGCGTGAAACGCCTGCTTTGATAAAAGGTTCCCGTTCCGCATCTTCGATGTTGTCCTTTCGCTCCGGATCGCAGCATCGGCGAGTTTCGGCATAATAACATGAACGACCGTATTCTAATATATTTCGAACCGTTGGCAACCCCTTTTCTTAAAACTCCAGGTGCTCAATCAAAGGATGTCCGCCGCGTCCAAAAACATTGGATTGATCTGGCGGCTAATATCTAATGCTGCATCGCCGCTTGCTTGAGCATTTCTGCCCGAAGCAGGAAACTGCCTTCCGTGACGACATGGTCGCCGACATTGAGGCCTTCGAGGACTACGAATTGGCCGTTGTTTTCCTTGCCAAGCCGCGCGGACCGGACGAGAAAGACATTTGGTTTGTCGGTCGCGACGAAGACGATCTGCCGACCGTCGATGTTTTGGACGGCCGATGAGGGAACAACGGGAGTCGTCGCTTCGGCGTTGCCCATTGATCCGAATGCGACGCCCGCGTACATGCCGATCTTGAGGGACTGGCCCGGATTTTCGAGTTCGACGCGGACAGGAACCGTTCGGGTCTGCTGATCGACGTTCGGGTCGATATACGTGACATGCCCGCGAAACAGTCGTCCCGGATAGGCATCGGATGTGACGCTTGCACCGCTTCCTACACGGATCTTCCCGAGGTCCTTTTCGTAGACCTGAGCTATCACCCAGACGGTTGAGAGGTTTGTAACCTTCATTAGTTCTTTATTAGGTTCGACGACCTCACCCGGATTGATGGACCGACTGGTGACGGTGCCTGAAACCGGGGCCGTCAGAGAGATCTCGGCGGAGATTTGCGACGGCGAACGGAGCGAATCGACCCGTGTTGGCGACAAACCGTACAAGATCAGCTTTTCGCGGGCCGTCGCTCGTTCAACTTCGGCGGTCCTCATCCTGACAGCGGCCTGCTCAAACTCCCCGCGGCTGATCGGATTGATGTTGGCAACCTCGATCGCTCTTTGATGCCGCTGACGTGCCTGCGTGACCTCGGCTTCGGCGGTCATCATTTTTGTCATCGCCATCTCAAGCTCTTCGCGGCTCGCTGCCCCGATCTCGACGAGTTTCATTTCGCGTTCGTGATGTTTTCGATGTTCTTCGAGTTCGGCCTCGACTGTCGTAAGTTTGGCGGTCGCCTCGTCGACCTCGGCACGGCTGATGGGGTTGAGGTCGGCCAATTTTGCGGCGCGATCGTAGGATTGCTTGGAGGCAGTGAGCTCGGTCTGTAGGGCGAGATATTTTGCTTGTGCGGCGGCGAGTTCGTCGCTAAATACAACGGCGACAGTTTGGCCTTTTTGCACATTTTTCCCTAGTTCAGCATTGACCCGGCGAACTACGCCGCCGAGCAGAGAGATGACGGGCGTCTCGCCGTACGCATTGGCCTGGACGACTCCTGTCGAGGCAACGTTCGCCGCTTCATTTGTCAGGGTTTCGCCGACCGTTTCGATCTTGATTCCCGAACGTTCGATCTCATCCGCCGGGACGGTCAGCGTCTGGTCGCCGGCCACTTCGGTTGTTTTTTGCCCGCTGTTCTCGTCGAACGTGACTGTTCGGGGCGTCGGAACGGCTTGTCCAGTGCCGCTTCCCCGCAAGAGCCAATACCCGAGGGCACCGACAATTAGGACGCCGACGATCGCGCCCGCAACGTAGATCGGGGTACGGTTCACCTGATTGTGCGAAACGGGTTCCCGCTCAACCGATTCGTTGTCGTTTTCTTCGTTCATTTCTTTATCAACTCCGGTGAGTTTGCCGCCTTTAGAAGTTCGACATGTGCGTTGTAAACCGCGAGCTGCATACCGATATATTCGTTCTCGATGTCAATATACTTTCGTTGTTCGATCAGGTAATCGACGAGGTCCCGCGAGCCGAGTTCGTAGGTCTGGCGAATGACATCGAGATTGGCGTTTGCCTGGCCGCGGACGCCGACACGAAATATTTCCATCGCCTTTGCCGAACTTTCGTATCGGGCGAAAGCCGTCGCGACCTCGCGGCGGACGATCAGCTCACCAAATTCCCGGCGGTTCCGTGCCGCCTCGCGATTTGCAACCGCGGCCTCGACCGCTCCCTGGTTCCGATTCAGGACGGGAAGCTCTAACGTCACGCCGAATGTAAAAAAGTGAAAAATGTCTTGGATCGGACGAAGCTGTCCTGCGTCTGTTAACCCATTGAGCGAAAAGCTCGAATTCATTCGTTGATACCCGCTATTCACACTAGCGTCCAATCGCCCGTCGGCTTTTGCCTGCTCGATCTGGGCGAC
>JBBRSH010000214.1:0-4310 GCA_038245555.1 Pyrinomonadales bacterium | reverse complement strand
TCATCGGTGCTGATTCCCTGAGCCTTGTAACTTCCCCTCAAACACCTCATACTAACTATTTGCAGTTTTTGTTATGGAGCGGAAGATGGAAACGAATAAGACAGCGGTCAAGAGTGGGAATGCTAAGAAAAAGACAGCGGCGATCGAGCCATTTGCGGCATTTGCAGAGCCCGCACCGGCCGAAAAAACGGTGGTGAAAAAGACGGTAGCAGTTTCAAAGACCAAGGCCGAGGTGGTAAGCCCCGTTGTCAAAGCAGCGAAAAAGGCTTCGAAAACGATCGTTGCCGATCCCTTTGCGGAAACCGTGGAAACGACATCTCCGGTAGAGAAGAAAGTGGTTCGAGCAGCCAAAACCGCAGTCAAAGCTCTTAACGCCGAGAAACCGGCGAAAGTTGCCGGTAAGAAAGCCGCCGCGATCAAGGTTCCGGCTCCGGTCGACGTCACAGAGTCGATGTTAAAAAAGGCCGCCGTTTCACCTGTCTTCAAAACGCTTTCCGAGCCGACTCTGCCCGAACTGCCGCGTGAAAACCGCGCGCGCTTGCAGATGCAAACCCCCACGAGGCTATATTTTTACTGGTCAGTCAAGGAAAATCCCTGGGCGCTGCTCAAGAATGTTTTTGGCGACGATCTGGGCAGCTACTCGCTGGTTCTCAAGCTCATTGACAAAAAACACGGCCACGAAACGATCGATCAGACCGATGCCGAGGGCAATTACTGGTTCGACGTCGAGCCCGATGGTAGCTATCAGGCCGAGATCGGCTTTTACGCTCCCAACCGTCCATATTTCCGCGTTCTTTATTCAAACACGATCGAAACGCCGCGCCGCAGCCCGAGCCCGCGTGCCGCCACCGAAGCGAAATGGACCGTTTCGGCAAACAAATTTGCTGAGGTGCTCGATGTCGCCGGCTTTACTCGTGATGCGTTTGACGTAGCGATGGCGGGCGACGATCACGCCGCCGCCGAGGACGTTTCGCACACAGCATTTTCGCAGTTCCTCGGTTCGGACGACCACGACTTTCGCGGCGTCGCAGCCGAGGATATTCGATATGCGATGATCGCACTTGCCAGCGGCGTCCCGCTCGAAGAGCTGCGGTTCAAGGTCAGTGCCGCACTTTTCGCGATACTCCAGGCAAATCCCGACAGCATCGAGTCGGGCAAAGCGATGAACGCCCTGACGGAGCATTTTGACATCGACGAAACGGAGTTTACCGAAGAACAGTTCGGCCCCGCCGTCTTTGGCGCCAGCCTCGTCAATTTTCCGAAAACGCTAAAAACCAGGACGCTTTCACCAAAAGATGCTTCGCGCTACAATCCAGTGAGTTCGCACAGCCTTCGTTAGTGGACAGTGCCCAGTGGTCGGTGGTCGGTCAATCTTTTCCGAACGCTGACCACTGACCACTGACCACTGGCCACCGGCCACCGACCCTATGCCTACTGGATACTTCAGCCTGATCCTTCACGCTCATCTGCCGTTTGTCAGGCACCCCGAATATCCTGAGTTTCTTGAGGAAGATTGGTTGTACGAGGCGATAACCGAGGTCTATCTTCCGCTCATTTTCATATTTCAAACCCTGCACGAATCAGGCGTTCGTCCGCGGCTAGCGATGAACGTCTCGCCGCCGCTGTGCGAGATGCTCGCCGATTCGCTGCTCCAGGAACGCTACACGCGGCACCTCGAAAACCTGCTCGAGCTGGCAAAAAAGGAGCTTGAACGTACGCAGCGTGAATCGCAAGAGTTTTACGACGTCGCGAAAATGTACGTCGACAACCTCTCGTCGTCGCTCGACCTCTGGAACAATCGTTACCAGCGAAATCTGATCACCGCCTTTCGCGAGCTGCAGGATGAGGGCGTCATCGAGATCATTACGTGCTGTGCGACTCACGGCTTCATGCCGCTTATCTCGACCGCCGAGAGCCGCCGGGCACAGGTCCAGATCGCCGTCGCCAACTATAAAAAGCATTTCCACCGCCAACCGCGCGGAATCTGGCTCGCCGAGTGTGCCTACGAACCGGGCGTCGAGGACCTGCTAAAGGACGCGGGCATCGAATATTTTATCTCGGACACGCACGCCATTCTCTACGGCGACCCACGTCCCCGATTTGGCGTCCATGCCCCAGTCGTTACGCCGAACGGCACCGCCGTTTTTGCCCGCGATGTCGACACCAGCCAGCAGGTTTGGTCCGCCGAGATCGGCTATCCCGGTAACGATCTGTACCGCGAATTTTACCGCGATATCGGCTGGGACGCGCCGCTCGATTATTTGCTCCCGCACCTCCACGCGACCGGCGAACGCCGCCACCTTGGCTTAAAATATCACCGCATCACCGGCCGCGACGTACCTCAAAATCTCAAGCAGCCGTATATGCCCGCGATGGCCCGTGAGAAAGCCGCCGAAAACGCGATGCACTTTATCGGCGAACGCATCAAGCAGGCGCACCTCTTACGCGAAACCTTCGAAGGGCAGCCGCCGCTCGTCGTATCTCCTTACGACGCAGAGCTTTACGGCCACTGGTGGTTCGAAGGGCCGCAGTTTATCGACTTTTTCTTTAAGAAGATCCACTTCGACCAAAACGAGATCGAGTGCATCACGCCCGGCGATTTTCTCGATTCCGGATTGCCCATCCAGGTCCAACAGCCCACCGCCTCCAGCTGGGGCGAAGCCGGCTACTACAAGGTCTGGATCAACGAAGACAACTCCTGGATGTACCCCTACCAACACGACGCCGAGAGGCGGATGACGGAATTCGCGAACAAGTTCGCGAGTTCAAAGTTCAAAGTTCAAAGTTCAAAGTCAGAAGACGTCTCCAACTTTGAACCTGGAGCTTTGAACTTTGAACTGACCCAACGGGTCCTAAACCAAATGGCCCGCGAACTCCTCCTCGCCCAATCCTCCGACTGGGCATTCCAGATCTACCAGGGCACCACCGTCGAATACTCGACCCGCCGCTTTCAGTCCCACATCCAACGCTTCAATCTTCTCGCCGAGATGCTGACTGGAGGGCAAGCTTCCAGCTTGCCAGAGTCCACCGGAGACGACATGGTTCTCTCCCCCGACCAACTCGACCTCCTCCAAGAGATCGAATCCCGCGACAACATCTTCCCCGAGATCGACTATAGCGATTACTGCGGCTAGTTGAAAATTAGGAAAACCGCGATTATTTCTGTGCTAATATTCAAAATATGGATTCGATAAAGTTAATTATTGAAAGGCATTCTGACGGTTATGTTGGGTATCCGCTTGGCTTGAAAGGCGTCGTTGTTGGTCAGGGCGATACTTACGACGAGGCCCTTGCCGATGTCCGCTCGGCGATCAATTTTCATATTGAGACATTCGGGGCCGACGCGTTTGAGAATGATTCGCCTGTACTCGAGGCCTTCGTCACCGAGACCCAACTCGCTGCGTAATGTCTAAATTTCCCGTTGACGCTCCAAAGCAAAAGGTTGTTCGGGCGCTCGAACGGCTCGGCTTCGTCATCGTGCGCGAGCGGGAACACCTCGCACTTGTCCGAGAAAACGACGATGGGACAAGAACGCCGATGACGCTTCCCAATCATTCCTTCGTCAAATCTTCGACGTTACGAATGATCTGTAGCCAAGCTGGCATTTCTCGCGACGATTTCTTAAAGGCGTACTCCAAGTAAGGATCTTACTGCCCGACAACATCTCCCCGAGATCGACTGCACGTATATTGCGGCTCGTGACTCGGGAACAAATCTAATCGCCTGGGGTCTAATATTCCTAGATGAAAACTCTGAAAGTGTTGCCGATTCTTATCATATGCCTAACATCGCTCGGCTTAGTTTGTGCCGGTCAAAATCCGACTAAAGAAGCAATCGCGAAATTCTTTGCCCGTGTCGCAGATGATGAAATGGCTGTTGCGGCCTGCCGGAAGGCACGAGATGAATACCAGCTGAAAACCTTTGGAAAGATCCGGCCACTGGTTTCCGGTCATTGTTGGGAGGGCTGCCCGACACGTGTCGTCAAGCCTTATTATCCTTCCGAGGCACGGAGGCTGAATATCCGTGGTGAGGTTCAAGTCGACACGATAGTTGATGAGAACGGTAACGTTGTCTTTGCAAGAATGACGAAGGGAAGTGCCTATTTTCGAAACGCAGCAGTCGCGGCCGCCTACAAATCGACCTACACCCCAAAGGTCACCTGCGACGAAAAACCCATAATGTTTCGTTAGACAATCAAGTTCATTTTCGATCCACAAATGTAGCCCGGTCGGCCCACGTCCCGTCGCCGGCCCAAACCCGGCACTGCATACGCCAACCGCCGGGTCTTTGCCCGTGAGCACACATCGATC
>JBBRSH010000213.1:0-4318 GCA_038245555.1 Pyrinomonadales bacterium | reverse complement strand
GATGGCGATCTTCGGGTGGGCAAGAGAATTGGGCATTTCGAGAAGGTGGAGTTTGATCGCGGTTGTGATGGTAGCTGCAGTCCCGACCGCTTATCACGACGCATCGAGCGGTTACATCGACGTTGCTCTGGCATTGTTTGTGACATTGGCTATCTATTCATTGGGGCGGTGGTGGCGGATATCGTCAACGGGCTCGACGATAATGATCGCGATATTTCTCGGGGCCGCTCTTTCGATCAAGCTGACGGCGGTCTTTGTTTTTGCCGCGTTTGCACTCGTTATTTTACTGCGCTCGAGAAATGCCGAGGGTGCGGCAAAAATAGTCACAGGAGGCTTGGCAGCCTTGGTCTTGGCTGCGGCGATCGCTTCGCCGTGGTATCTGCGGACATGGAAGGCAACTGGCAGTCCAGTTTTCCCGTTTTACATGAGCATCTGGAAGGGTGAGGCCGCGGGCTGGGACGTCGAACGCTCGAACCTTTTCCAGGATATGAATAAGGCCTACGGCGGCGATCAGAAAGGTGCCGTGGATTATTTGATGGCTCCGGTAAACATTTCGCTGATCGCCCAACCCGAAGAGGCAAAATACTTTGACGGCGTCCTTGGCGTCGCGTTCCTTTTTGGACTGCCGATCCTGATCTGGGCTCTTTGGAAATTTGACGTGCCCGTTGAGGCAAAGATCGGCACCGGCGTCGCCGCGATAATGTTTTTGCTCTGGCTGTTTTCGAGCCAGCAGCTTCGTTACCTCCTGCCGATCGTGCCTGCACTTGGGATAGCGATCGCGGCTTCAGCGCAGGCGATTGCGAATGAGAGAAAAACGCTGAGCTCGGTCTGGCAATACTCACTCACTGCCGCAGCATTCGCCGGAATATTGACCACAGCGGCATGGTTCTGCCAGACAGCGCCGCTCAGAGTCGTCCTTGGCGGCGAGACTCGCGACCAATATCTGACGCGAAATCTCGACTATTATCCGTACTATCAGGCGATAAATACGGACACGGCGGTCGATTCAAAAGTGTGGCTGATCAATATGCGGCGGGACACATACAACATCTCGCGAAGCGTCTTTTCGGACTATCTGTTCGAAGACTGGACCTTGCGCAAGATGGTTTGGGAGACGCGTTCGGTCGAGGAACTGCGGGCCCGGACGGCGGCGATGGGCATTCAGTACGTGCTCACGCGGCACGATTTTCTATTTGATTTTAACAAGTCCACGCTCGTCGATGACAAACGGCCGCGGGCCGAAAACGACGCAAAGCTCAAGATGGCGAAGGACATGCTCTTAGACCCGTCAAGAACGATCAAAGCGGACAACAGATTTAGTTTGGTCAAGGTATTTTAGTAAAATGGTATCAACGACAACCGTAATGGAGACAGAATTTACGGAACAATTCAGACAATTTTTGGCGGTCGAGAACGATCCGCGACTTCGGGGCCTGCGCGAAGCAGCATTTGCCATGTTCGCTGAGGTCGGTTTCCCCACGGTAAAGAACGAGGACTGGAGATACACGAACGTCGGTCCAGTGGTCAGTGGCCAGTGGTCAGTGGTCAGTGGCGGGGAACAAAAAATTGAGGACAACGAAATTGAAGTTCTTCGGCGTTTTGAGATACGTCGAAACGGTTTCGCGGCGCTCAATCTTGCGTTTGCTCAGTTTCAAGTGGTCCGGATCGCGAAAGATACGAGTGCTGCCGAGCCGATCGTCCTGTCATTTTCGGCGGATGAGAACACCGCTATCTTCCCGCACGTTCTCGTCATTGCCGAGGCGGGGTCGAAGGCAACGATCGTCGAGTCATACGAATCGACGGCCAGAAGTTTTACAAACTCGGCCGTCCAAATCGTCGTTGAGGACAACGCAAATCTGACGCATTATCGCGTCCAGCGTGACGCACCCGAGGCGTTCAATGTTGGAACTACTGAGGTAAGTCTTGGCTCCGGGAGCCGGTACGATGCGACCAGCATCAATCTCGGCGCAGCCCTTTCGCGGCACGACATCGATGTGAAATTTACAACCGAGGGTGGCGAGGCGTTTGTAGACGGTCTCTATATGTTGGGCGGTTCGCAACACCATGACACGCACTCGGTCATAGACCATCAGGTGCCGAATTGCACATCGCACCAGACGTACAAGGGCGTGCTTAATGACAGTTCCCGCGGCGTTTTTAACGGCAAGGTCTTTGTCCGTGAAAACGCACACGGAACCGACGCCCAGCAGTCGAACAAGAATCTGCTGCTCTCAAACGACGCCCGTGTCGACACAAAACCTCAGCTCGAGATATTCAACGACGATGTTAAGTGCTCGCACGGTGCGACCGTAGGTCAGCTTGACGAGGAAGAGTTGTTCTATCTGCTGACGCGCGGGCTGCCCGAGACGCTAGCAAGAAATCTCCTGACATACGGCTTTGCGGAGGAGATCATAAACAAGATAGGTATAGAATCTATCAAGACGGATCTCGACGAGGCCGTTCTAAACAGACTAAGCGTAAAGTTGGAAGTGTGAAAATATGAGAATCAGAACACAGTTAATAATTGAGGACTCAGTAATGGCGAGGATCGACGAGATCGCCGGTGAAAAACATCGCCGCGCGATCGTGGTCGAAACCGCTCTCAAAGAGTACATTGCTCGCGAGGACGCAAAACGTAAAGCTAATCCGCCAGCGGACGAAGCGACGGCCGCCGAAGGCAAACGATAATATGACGGCAGTAAAGACAAGAGCCATGTGGGACGTAGAGCAAGTTAGAAAAGATTTTCCGGTGCTCGGACAAACGGTGAATGGCAAGCCGCTCGTGTATCTCGACAATGGGGCCTCATCGCAGGTTCCGCAGTCGGTGATCGACCGGACTTCGAAATACCTTGCCGAGGAGCATTCGAATATACATCGCGGCGTTCATTACCTGTCGCAGCATGCGACGACGGCGTATGAGGCGGCCCGCGAAAAGGTCAAGCGGTTTATCAATGCGCCGGACGTCAAGGAGTGTATCTTTGTCCGCGGCACCACCGAGGGAATCAATCTTGTGGGGTATTCGTATGGGCGCGAGTTCATTAATGAGGGCGACGAGATCCTCGTCAGCCAGATGGAGCATCACTCGAACATCATCCCGTGGCAGGTCGTCGCCGAGGAAAAAGGGGCCAAGGTCGTGATGATCCCGATGAACGAACGCGGCGAACTGCTCATCGATGAATACGAAAATCTGCTGAACGAACGGACAAAGATCGTTGCCGTTACGCACGTTTCCAATTCGCTTGGCACGGTCAATCCGATCAAGGAAATGGTTGCGACCGCGCACAAGTTCGGCGTCCCCGTTTGTGTCGATGCCGCCCAGAGCGTACCGCACTTTGCGGTCGATGTTCAGGACCTCGATGCCGACTTTTTTGTGTTTTCGGGCCACAAGATGTTCGGCCCGACCGGCAGCGGTGTCATGTATGGCAAACGAAAATGGCTCGACCAGATGCCGCCGTATCAGACCGGCGGCGGCATGATCCGCACAGTCAGCTTTGAAGGAACAACCTACGCGCCGATCCCTGACAAGTTTGAAGCAGGCACGCCCGCGATCGCTGCCGGTATCGGTCTCGGTGCCGCGATCGACTATATCAACGCCATCGATTTTGACGCTGCAGCGGCCTACGAGCACGAGCTGCTCGAATACGCGACGCAGAGACTGGCGGACATCCCCGGCGTTACGATCGTCGGCACTGCCGCGGACAAAGCGAGCGTTTTGTCGTTCACCATCGAAAACATCCACCCGCACGACATCGGCACGATCCTCGACCAGCAGGGCATCGCCATCCGAGCCGGCCACCATTGTGCACAGCCGGTAATGCAGTTCTTTGACGTGCCGGCGACGGCGAGGGCGTCTTTCGCGTTCTATAACACCCGCGAAGAGGTCGATAAACTCGCCGACGGGGTGCAAAAGGTGATCGAAGTTTTCGCATAAGCGACATGTGAGGCAGGTCACAGCCAAACGAGACGAAAAAACAGATACTGATTCCATGTATTCGGATCTCTATATCGCACAGCACTCAAAGTTGCGGCCCGTGCAGGAAATTGCCGAGCAGCTTGGCCTTTCGTCCGACGACATGGACCTTTACGGCAGTCCATATATCGCAAAGCTCCGGCTGAGCGTGCTGGATAAGCTAAAGGACCGCCCGAACGCAAAATATATCGATGTTTCCGCGATCACGCCGACGCCGCTCGGTGAAGGAAAATCGACGACATTGATCGGACTTGGCGAGGCGATGAAGCACCTCGGCAAAAAGGCCGTCGTCTCGCTTCGCCAGCCATCGCAAGGACCGACATTCGGCATCAAGGGTGGCGCGGCCGG
>JBBRSH010000212.1:0-4350 GCA_038245555.1 Pyrinomonadales bacterium | reverse complement strand
GTCGAGCAGCTTCTTGAACATTTCAACTCCGGTTACAACCGAGTTTCTCGTGTCCTTGATACCAACGATCTCAACCGGCTCATTGACGTTGATCATTCCGCGTTCGATACGTCCTGTCGCCACTGTTCCGCGGCCCTGGATCGTAAAGATGTCTTCCACCGGCATCAGGAACGGCTTGTCCATTTCGCGGGCCGGGGTCGGGATGAAATCATCTACCGCCTGCATCAACTCGTCGATCTTCGGCTCCCATGCGGCATCGCCCTCGAGAGCTTTCAGAGCTGAGCCCTGAACGATTGGTGTGTCGTCGCCCGGGAACTCGTATGAACTCAAGAGTTCGCGGATCTCCATATCGACCAGTTCGAGCAATTCTGCGTCATCGACGGAGTCGACCTTGTTCATAAACACAACCATCGAGGGTACGCCAACCTGACGTGCCAGCAGGATGTGCTCACGGGTCTGCGGCATCGGGCCGTCCGTCGCTGCAACCACCAGGATCGCTCCGTCCATCTGGGCCGCTCCAGTGATCATGTTCTTGACATAATCAGCGTGGCCCGGACAGTCGACGTGGGCGTAGTGACGATTCGCCGTCTCGTACTCAACGTGCGATGTCGCGATCGTAATTCCACGAGCCTTTTCTTCAGGTGCGTTGTCGATCGAATCGAACGATCGAAACGTCATCTTCGCATTATGCTTAGACATCACCTTCGTGATCGCTGCCGTCAATGTCGTCTTGCCGTGATCAACGTGTCCAATTGTTCCGATATTCACGTGCGGCTTGCTGCGGTCGAATTTTTCCTTGCTCATAGCTTCTCCTACTAAACTTTTATCTCAAATCTTAAATCTGAAATTAGGTGCTTGCTCCCGTTCCCTTGATCTTTGCAATAACTTCTTCGGCCACGTTACGCGGAGCCTCCGCATATCGCTCAAAATGCATACTAGAAGTTGCTCGTCCCTGCGTCGAACTACGCAGATCGGTCGTGTATCCAAACATTTCCGACAGCGGCACAAATGCCGTCACAACCGAAACATTACCCGGACGCGGTTCCATCTTGTCGATCTGGCCTCGGCGGCGATTAAGATCGCCGTTGACCGCACCCATGTATTCTTCAGGCGTGACGACTTCGATACGCATGATGGGCTCGAGCAAGACCGGCTTTGCCTTTTTCACAGCGTCCTGGAACGCGAATGAACCGGCCAATTTGAATGAAATTTCGTCTGAGTCGACTTCGTGATACGAACCAAACAAAAGGCGGACCTTAATATCGACGAGTTCGTAACCGGCCAAATAGCCGCGCCCCATCGCATCCCTGATGCCTTCCATTGTCGGCTTGATAAACTGACGGGGTATCGAACCTCCGCTGATCTTGTCTTCAAAGACAAAACCTTCGCCCGGAGCCGGCTCGATCTCGAGTTCGACGTGGCCAAATTTACCACGGCCACCCGACTGCTTCTTGTAGATCTCTTTACCCGGCGCAACCTGCGTAATTGTTTCGCGGTATGCAACCTGCGGTTTACCGACATTTGCCTCGACCCCGAATTCACGCTTCATGCGGTCGACAATAATTTCAAGGTGAAGTTCGCCCATGCCGGCGATGATCGTCTGACCGGTTTCGTGGTCGGTTGTGACCTGAAATGACGGATCTTCCTGAGCAAGGCGGTTTAGAGCGATGCCCATTTTATCTTGGTCCTGACGGGTTTTCGGTTCGACCGCGACACGCACGACCGGTTCCGGGAAATCCATCGACTCAAGGATGATCGGTTTCAACTCGTCCGCCACGGTGTCGCCGGTGGTGGTATTTTTCATACCGCCGATCGCGACGATCTCACCAGCGCTTGCCGTTTCGACGTCTTCACGCTTGTTGGCGTGCATGAGCATCAGACGGCCGACGCGTTCTTTTGAATTTTTGATGGTATTCGTTACATACGAACCCGAGCTGACCGTTCCCGAATAGATACGGACAAACGCCAACTGGCCTAAATGCTTGTCGGCCATCAGTTTGAACACGAGGCCTGAGAATGGAGCCTTTGCATCCGGCGGACGCGTTTCGACCTCACCGGTTTTCGGATTTTCGCCTTCAATTGCTGGAATATCGAGCGGGCTCGGAAGAAAATCTACAACTGCGTCGAGTAGCGTCTGAACGCCCTTGTTTTTGAATGCCGAACCTGTGAAAACAGGAACGATCTTCATCGCAAGCGTTCCCGCACGAAGAGCCTTGCGGATCTCGTCCTCAGAAACTTCCTCGCCTTCGAGATATTTCATCATCAGATCGTCGTCGACAGCGGACACTGCTTCAACGAGCTTTTCGCGCTGAGCTTTTGATTCTTCGAGAAGATCAGCAGGGATATCGACAATGTCGTAATTCGCCCCCTTTTCCTCGTTGCTCCACAAGAACGCCTTCATCGTGATCAGATCGACAACGCCCTGGAAGTGTTCTTCTAGGCCGATCGGCACCTGCATCGCGACAGCGTTGGCACCGAGACGGTCGAGGATCGATTTGAAGCTGCGGTCAAACGAAGCACCCGCACGGTCAAGCTTGTTGATAAAACAAATACGCGGAACGCCGTACTTGTCAGCCTGACGCCACACCGTCTCGGACTGCGGCTCTACGCCAGCGACGCCGTCAAAAACGCAGACGGCTCCGTCCAAAACTCGAAGAGACCGCTCAACTTCCATCGTGAAGTCAACGTGTCCCGGTGTATCGATAATATTAATGCGGTGTTCGACGCCATTCCGCGTCCAAAAACAGGTAGTCGCAGCCGAGGTGATCGTAATACCGCGTTCCTGCTCCTGTTCCATCCAGTCCATCGTCGCCGTTCCTTCGTGAACTTCGCCGATCTTGTGCGAAACACCCGTATAAAACAAGATGCGCTCCGTCGCCGTGGTCTTACCCGCGTCGATATGGGCCATGATGCCGATGTTTCTAAATTTATCTAAACTAATGTCTGCCATTTCTTTAGAAATCAGTTGTCAGCGATCAGCCCTCAGCATGCCCCTTCCGGGCTGAATGCTGACCGCCGACTGCCGACCGCTCTTAAAACCTGTAGTGAGCGAACGCCTTGTTCGCTTCCGCCATGCGGTGGACGTCGTCCTTTTTCTTCATTGCTCCGCCGCGGCCGTTATTGGAATCTAAAAGTTCGCCGACGAGACGGTCTTCCATAGTCTTTTCGCTTCGATTGCGTGCGTTCAAGACGATCCAGCGGATCGCAAGCGTATTGCGGCGATCGCGGGTGACCTCAAGCGGCACCTGATACGTTGCTCCACCGATACGCCGCGATTTGACCTCGAGGGTCGGAGCGACACTGTCGAGGGCCTTCTTAAAGACCTTGAGAGCTTCCTCGCCTGTCTTTTCGGCAAGTCTTTCCATCGCAGCGTAAAAGATCTGCTCGGCGATGCTCTTCTTACCTTCCCACATCAAGCCATTAATAAATTTGGTCACGGCGATGCTGTTATAGACCGGATCCGGCAATACTTCTCTTTTTCCTGCAACTCTACGTCTTGGCATATTCTTTACGAATGATGAATGACGAATGATGAATGATGAATCTTAAGAATTCTGCATTCTGCATTCTGCATTCTGCATTTATTTCGCTCCCTTCGGCCTCTTCGCTCCATATTTCGAACGCGACTGGTTGCGGTTCGCAACGCCCGAAGCGTCCAGCGTTCCACGAATAACGTGATAACGCACACCCGGAAGATCCTTTACACGACCGCCGCGGATCAACACGATCGAGTGTTCCTGCAGGTTATGCCCAATACCGGGAATATATGTAGTAACTTCGATCTGATTGGTCAAACGCACACGGGCGACCTTACGAAGAGCCGAATTGGGCTTTTTCGGGGTCGAGGTATAAACACGCGTGCAGACTCCACGTTTCTGCGGATTTGACTGCAACGCGGGGCTCGCCGTCTTATATTTGACGCGTTGGCGGCCTTTGCGAACTAATTGATTAATTGTCGGCATCGTTATTCCGTTTATTTAAAATCCCAAAAGGCAAAACTACCGTCTTACCTGACTCTTGCCGGATCAGATCCGGCAGTTAGCTCAAGCAGCTCTCGCTGAATGAATTACTTAAATATGTTAACTCTTAAGAACTGAGACTTTGCTGTAGCGTGGCATATTAGATATGTTCAAATTCGCCGGAGCGAGCTGTGATGCCCGTCTTTACGCAACAATTCATGTTTCAACTCTCAAATATCAGCCTCACAATTCTTCACAGAACAACAAGGCAAACTCAGACGGTAAAGTCCGAAACTTTAGATATTATGTTTTCACGCAGAATGTGTCAAGGTTCAGTGGCATGATTTTTCGCTCAAGGCTTCGCTGATTCCCTAGGAGGATCGGTTGGTTG
>JBBRSH010000211.1:0-4383 GCA_038245555.1 Pyrinomonadales bacterium | reverse complement strand
GGTCTTTCGATACGCGGGCATTATCCCGAAAAGGACGGCATCCTTGCTTGTCTGCTGGCGGCCGAGGCGGTTGCGACACGCGGGATCAGCCTGACCGAGCAACTCAACGAGCTTTATAGCAGGGTTGGTCGTTTGGAAGCCGGGCGGATAGGAGTAAAGCTAACGCCCGAAGTTGCAGCTTCTTTGAAAGAACGGCTCGCGAGGGAGCCCGAACAGATCGCTGGACGCCGGATCGAAAGCGTTAATCGGATGGACGGGGTCAAGTTCATTTTTGAAAACGATTCGTGGATTCTGATCCGGCCCTCAGGAACGGAACCGATGGTCAGGATATACGCCGAAGCGGAGTCGACCGGCGAACTTGAGAAGCTGCTGAAATCGGGCCGCGAATATTTAATGGGTTGATAAGGATGTTTTTTCCACGATGAAGCCGAGAGCTAGAACTAACAACTCAGCGAAAATGCCAGAGCGGTCAAAAATACCGGGTTGGGCTGGTTACGGGATCGTCATTTTGATGGCTGTGATGCTCTGTTTGTCGATAAACTACCGGGCACGCGTCGTGATGAACGAAGAGCTTCGTGAGAATGGACAGCTAACGACCCGGATTCAAAGTGTTTCGGATGAAAATCTACAGCTCCAGGAGGAGATACATAATTTGAAGAGCGACCCCCGCGTCATTAAGCGGGAAGCCCAACGGCTTGGGCTCGCTCCATTAGAAAAAGTTTCGGTGCCGACGAACTGAATAAGCGGAGAAGTTCGTTCGTTGACACAATTGCCTGCCACTTGAAAATCCGCCTTTTGCCTTCAACTCCGCACGGCCTACAGTAAAGCCTATCTGATAATCTGCGGCTTGAGTTTCCCGAACTCAAGCCGTTCTTCCTTTTAAAGCTTCATACAGTTAGCAATTGACTTCGGCGTCTGTAACGGCAATAATTCGGCTTCTAGATCTTTGTAAGACAAGTGTGTCTGAGGTGCCGCGCATTGGTAAGCGGCCTCAGCAGGGTAAGCGGGTGAGATTCCCGCACGATCGCGTCACCGTAAGGGGATTTGCGATTTGCGATTGTGGATTTGAGATTGGCGTAGGGGCAATCGAAAATCAAAAATCAAAAATCAAAAATGTCATAAGTCGGGTACCTGTGGCGGACACAATTGCCAGTAATGATGTTTCGCGTCAAAACATCGCAGGCTAGCACGGTATACAATTAATTTTTTGGAACACCTTGTTTTTCTGGTCGATTTTTCGACCGCGAAAAACGAGGTGTTTTTGTTTTGAAGTCAAAAGTAAAAGGGCATAACTCAAGATTTATCGTGATGCTCGTGATGCTCATTTTATCGGGCTGCGGGGGAGTTAGGAATGCGAATGTAGCAGATACGACCGGATCGCAGCCGGTCGCTACGAGCCGCGTCGTGACCGACGACCTTGGGCGTCATGTGACGATTCCACTGAGGGTGACCCGAGTAGTTTCGCTTGCGCCAAATCTGACCGAAAGTATTTTCGCTGTCGGTGCCGGTGATCGTCTGGTCGGTGTCACGACATTTTGCAACTATCCCGAACAAGCCAAGTCCATCACAAAAATCGGTGACACGATGAACCCGAATATGGAATCCATTGTGGCCCTTAAACCGGACATCGTGTTTGTCTCGACCGCATCGCAGATAGAGAGTTTTACAAAGACACTCGACGCAAACGGTATCGCAGTTTATGTGACTAATCCGATGTCACTCGACGACGTCGTGAAGGATCTATTCGCACTTAGCGAAATCCTCGGCAACAGTGAAAACAGTGGCGTGTTAGCCAACTTTGTGCCGGAGCTCAAACGAGAAATCAACGGGTTTCGCGAAAGAATGAAGAACGAAACGAAGGTTCGCGTGTTCGTCCAAATTTCAAAAGAACCACTGTTCACAATTGGAAAACAATCATTTTTGAATGAAGTGATTGACGTCGCAGGCGGCGAGTCCGTAACAAACGAAGTTGAATCGGCCTATCCTAAATTAAGCAAAGAAACAGCCTTAGCATTAAGTCCCGATGTGATAATTCTTTCCGAGAGCGATGATAACCGCGAGCCAAACGAGGTTTTTAGGAATTCACCGGCGGTGAAAAACGGACGCGTATATAAAATTAATGCCGATATTATCTCACGGCCGGGACCGCGATTGTTTGGCGGCTTGTACCAAATCGCACGTGACTTGCATCCTAAGAAATTTCCGGTGCCGTTTTGATGAAAAGAGGTCTTGTCATTGGAGCGGTTTTGCTCGCATTACTGGTTGGGGTCATCTTGGTGGCGGCGATGCTCGGCGCGGAGCGACTCCCACTGTTTGATTTGAACGAGCAGCAGCGGTCGATATTGTATGACATTCGTGTGCCGCGAATTTTGTTGGGGGCGTGTGTCGGGGCAAGTTTGGCGGTCGCGGGGGCGGGGTTGCAATCGCTACTGAGGAATCCGCTGGCGGAGCCGTATTTGCTTGGTGTGTCGAATGGTGCCGCGCTTGGGACAATGGTAGCGTTCGTCTTTTTTCAAAGCCTTGAGCTGACACGACCGATCCTGGCCTTTGCAGGGGCAGGCCTAGCGACGTTGGCCGTGTATCGAATGGCGAAGAGCCGAGCTGGTATGAACGTCGAACGATTGGTGCTCTCCGGTGTGATCGTGACTACGTTCTTGTCCTCGGTGATCGTGATGCTGACGACGTTGCTCGATGCGGCAAAGCTGCGGAGTTTTACATTTTGGCTGCTCGGCGACCTTTCGCAGGCAACTCGGAACGGCGTTTATTTGAGTCTCGGGGCGGTGATCATTGGCACGATCGTGTTGATGTCGCAGGCTCGGGCGTTAAATCTGATGATGGTCGGCGAGCGTGATGCGTTCGATTTTGGGGTCGAGGTCGGGCGTGTGCGGATGCTTGTCTTTGGTGCCGCAAGCCTCGTTGTCGGTGCGGCAGTCGCTGCGAGCGGTTCTGTCGGGTATGTCGGGCTGATCGTGCCGCATCTTGTGCGGTTGAGCGTCGGCAGCGACAACCGTCTGGTCGTGCCATTTTCGGCGATCGCCGGAGCGATATTTGTCGTATTTGCGGACACGATCGCTCGGACCGCTATCGCTCCGAGGGAATTGCCAGTCGGCGCGGTAACGGCGTTGATCGGGGCACCGATGTTCATTTATTTATTGAGAAAGAACTAAGTCAGTACCACCTGCGGTAGCGGGTGGTTTAAGACGGCGACTTATAGGTTAGTTCAACCGCCCACTACCGTAGGCGGTACTGACAAGAATCAATGTTAGAAGTTCGGGACATCTCTGTAAGCTACGACCAACGTGAAGTGTTGCGAGACGTGTCGCTGACCTTGCGTGACGGCGAGATCATCGCGCTGCTCGGTGCGAACGGAGCAGGTAAGACGACATTGATCAGGACGCTGAACGGGACACTGCCTGTGTCAAAGGGCGAGATAGATATTGACGGCCGTCCGTTGGCTGGCATTTCACGGCGTGAGATCGCGAGAAATATCACAGTTGTTGCACAGGAGAACGAAACGCGGTTTCCGGTGACGGTTTTGGAGTTTGTGCTGTCCGGGCGTTTTGTTCACGGCAGTTCGTTTGGGTGGGAGAGCGAGACAGACATTGAGTTTGCGAAAAAGGCTTTAACCGAATGCGACCTCACCGGATACGCAACGCGGCTGATGAATCATCTGTCGGGCGGCGAGCGGCAAAGGGTTGTTTTGGCAAGAGCGATAGCCACGAACGCACGAATTCTACTGCTTGACGAGCCGACGGCGAATCTCGACATTGCTCATCAGGCGATGATGTTCAAATTAGTACGAAAGCGATGTATTGAAAGCAATTACTCGGCAATTGTAATAACGCATGATCTTAATCTGGCGGCGGAGTTTGCTGACGAGATATTGATGCTAAAAGACGGGCGGATCGCCGCGAAGGGCATGCCTGCAGAAGTTTTGAGTGCTGAAAATGTCAAGGACGTTTTTGGCGTAAAGGTGCTGCTGGATATGAATCCGGCGAGCGGAAATGTTCGTGTGACGAATGTTTTTTAGAAGAATTGCCCGCGAAAAACACGAAAGATACGAAATAAGAACTTTCGTTTGTTTCGTGTATTTCGTTGGCAATATTGAAGGCAAGCGATGCAAGGGAAGTTTGGTGAAATGCCAACGCTGCCCACGCAACAGTGACGTCAAATGTCGAATTTCGAATATAGAATAGCGAATTGTTTATTCGTTATTCGATATTCATCATTCGACATTTGATCCAGCCTGGAACTTTGCGCGTTTGTCGGGGTAGAACCATTCTGCGATGGGCAGAAAAGGAGATGATATGAAGGCAATTAGAATTGTAGGGGCGGTTGGTTTGTTGGCAATTATTACCTGTGCGACGTACGCGCAGGATGCAG
>JBBRSH010000210.1:0-4495 GCA_038245555.1 Pyrinomonadales bacterium | reverse complement strand
GGTCATCGTGCCGATCTTTGAAGACGGCACCATAGCCCTTGTGCGTCAATACCGACATCAGGCGGGTAAATACTTGCTCGAGATACCGGCCGGCACACTGGAGGATGCCGAAGACCCCGAGGCCGGTGCCCGTCGCGAGGTCGAAGAAGAGATAGGCTGGCGTGCCGGAAAGATCGAAAAACTTTCGGAGTTTTACGTTTCGCCGGGTTTTCTCACTGAAAAGATGTTTCTCTTCCTCGCCACAGAATTTACCGAAACTGCCCAAAACCTTGACGAGGACGAATTCGTCGAGATCGTTCGACTCCCGCTCGCAAAGGCGGTCGAGATGGCCCAAAGCGGCGAGATCGAGGATGCCAAGACCATCGTCGGAATATTTCTCGCCGCGAACAGAATGCGACGGGAGCTTTAAACACTCGCTTTAAATTGACCCCTCTTAAACATACAAACAACTTAAATGCTTGTATGTTTTAAACGACCGCTTTAAAGGTCACCTTCGGCGGTATTAGTTGATTAAGACTTGACTCGAACGCAGTGGTTCGATATCCTGTTCGTTCGCATTTTTGCGGAAATATCTATCTGTGTGTGTGATTATGAGTACTTATTTTCCAAGCGGTAAAGGATTGGCAGAAAATCGAAAATGGCTTGTCGTTGATGCCAAGGGCAAAACGGTTGGCCGTATCGCGACCGAGATCGCGAGGATCCTTTCCGGCAAAAACAATCCGGCATGGACGCCATTCATGGACATGGGCGACCACTGCATCGTGATCAACGCCCGTCACGCCGTGTTTACCGGCTCCAAGGACGATCAGAAGATCTATTACCGCCACACGCTTTATCCAGGCGGTTTGCGTGAAACGACCGTCAAAGAGATGTTCGAAAAGAAACCTGAAAAGGTCATCGAACTCGCGGTCAGGGGCATGCTGCCGAAAACAAAGCTCGGCAAGGCCATGGCCAAAAAATTAAAGGTTTACGCCGATGCCGAACATCGACATTTTGCGCAGAAACCAGAGGCAAGAGACATCTAAATTAAGAATATCGATTATCGAATTACTAATAACCGTTCTGTAAATTCGACATTCGACATTCTGCATTCGAAATTGATATATGGCAGACATTCAATATTACGGCACGGGCCGCAGAAAAACTTCGACAGCACGTGTGTACCTTCGTCCGGGCAGCGGCAAGATCGTCGTCAACAAACGAGATTTCGTCAACTACTTCCCTAACGAGGCACTGCAGATGATCATTCGACAGCCGCTTCATTTGACCGAGAACGTCGAGAAGTTTGACATCCTCGTCAATGTCGAAGGCGGCGGCACGGCCGGACAGGCCGGAGCAGTTCGTCACGGCATCACGCGGGCGTTGATGGAATACAACGCAGACCTTCGCGGAGCGTTGAAAAAGGCGGGCTTCGTAACGCGCGACCCGCGTCAGAAAGAGCGTAAGAAATACGGACAGAAAGGTGCTCGTGCGAGATTCCAGTTCTCGAAACGTTAATCGTCAATTGCTAATTTGGCAATTGTTAATTGGAAGAAAGGAATTCTTACCCAATTAACGATCGCTCAATTGGCAATTCACAATTGAAATCCATTGCGACGGTTCATTGGTTATTAACATCCGTCGCGAGTACATAAACCAGGGAGATATAAAGTTTTGGCTACAGTAACGATGAAAGAACTCCTCGAAGCAGGAGTTCACTTTGGACACCAGGTCCGCCGTTGGAATCCGAAGATGAAGGAATACATCTTTGGCGAACGCAACGGCATTTATATTATTGATCTGCAGAAAACGCAGAAATTGTTTCGCGACTCGCTTAATTATGTCACTGAGTCGTTGACCGCCCGGCCCAACCAGAAAGTCCTTTTCGTCGGCACCAAACGCCAGGCTCAGGACGCGATCAAGGAAGAGGCCGAACGCTGCGGACAGTATTACGTCAACAACCGCTGGCTCGGCGGTCTCTTGACAAACTATCAAACTGTCCAGAAATCGATCCAAAAACTAAAGGATATCGAGACGATGCGTGAGGACGGCCGCTTTGAGATGCTCACCAAAAAAGAGCGTCTCAAGCTCGACCGCGAGCACGAAGGCCTGATGAAGAATCTCGCGGGCATCAAGGACATGGGTGGCCCGCCGGACATGATGTTTATCATCGACGTCCGCAAAGAGGACATCGCTGTTAAGGAAGCAAATCGCCTGGACATCCCGATCGTTGCGGTCGTTGACACCAACTGCTCGCCCGAGGGTATCGATCACGTGATTCCCGGCAACGACGACGCCTTGCGTGCCATTCGCCTTTTCGCTTCACGAATTGCCGATGCCATTATTGAAGGCAAACAGGTCGGTACCGAGGGTGGCATTGCTGTCGCCGAAGCAGGTGACGATGGTGAGGAGGCAGGAACAGAGGCCGTCGGGATCGGTTCGTTGACTGCAATTCCGAAAGAGTTTCGATCTGAGGACGATGACGACGATACCGAGGTCGAGGACGAGGTCGAAGCCGTTGATGACGATGCGGTAACCGAGGAAGTCACTGAGGCCGCTGAAACCGCGGCTCCGGCAGCAGAAGAAGCACCCGCCGAAGCACCGGCTGAAGCTATTGCGGAGCCTGAGGCCGTTGCGGCCGCCGCTCCTTCGACGGACTCAACCGAAGAAAAACCGAACGACGGAACGGAAGATAGCAACGACGCAGCCGCAAGCTGACCACATTTTTATTCTTGAAAGCGTAGCTACTTACCGTTTGAATCAGACGGGCTACGCTTTCTTTGTAATTATTAATAGATAAGGAATATTTGGAGTTAAGTTATGGCAGAAGTAACAGCAAGTGGAGTAAAGTCCCTGCGTGAGAAATCGGGCGCCGGAATGGTCGATTGTAAGAACGCCCTGGTCGAGGCAAATGGTGACGAGACTGTGGCAATGGACCTCCTTCGCAAAAAAGGTATGGCTCAGGCAGGCAAGAAAGCCGGACGCGTGACCGCCGAGGGAGCCGTTGGCTCGTACATCCACATGGGCGGCAAAGTCGGTGTGCTGGTTGAGATCAACTGCGAAAGCGATTTTGTGTCCCGCGGCGATGAGTTTCAACAGCTCGTCAAGGATGTTGCGATGCACATTGCCGCGACCGATCCGCGATATACTAATCGTGTTGACGTTCCCGCGGCCGATCTCGACAAGGAACGCGAGATCCTCTTGGAGCAACTCAAAAACGACCCGAAAAACGCGAGCAAGCCGGAAGATGTTCTTCTTAAGATCATCGAAGGCCGCCTCAACAAGTTTTACGAAGACAACGTTCTCGTCGACCAGCCCTTTGTTAAGGACCCGTCGAAAACCGTCGGCGAACTAGTCGCTGAAAAGGTCGGCTCGATCAAAGAAAACATCACTATCCGCCGCTTTGCCCGCTTCAAAATGGGCGAAGGCATCGAGAAAAAGATCGACGATTTCGCCGCCGAAGTCGCATCAATGGTCGGATAGCGATAGTTCAAAGTTCAATGTTCAACGTTCAAAGTTGCACGCAACGAACCTTGAACATTATCTTTGAACCTTGAACTCTTATGAAGCCTGCATTCAACCGTATTCTGCTAAAGCTCTCCGGCGAGGCTCTGATGGGCACGCAGAACTACGGTATTGATACGCTGATGGCCGAGTCGGTCGCGAAGGAGATCAAGACCGTTCATGCTCTCGGGATCGAGATCGCTATCGTTGTTGGCGGTGGCAATATTTTTCGCGGGGTATCGGAATCGGCGGGCAATATGGATCGGGCGGCTGCCGATTATATCGGGATGCTTGCGACGGTAATGAACGCGGTCGTGCTTCAGGACGCACTGGAGCATCAGGACGTTTATACTAGGGTGATGTCGGCGATCGATATCCCGCAGCTTGCCGAACCGTTTATCCGCCGCCGTGCCATTCGTCATCTCGAAAAGAAACGCGTAGTCATCTTTGCCGCCGGCACAGGCAACCCGTATTTCACTACGGATTCGGCCGCCGCACTTCGTGCTCTTGAGATCGAAGCCGAGGTTATTTTAAAGGGCACAAAAGTCGACGGCATTTACTCCGCCGACCCATTCAAGGTGCCGGACGCGTTAAGATACGATAGAATTTCCTATCAGGAAGTACTAGAAAAACAGTTGAAAGTGATGGACTCTTCGGCAATATCGCTTTGTATGGACAATGATTTGCCGATCATGGTCTTTAACATGCGAAAGTCCGAAAATATTGTTAAAGCGGTGTGCGGCGATCTTTCGATCGGCACCCTCGTCTCCAATGAGAAAACTAAGTTTGTAAGTCGTCAATCGTAAACAGTAACAACGGCCACCCTGCTTGACCTGTTCACGATCCGCGAATTACGATTTACCAATATGAGCGCACAAGACGTAACAAAAGAAACCGGGCCAAAAATGGATTTGGTCGTCGAAGATTTTAAACGAAAGCTGACAAATATCCGCACCGGACGGGCGACGGTCGGACTACTTGATGTCGTGTCGGTCGATTATTACGGCGTACC
>JBBRSH010000209.1:0-4683 GCA_038245555.1 Pyrinomonadales bacterium | reverse complement strand
TTGCTTCAACAACCCATTATCACCGATCAGATCCTCAGGATTCTTGTACCCCGAGATCAACTCATCCAATATCTCTTTCCGTATTTCCATTGCGTAATTCTCCTTCCTTTTTTTGAATTACACAAAATTCCTGACACCCTCCGGCCACGCCGCGTGGGTCTGGCCCGCCGATCAAGCCGAGACGCGTGCGATATTATGCGGTGCCTGCGGTCATCAGCAAGCGATCGCGGAATATATCAATGGCGATTCCACCTGCCCGGGCTGCAACGCTAAGTTCAATCCTGCCTGCTCAAACCATCGACACCTCTACTTCGCCACGCCAAACACGCTCTAATACGGCCTTTGACAGCTCGACTGTTGATGAGCCCAAGGCTTTGCCAATACGAGAGACTCTTTTCTTGGCGTTAATTTTGCGGTGAAATCTTTCCTCACATGAACACGCTTTACTACGGCGATAATCTGAACACCCCGGGGCGGTAAATCAAGGATGGGTCTGCGACGCGAATCTATTGCGTATTCAGCACAGCTAGCAATGCCTCCAATGCCGATTTGGAACCCTGAGCAGTCGGATTCACCGAACGCAGTTCACGCAGGACCTTATCTACCGCGCCATCGATCTTGTTCCATCTTGCCGGATTCTTAGGTTTCAGACCGGCTTGGGCCGTGTCCCATTCATATTCAAGGTCGGCGACGCGGGCTTTTGCACCGGGCAGGTCGTTCTTGTTTACGAGGTCTAATGTATCTTGCGTGATTGTTTTGAATGATGACAGATCACCGAGGGGCGACACCGGGGTATTAGTTGCGGTGTTTGCACTATTGGCACCGCCACGAGAGCTAGTGGCGGCGGTCTGGGTCGGATTCTGGAGAGCGTTCTGCCGCCAGTAGTATCCCCCGACCGAAACAAGGACAAGAAGTAGAGCAACTGCCGCCACTTGCACGAAGACGTGTGGGCCTTTTTCATCAGTTTCTTCCTCAGTCTCAGGCTCGGCAATGACATCCTTTTTGGTGAAGGCAAGGAAGATCACGGTAAGCAGAATTGCTGAAAGGAATATTACACTCGTGATCGTCGCACCGAGGCCCAGCCCGCCATGAACCTTCGATTGCGAGAGGTAATCTCCAAGCGATGCTCCCAGTGGCCTGGTCATGATATAGATCAGCCAGAACGCTAGTATTGAGTTGAGTCCTACTTTCCACGCGACGGCAAATGTGGCAATTGCAACGCAAACGATGACGCCGGTCGTAAAATATCCGAGGCCCAGACTCTCAGCCATCAGATCGCCGGTCGCTGTCCCGAGCGCAAATGTAAAGAGAATAGCTACCCAATAAAAGATCTCTCGCTGTTTCGTGAATATCGAATGTATTGAAAGGGTTTTCTCTTTTGCGTACCAAAGCGAAAACGTTAAGGCCAGCAGAACGCTAAAAAGGATCGTACTAACCTCAAGCCGCACTCCGAGGCTGTCTGTAAGGATGTCGGTAACCAATGTGCCGAATACACTTATTAAAACAACTGCTAACCAGTATACTGCCGGAATATATCGCCTTGTCTTGATCTGTATGAAAAGCACAATGAGGAGCAGAACTCCCATCACCACGGATGTCCCTGTTAGGCCGAGGTTCAGATTGACATTCAGGAAATCCGATGCGGTTTCACCGACCGTTGTACAGAGGACCTTGATGATCCAGAAGTACAGGGTTATTTGTGGGACTTTGCTTAATTTTTCCATCGATCGCTCTCCTTGCTCCACTGCTCATCATGGCTTTTCGACTCACCTTCGTCAGTGCGGCAGCATACGTGATCTCATCGAAGGCAACAAAGCGGGACTGGATCGACCGGTCCCGCTTGCTAATTGTCTCTATCGATAAACGATCTATTGACGACTATTGCTCATGGGAGAGTTTTTTTCCATCGGGCCCGACTTGTATTTCGGAGTGCTTCTTTCCCGTCGTCACGACGGTTTCGTAAGCGACGAGTTTGCCGCCCTTTGTGAGAGATTCGATTTTACCCATCGTCCCTGCGCCAGCCGCTTTTGTCAGGCCCGCTTTAACGTCGGCCGAAAGCGAGTCCATCGAAACTTCTTCTTCTATTGAGAGAACGTTGCCGTCAGCATCAATAGAAAGGTCCTTTGAACGCCCGTCGACCATCATCTCGACTTCGTAGGTTGTCTTGCCGTCTTCCTTTTCCACTCCAAAGCCTTTAATAGTCGCTCCTTTGCTTTCACGTGCTACGGTCTTCTCAACCGCAGCCGGTAGATCCTTTCGTTCGATCTTACCCTCTTGCCCAAACACGGTCGAGAGCGTTGCCAGCCCGAGAATCAGCATCGTCATCAAAATTAACTTTCGCATTTATTTATGTTACTCCTGTAATGTTTTCCTACACCGTTTTCGTCAGCCTCCGAATGGAGACAGTTAATGTGGATTCATTACTAACTTAACAGTCATTAAATGAATAGCCGATTAACGCTGTGTCCATTCAAGTACACAACGACATTTTTGCTAGCCATTTCCCCTAAATGCTAATGTTATGGCGAATCCCGACCTGGATGCCAATTCTAAGGCTCGAAAACGACGGGCCCGAAAGTCGAGTAAGAGTTGAGGTTTCTATCGAAACACTTGAGCGTAGAAAGCAATACGAGCGACGGCGAAGGCACTGATTTTAGACCTTCGAGGTGATCAGACAATGAAAAGAGGCCCGGCGGTTGTGCCGGGCCTCTTTTAAGTTAGATCCTATCAAGGAACTACGTTCCTGTTTCCCAACTCGATATGTATTCGAGCATTTCAGGTGTTAAAACGTCCATTTTCACGCCCATTGCATGGAGCTTGAGGGAGGCGATCTCCTGATCGACTTCCTTCGGCAGAATGTGGACGCCCGCAGCGAGTTTGCCCTTGTTTTTGACAAGGTACTCGGCCGACAACGCCTGGTTGGCGAATGACATATCCATCACCGATGCCGGATGGCCTTCGGCGGCGGCTAGATTGATCAAACGGCCTTCGCCGAGGACGATCACGCTCTTGCCACTGCTGCTGCTGATATATTCTTCGACAAACGGGCGACGTTTGACTGCTGGTGCGGACATTTCACGTAGAGCATCGAGGTTTAACTCGAGATCGAAGTGACCGCTGTTGCAGACGATCGCACCGTCTTTCATCTGTTCAAAGTGTTCCTTATCAATGACATGGCGGTTGCCGGTCACTGTCACAAAGAAATCACCGATCTTGCAGGCCTCCTTCATCGGAAGTACGCGGAAGCCGTCCATGACAGCCTCGATCGCCTTGATCGGATCGATCTCGCAGACGATAACGTTCGAACCCATACCGCGGGCACGCATCGCAACACCTTTACCGCACCAGCCGTAGCCGACGACGACAAGATTCTTACCCGCGAGCAAAATGTTTGTCGCACGAATGATGCCGTCGAGAGTCGACTGGCCCGTTCCGTAACGGTTGTCAAAGAAATGCTTGGTCTGAGCGTCGTTGACCGCAATAGAAGGGAAGGTGAGCACGCCGGCGGCGACCATCGCTTTGAGGCGGACGATGCCGGTTGTCGTCTCTTCGGTCGTACCGATGAGATTGCCGATAAGCTCAGGCTTTTCCTTGATCATCGTCGCGACGACATCGCTGCCATCGTCGATAATGAGGTTAGGATTTGTATCAAGTGCCGCTTTAACGTGGCGGACGTAAGTGTCTGTGGATTCACCCTTATGTGCCATGACCGGGATGCCCCAATCAGCCACAAGGGAAGCCGCGACATCGTCCTGGGTCGAAAGCGGGTTCGATGCGATCAGGAGCGATTCGGCTCCGCCGGCCTGCAGCGTGCGGGCAAGATTAGCTGTCTCGGTCGTGATGTGCGCACATGCGATCAGCTTTACGCCTTTCAAAGGCTTTTCGGACTCGAAACGCTCGCGAATGAGGCGAAGGACCGGCATTTCGCGGTCAGCCCATTCGATGCGCTGTTTGCCTTGCGGTGCAAGGTTGATGTCTTTGATGTCGTATTCCATTGATGTTCCTGCGTTAGCCATTTGTACCTACACCTCTATGATTGTCTGCGGCCGATCTCAGAGCCTCGGCCTTGTCTGTAACTTCCCAAGTGAATTCGCCATTCTTGCGGCCAAAATGGCCGAATCGTGCTGTCTCTTTGTAGATTGGACGGCGAAGGTCGAGCGTCTCGATGATCGCCTTCGGCGTCAGCGTGAAATTCTCGCGAACGATGTCCGAGATACGCTCGTCATCGATCGTTCCGGTGCCATGCGTGTCAATCAAAACTGAAACTGGTTCCGCAACTCCGATAGCGTAAGCTAACTGAACAGTACACTTATCGGCAAGGCCGGCAGCGACAACGTTCTTCGCAATATAGCGGGCCATGTACGCAGCCGAACGGTCGACCTTGGTTGGATCCTTACCCGAAAAAGCACCACCGCCGTGCGGGGCATAGCCGCCGTAGGTGTCGACGATGATCTTGCGGCCAGTAACACCGGCATCGCCCATCGGGCCTCCGACGACAAATTTGCCGGTCGGGTTGATGTGATATTTGGTTTGGTCGTCGAGTAACTCCGAAGGAATGACGGGCTTGATGACATGCTCCATGATGTCCGCACGGATGTCCTCGATATCCAGATCAGCGGTCTGCGACGAGATAACGACCGCTTCGACACGAAATGGACGGCCATCACGATACTCGATCGAAAC
>JBBRSH010000208.1:0-4718 GCA_038245555.1 Pyrinomonadales bacterium | reverse complement strand
TTTATTTCGGAGGCCGCCGTGCCAAACCTGAAGGCTATAGCATTGGCGAGTGTCCCGCTCTGGACGCCGGCACCGGGATGGACGACCATTCCCGCGGGTTTGTTGATCACCGCCAGGTACTCGTCCTCATAAACTATATCGAGCGGGATATCTTCGGGTTCGAACCGGGCGGCGGGGAGTTCGACGAGGTCGACCTCTATCTCGTCGCTTTCGTGGATCTTGTATGACGGTTTGGCCTTTTTTTCGTTGACGAGGACGTCCTCATTCTCGATCAGCCTTTGAAGCCGCGATCGCGACCAGCCTTCGATGTGCTCCGCGAGGAACGCGTCGAGGCGCATACCATCTTCAGCTCCACTTGGCGCGAAAGAAAGGCCTTCTTGTCCGGAACTGTTACTTAGTGGTTGTGGTTGTTTCACGCGGTAACAGCTCGGCGTACTGGTTTAGCGACTTGACCATGTCGCGCATCAACACCGTTGGCTTTCTCGAACGGATGACTATGATAAGTTTAGAGCCCCAGTTCTTGCGGTTTTCTTCGATGTATTTACTTCGCAAAGTCGCCACTCGCTGAAACGCCTCTTGATTTCGCATGTCCTGGGCAATGCGGGACTGTCGTTCAAGCTCGATCTCGTTTCGCAAATATTCCTGGGCGATCACGCGTGTCTCCGCCCGCAGTTGCTGTTCGAGGTCCATTTCGCGATCTGATTTATTCAATGGAACCGGAGCGGTCAGCGTGACGCCACCGACTAGCCAGTCTCGCTGCGGTGATCCGCCGCCGTCGAGATCGAGTTCGATGCCCCGACTTGAAACTCGGACGCCGGTGATCCTGGCCTTGGTTCCCTTGGGCGTCCCGACGCCATATTCTTTAAGAAGTTTTTTGTAGTTGGCCTCATCGAAAGTAATATTTGTGTCGTCGAAGACCATCGGAATACCCGTTTCGACGGCCGGCATGTCCATTTTGACAAGAATTTGGCGGCCTTCGAGCGCCTTACGGATGAGTTTTTCGCCTTCATCCTGTGCAACGACGGTTGAAACACACAGAGCCACTAATACAGCTACCAAATAACTTTTCGTTCGCATTATCTCGCCCTCCCTGCTTAAGTCCTTGGACGATCCGGGTGGGTCATGAACGATCTGGTGTTGGCTCTGCGGTTCGGAGTTTTACTATCAAAAACCCGACTGCAGCAACCGCGACCAAAAGGCTCACTAACTGGGACGTCGACAAGCCCGTTAGGCTTGTTAAACCGAACAAGTCCCCGCGTGGATCGTCGCGGATAAATTCAATTGAAAAACGTACGATCGAATAGATAATACCATAGAGGATCAAGATCTGGCCGTCGAATTTTTTCTTTCGGTGCAGGTAAACGAGCAGTCCGAAGACGGCAAGCATCGTAAATGATTCGTAAAGCTGAGTCGGGTGGAGATAAAGGCTGCTGCCGTCCGGCCCGTAGATCGGTACGCCGGTGTATTCATGGCCGAGCGGCGTAAAATGGACGCCCCACGGCAGATCCGTGTGTTTTCCCCAGCAGCATCCGGCCGCAAAACAACCTTGCCGACCAAACGCCTGACCGAGAGCAAGGCCCGGTGCAAGTGCATCGCCGACCTTCCAAAATGGAAGCTTGTAAAAACGGATCAGTATCACCAGCGCCAGCAGTCCGCCAAGAAATCCGCCATAGTAAACGCCGCCCGACCGTAAGAAATCGAGCGTAAAAACGTTGACATCGGGCTCAACGAAAAACATCAACAGTTTCGACCCGAGCAGCCCGCCGACGAGCACCCACAGCCCGAGATCGTAAATGCGTTCACGCGGCAGCCCGTCGCGAGCGGCCAGCCGCGAAGCAACCAGAAGAGCGAGCAGCATTCCGACCGCCAAAAATATGCCGTATGTTGTGATCGGAAAAGTGCCGATGCGAAATAGTTCAGGATACATCGATGGTTTTAGCGGCTATATGCTCGCCATTTGCCGAAGCCGCCTTTCGCCGTTTGTTAAAGAAGATATCGATAAGGAGCAAACCCGCTCCGACACATATGGCGGCGTCGGCAAGGTTGAAGGTCGGGTAATGCCAATTTCCAAATTGCACATCAATAAAATCGACGACAAATCCGAGCCTCAGCCGATCGGTAACATTGCCGACGATTCCGGCAAGAAGTAACACGAGCGAGCCCAAAATGCGGTCGTCACTTCGCGGCGTACGCCAGAAGAAATACATGACCAGGGTTGCGGCAATAATTGCCACCACCGATAATCCCCAGCGGCCCACATCACCTTTGTCGTCGAGCATCGAGAAGGCCACGCCGGGATTTTGAGCGTAAGCAAAACTTAAAAAGCCGTTGATCACCGACCTGTCGCCGCCGAATCGAAGCGACCGTGTCGCCCAGGCCTTGGTGGTCTGGTCGATCATAAAAACGCCGCCGGCAATGGCGAGGTAGGCTAATTTCCAGAGAAAATCCTTTTTAGTCATTCTTTCGCCTCAACCTTCAGCTTTGTTATTCGCGGATGCTACGCCGTCATACAGTTCTAAATACTTCGCGCGCACATATTCATTCAACCGCAGTGCAAAATGCTCGTCCAGCTTTTTTAACTTAATCAATTCTTGCACGTCGGCCAGGTCTTTGAGCCGGTCGGTTGCCGTCATACCAGAGGCCAATTTTAGCTCGACGAGCATTTCCAGCGAGACCGTTTTTATTCCATCGATGACTATTGAAACCTCAGCGGGATCGGGAAAAACAATAGGTTTTGGTTTGCCGTCACCCGGAAATTCACCAGCCGAGATTATGTCAATCGGTATGTTTTCCTGCGTCGTCCTAAACTTTTTTCTAGCGCCCTCAAATGCCGGCCTGTAACCAAGACCGACGAGCTTTTCTCTAAACCGATCGAGGCCTTCTATCGAAAGAAGCAGATCGATATCAACCGTTAGACGTTGAAATCCATGCTGATTCAGGGCAACCGCACCTATGATCGCATAGTCGATAGCGTTGCGTTCGAGGTCAAGTACCAACCTCGATAAAGCATCATTTAGCATCCCGTTTCCATTAAAGAAGCGTAGGGCCTCAGAGTAGGCCGCGGTCGGCGACGACATCAATGTTTGAAAATCAACAGCCATCAAACTGCTAGTATACGCCCACCACCTCTTTATGTTCGACTATGCAAGGATCTCAGCGAGGGCGTCATTACACCTTTCGCAGACAGTCGGGTATTTAGTGAATTCCCCGACTCTTACTGAATAATTCCAGCACCGCTCGCATTTCTCACCGTCCGCCTTTTGGATCTCCACCTTAAAAGCGTCTCCCTCATGGATCTCGACCTGCGAGACGATAAAGATGTAACGCAGCTGCTCATAATAATCGAGCAAGAGCCTGGTTGTCGCGGCATCGACGGTAAGGATCACCTTGGCTTCAAGCGACGAGCCGATCTGCTTTTCATTTCTGGCCGTCTCTAATGACTTTAATACGTCATCGCGGATCGAAAAGATCCGTTCCCAATTGGCTGCAAGGCCGGAATTGTCCGCCTCCAGGGCCTTCGGAAATTCGGCAATATGAACGGACGGCACCTTTTGTCCCGGCAGATTTTCCCACGCCTCATCAGATGTGAAAACGAGGATCGGCGACATCAACCGGCACAATGCGTCGGCGATGGCGTAAAGTGCCGTCTGCGCCGATCGCCTTGCCTCCGACTTCGGGGCAAGGATGTAGAGTCTGTCCTTGATTATGTCGAAGTACCTTGCCGAAAGATTGACCGTACAGAAATTGTAGATCGCGTTATAGGCCGACTGAAAATCAAACTCCTGATACGCCGTCAGGACCTTTTCGGTGACCTCATTTAACCCTGCGAGGACCCACAGGTCGATCTCTTGCATTTGATCGGGCCCGACGGTGTCGGTTGCCGGGTCGAACCCGTCAAGATTGCCAAGCGCGTAACGCAGTGTGTTTCGAAACTTGCGATATGCGTCGACGACGCGGAGCAGGATCTCGTCGGAACATCGGACGTCTTCGGTATAGTCCACCGCGGCGGCCCACATTCTAAGTACGTCCGCCCCGGACTTGTCGATGATCTCCTTTGGGGCAGTGACGTTGCCGAGTGATTTGCTCTGCTTTTTGCCGTCGCCATCGACGACCCAACCGTGCGTGATGATCTGTTTATAAGGCGCTCTGTCATGCGCCGCAATGCCGCAGCTTAGGGAAGAGTTGAACCAGCCGCGATACTGGTCGCCGCCTTCGAGATAAACATCGGCCGGGAACCGAAGCGTATCGCCCCGGGTTTCGAGAACCGCGACACAGCTTGAACCCGAATCGAACCAGACATCGAGGATGTCCGTCTCTTTGCGAAAATCGGCGCTGTTGCACTTCGCGCATTTGTATCCGTCCGGCAGCAACTCGCTTTCCGGACGCGCGTACCACGCGTCGGCCGTCTCTAACGCAAAAATATCTGCGACGTGGTCAATTATCTGCGGATCGGCGACCGCTTCGTCGCAAGCTTGGCAGTATAAGACCGGAATCGGGACGCCCCACGAACGCTGACGAGAAACGCACCAGTCTGGCCTTCCCTTGAACATGTTTGCCATCCGGCCTTCGCCCCATTCGGGGTGCCATTTCACTTTTTGGATCTCTTCGAGAGCACGCTGCCGAAGCGGTCCGCCATCCACCGCCTCGTCCATCGATATAAACCACTGTGGTGTCGCACGAAATATCACCGGATTCTTGCATCGCCAGCAATGCGGATA
>JBBRSH010000207.1:0-4731 GCA_038245555.1 Pyrinomonadales bacterium | reverse complement strand
TCAGCAAGATCTTCGGCTGTCAACAGACTCTCAGACGCTGACTTGCCGGAACTATTCAATTCCCTGGTCAACTCGCCAAGTATCCAATTCGCTGACAATTTAGGATTCGCCGTGCGGCGAGCGGTCGTCTCGAAGTACTCGGCAAGATCTTTGTCCGCGACGAGTTGCGACGCCTCCGTGTATCCGAGTCCATAAACCTCCACAAAACGGTCCCGCATCGAATCGGGCAATTCCGGCATCTCGCGTTTAACTTGTTCGACGAATTCCGCTGAAACGACTAATGGCTGCAAGTCGGGTTCCGGGAAATATCGATAGTCGTGAGCATCCTCTTTCGACCGCATTACGCGCGTACAGTTGTTCTTTTCGTCCCAAAGACGCGTTTCCTGATTAACGGGCTCACCCTTTTCATGTGCTTCGATCTGGCGTTCGATCTCAAACTCGATCGCCTTTTGCATAAATCGGACGGAATTGAGATTTTTCAGCTCTGCCTTGTTATTGAATTTGCTCTCACCGATCCGCCGAACTGAGACGTTAGCTTCACAACGCAAGTTGCCTTTTTCCATATCCGCGTCGCTGGCACCGACCCACTGCAAAACTCTTCTGACATGATTTACGTAATCGTACGCTTGCCACGATGTTCGGAAATCCGGCGAGGTGACGATCTCACCGAGCGGTGTCCCGGCTCGGTTGAGATCGACATACGAATACTTGTCAACATCCGGCAGTCCTTCGTGTACGTTCTTGCCCGCGTCCTCTTCCAAATGCATTCGCTGGATGTGGATGTTCATCGGCTTCCACTCCTTTGCGTGGCCGCTGTCATCCCGCTCCGCTGTCATGATCGTCAACTGGCCATCGGCTGAGAATGGCTTGTCGTATTGAGATATCTGATATCCCTTCGGAAGATCGGGATAAAAGTAATTCTTGCGGGCGAAAATAGACGTTTCCTGTATCGTGAGCCCGAGCGACAACGCTGCCCTCGCTCCAAGTTCGATAACCCGCCGATTCAGGACCGGCAATGCTCCCGGCAGCCCTAAACAGGTCGGACACGTATTCGAATTAGGAGCTCCGCCCGTCTCGACCGCGCACGCACAAAAGATCTTTGTAGCCGTAGCCAACTGAGCATGGATCTCCATGCCGATAACTGCTTCCCAACCTTCTTTCATGATTTCTAAATTCCAGTTTCCGGCATCGGCCGTTGCGTCGAAAGTACTATTTCGGATGGATCCGCGTAGTCCTGTGCGGCGTCCATACAGGCGAATGGGTAGTTAAGCGGATAGGCGTGCGTACAGGAGTTGGCCAAAATTGCCCGCCGGCAAAATATCCGCTTTGGCCTTTCGGCGTCACGAAAGGATTACGATATGCTCGGTTGTACGTCCCCCAAAAAGGATACTCGACGGTCGGTTCAACGACCTGAGGCGGAGTATATCTGTAATAGACCATGCTGCGGCGTTGGGACTCGATCCGCTCTTCCTCCGCCAATTGCTGAGTCAGAAGTAACACGAATTGCTGATTGTCAGTCACCTCTTGACGCCGCCGTTTTTCCAATTCTTCGGGAGACGGAAAACCATGCCTCGCATAGTTTTCGCGATATTCCATCTCTGCTTTTTCGCGTTCGAGACGATATTTCTCGAAGTCAGCGTTCGTCAATACCTTCGTTTGAGCCGCTGCTAAAACCACCGTCGACGTTAGAACTACAACAAAAAGTAAATATCTCATTCCATTGCCCTCCGATCCGACAATTTTACCACGATATCGACGACCGTATCATCAGCAATTCACCTTGGCGTAGTGTTTTGTTTAGACTGATCTGATCCCTGAATCACGACTCCAAACTCCAAACTAATTCAGTAGCCAGTCTTCGATGGTCAGTGATCGGTCCGATCTAGGTCTTATTTCTAACTATCGACCGTTCGCTGTTAACTTCTAAAGTCCTGCTCAAGACCTAAATTCGCAGTAATAACCGTAATAGAGGCTGTAATACAAATGCGCTACATATTGCACACAATGCGTTACAGGCAACCCCATGACTAAGGACCCCAATCTACTCTATATAGTGCAGTTGCAGGGGTTATGGATGATCGCCGCGTGCCCGAACCGCTGTCCCGTGTCCCGCTGTCCCAGCGTTTTCCCGCAACTCGTTGGCGGCCGGAGACCACAGTCCAAGGCCGAAACCCACCTTCACAATTATCAAACACCATCACCGTCGAGACAACAAACTAACGTGCCGCCAACGACGAACCAATATCTATTTTACCATTAGAGTCAACATGGATTTACCGAGATTGGCCTTGCCGAGGGCTAAGAGTTGGTTGCCGCCGTCCTGACACATTATCATTGCATCTTCAAAACCGCGGCACCCGAAACATCCGCCTCGTCGATGAGCGATTCCGAGACTAAAATCCGAATGTCATACCCGCTCGAGCTGTTGCCCTGGCCGTACGAAAACCGTTCTCAAAATATTCCTGATTGAAAATATTCTCAATGGTTCCGTAAAGCCGCAACGTCATTTTTTCGGACTTAAACCCGAATGTGTAGCCACCGGTCAGATCGCCCTTGCGATTGCCCTGAAATCGATAAATATAGGTCTGGTAAGTTGGTCCGCTATTGTTGAATATCGGGGCAAGGTAATTGGATGTCGCCAGAAAATCGAAATTCACCCAAGCCCGGCCAAACCGCTGAGTCGCAACCAACGTAAATTGGTGATCCGGAACCCCTAGAGTATTTAATATCCCGCTGCCCGAAACCTGGGCCTTCAACTGGCGGCTGTTTGTATAGGTATACGACGCAAAAATATCGGTCGTTGTCGTGGCTTTTGCTCTGACACTAAACTCCCCGCCGCGAGCGATGCCGCCCTTTTGATTTTCATAACCACCAAAGGGCCGCGTTGTGGTTCCGATATTCGGGACGGCATTGCCGTATCCAATAATATCGTTGAGCCGCGTGTAGAAATATGTCGCCGAGATCCTAACTCGGTCTGTCGCGGCATTTTGTTCGATGCCTGCGTCAAACGCAACCGTCTTTTCCGGCTTAAGAAACGGATCACCAAGAGCGACAAAGGCATTCGAAGGGAATGTATTAAAAAATGATCCGAACCGCTCATACAGCGAAGGCACACGATAGCCGTTGCCGACATGTGCTCGAAATTTCGTGCCACTCCGACGAACAAAATACGACGACGCCCCGTCGAACGTGTAACCCGTAGGTGGATCGGTCAGCGTCAGGCTATTATACGGAGCGTTCGCCAAACTAAAGCCCGGGCGGTCAAGGCTATACCGCTGGACCCGCAATCCGCCCGCGAGCTGCAGATCACCACCAAGAAGCGAAACGAGATCCTGCAAATAAAAGGTGTTGCTCTTCTGTCCGGCATTTACGAAAAAGTTTTGCGTTCCGGACGGTGTTTTGCCATCGTTGCCAAACTTTTCACTTTCAAATTCATAGCCCGCTGTGAAAGTATTTTCACGAATCGGCGTCCAGTTAAAGTGAACGTTTCCTGTATGCACGGTGCCATCATAGACACTCGTCGATGCACTTTGAAACCCGATGCCGAGGACCCCGTTAGCGTTGGTCCGTTTCGTTGTCAGGCCCTGGTAATAACCGCCCATCAGGAATTTACTACTAACGATCTGGTTGACGGAAATTTGGGCGTCAAAAAATCGCGATTTCTGCGAACTGTCCGGATCGTTCGCGTCAAATACAAAATTAACGCCCTGCACAGCGTCAATTATCGTCTTGTTTGTCGCCGGCGGCGTACCTTTAGTGTCGGGGCTTGAATTCAAACGCACATTTGCATCCGAGAAGAATATCCGGCCTGAAATGCTGGTTTTTCCCGAGGGACTCGCATCGACACGCGTCTGAAAATTGGTGTTTTGAGCTTTGTCGTCTCCATCAACGCCCTTGGTATAAACGGTTCGCGAAACTCCCGAGCCGATCCCAAATTTGCCGTCCGAGGTACCGTGAGAGATGTTCCCCCTAAAGCGTCCAAGCCCGAGGCCCCCCAACGCTCCGCCAATTTGTCCGTGCGTTCCCTGCTTGGCCTCAGGTGTCCTGAAATCGATCGTTCCACCGATCGCGTTTGTTCCATAAAGCGACGACCCCGAACCACGAAGAACCTCGATCTCGCTCACGCTCGTCAACGTAAAATCGCTCAGGAACGGAGACGCATCGCCAGTGATCGCCGTCACATCACGAAACCGGATCCCGTCGAGAAGCAGCGCTGTATCCTGATTTCTCAACCCACGAGTCTTGATCGTTGCAACCTTTCCAAACCCGCCCGACTGTGCAACCCGAAATCCCGGTATAGTCCTTAAGCTCTCCACCAAAGAAAAATCTGCGCGTTCACGCATCTCCTGGGCGGAGATCGTATCAACCGTCTTTGAAACCTGCTCGATCGTCTGGATTTCGCCCGCTGAAACAGTAACCGTCTCGCGGATCGCTTGGATAGATACTAATTCGAGATTTACCACTGTTGTTAATTCGTACAGTATTCTTACGGTCTTTGTATCAGATACTTTCGCCTGATTTCCATTCTTAAGACTTGCGCTAATTAGATAGTTTCCAGCGGCAAATCCCGTGACGTTATATTCGCCTTTTTTGTTTGTTGTCGTAAAGAATGTTTTCGTCCTGTCGGACATCAAAACCACGGTTACTGTCGCATTCGCGACCACACCATTCGTATCAGTTACCCTTCCTCGCAGATCAACTGCATCCTGCGCGTACGTCGCACAGGTAATA
>JBBRSH010000206.1:0-4803 GCA_038245555.1 Pyrinomonadales bacterium | reverse complement strand
TCGACCTCGTCGTCAAAACCGGACACTTTTCGTTCAAGTTCCGCGATCTGCGTTCGCAGATCGATCAGTTTTTCGAGCTTGGCCCGCGTAGCGGCGTTTATGTAGCCGCGTGTGATAAATAGCTCCAGATCGACGCGCGTTAGCGACGTGAGCTGGTAAGTGTCCATCAGCGGCTGCCGGACAGCGATGGTTATCTGCTTATTTTCCATGCCCTTCAGCTCGACGCGAAATCGGTAATACCGCTGCGTGATGTAGTCGGGTTTTGGCGAGTTTTCGGACAATTCCCAGCCTTCGCGGATCGGGTACTCGATATAGACGACCTTTGGCCGGTCGACCTGGTTTGTGATCTCGTAGGTCTTCTGATCGTTTCGAAAATAATGTCCCTGAAACACTCCGTCGACCGCCTTGATCAGCTTTACCGGCTCGCGGTCGCCGCCCTGGCGAACGCGAACATTGGTACCGAGATCGAGTGCGAACGAGATCAGCCGCTGCTCTTTCGCCTTCAAACGGTCCATCAAGGCCTCGCCGGCGTAGGCATCCCCGTCGATGACAGTCATACTGCCGCTCTCAAGCGTGAGATTCGACGTGTTCTTCAACAGGACGCCGCTGTACGGCCTGTCCTGACGAACGCTCTCGTTATAAACGGCAACCCGCTCTCCGTCCATCTTGGTCTGAATGATCGGAATCAGCGCCGACCGTTCGCGATTGACGGTCACCGGCTGTTCGATCTTGTATTCGAACAGATCGCCGATCTCCGAGCCAGTCGCCGCCGCGGTTACGCCTGATTTGCCGTTGGAAAGTGCATCGCTGACTTCGGTTTCCTTGCCGGACACGAACGAATTATTCGAGGACCCTGCTACAGAAAACTGTGACATATTTGACACCTGGCGGCCGTTTATCGGTAACCTCGTGACTTGATCGGCGGATACTTCAACTGATTCGGAAACACTACCGACTTCCAGAGCCAGGTTAAGATTCGAACCTAACCTTACGTTTTGAGCGGTCATGCCTTTGAAACCTTGATAGTTGACCGTAACGGAATAGTTGCCGTCCGGAAGCCCAGACTTCGTGAACGAGCCGCTGCTATTAGTACTTGCGTCAAACTGTGCACCGGTCGAATTGTTTCGCAGGCGAACGCTGGCACCGGGAACGACGGCCCCTTGGGAGTCTGTGACTAGCCCCGATATTGAAGATGCGTCAGTTCCAAAACTTCCGCTCTCCGGCTCATAAATTTGCGGCCGGAGCTGCAGGTCCGTCGGCATTGGGACGACGGGACGATAGCGGTAGAATGGTTTCTGCAGCGGCTGGATAAATGATATCGGCGAGCCCGAAACCAGCGAGAGCTGTATATTCTGCCAATTTTCATCGCTGACGTTGTCGACGATTGCCCAGCCCTGAAAGAACGGCTTGCCTTCCTTATCGAGCACGACGCGGTAGGTCGTTTTCCAGATCGGGGCGGCGATCGTATAGCTGACGACCATTTCACGCTGGCCGGTGCCCTGCGAAGTAACGGTGATCGTCTTGGCGTCGAGCCTTCGGGCCGAGGCCGTTGCGTTCGCAAATTCGTTAATGTCCTTTCGCGTGCCTTCGTCGAGCAGCTTTACACTTCGCACGTCGTTGAGGTCGTAGCTGGAGATCTCACCGTTCTCGGAGGCGATGACCAGCACGCTCGTCGTCTGCGTTTCCTTGTCCGTGCGGATCTGCTTTCGCTCGACGGTCAGGATCGAACCGGTGACGGTCCCTTTCGTTGTGGTGACCACAACCTTGGCACCCTGAAGTTGAGCCAAAACGCCCGAAATGCCGGCTCCGTCTCCCGATACGGGACTGACCGAAAAAGGGATCTCGGACATCCGCGCGGAGACCGGTTCCGACGAATTGTAGCTGACCGCCCCGATCTTTCCCTGGCCCAGATCGAGTACGATCATGGATTTGAGCACGTCGTCGACCTGCGACTGCTTGAACGACAAATTCACCGCTGCATCACCGCTGACCATGCCGCGCCGCTCGACATACGCGACGCCGTTCGAATAAAGTATCACCCGCCGGATCGGGAGCGTGCTGACCGCGGGATTTGCAATCGATGCTGTCGGCATCGCAGCCGGAATGGCCGCCTTCCGCGTACTGCGGACCTGGCCTGAGACTGAAATTGAATACACGAATACCACGAGGAGAAATGTTCTAATTCTCATTTTCTTAATTCCTTATTTTTTGAACAATTTTGTAGAAGCTGTTTCAAAAGATGAGCGGGCGGGTCGAATTGGTTGCTTTTTGGGACCGACAACAACTAACCCAACCATACCATAAGAACGCCCGGTTCTCCGCTTTCTTGGCGTCCTCTGCGTCTTCACTCTGCGCTCTCTGTGTTATAAAAAGAGTCTAAACACCGAGGGCTCAGAGTTAAGACACAGAGTTCACGGGAGTTCCTGAAATTGACAAAAGGTGTCCGCCCGACCTATTCTCGCTACATTTATGAACGTCGAAGCCATAACACTGATACTCAGGGTTTCGAATATTCTCTATTCGGCGTTTAGCAATGAACGGCTCGGTCATTCCATCTAGCTCGTATTAAACAGTGAGATCGGGCCGTCGACCGGGCGGCCGGAGCTGCCGATGCCGTCTCTTTCAAAGCGGGACAACCGATTTTGTGATCCGTACCGGTAGAAAATGACGGGCTTGCCGTGGCTGTTCTCTTTTTCTATAAATATCTCGCGGCCGTTGTTATCGAACGAGCGTTTCAGGGACGACATCGGGTTAATAGTGTGGTCGATCGTGACTTGATCGGGAGAGGGAATGTATATGCGGTGACCGCGACGTTCTTCTAATTCCTTCGGGTTGCCTTCTTCGACTGCGTCCTGATGATCCGATTCGGACGCACGTCCAAGTGGGGAGGTTGCCCCTTCGGCTACCGCTTTTGCCGGCCGATCGCGTTGTATTCCGATGCTGGCGAGGTAGTTGTCGGTAAATTCTCCGTCGTAGCTTTCGGTTGGAAAGTCGTGTTTTACAGGCTCCGTGAACGCGACGACGTCGGCTGGCGGCGATTCTTGCGGATGTTCGAAACCTATCGCGGCCCCCAATTCTGGCGTCCATTTCTTGAACAACCGGGCCGCTTTTGTATGGTTGATACCAAGGTCCTCACCTATCTTGCGATAGGTTGCCCCGCGGTCGTGCATCGACTTTACTTTGCAGATCAGCAGGCCAAGCTCGCGGTCGATCTCGGGTGCAAATCGCTCGTCAAACCGGAATCCGAGCAGGCCGTCGTCAAACCGGAACACGTCGCAAATTGGCGAATTTGATGCGGTCCAGGCGATCCTCGAACCTCGCGAACGGGTCTGGACCAGATAGCGGTGGGCGTGGTTTCGCGGGAGCACGCCGAGTGCAAATACGCTGTCCGCGGCGTCGCACAGAACCCGCGAACGCTGCAGGTCGGATTCGGCTATAAAGCCCGACCGGCCGGCTTCGCGGCACCCGGCGATGACCAGGATCGAGATATCCAGCCTAAGTTTCAGCTTTCGCAGGTCCCGCATCAGCTTTAGCGTTTCACGCGTGCCGTCGCATGAATTCCGCAGCTCGGAGAGGTCGTCAATTATCACCACGCGGACACGTTTCGCGACGACGGTTTCCTCCAGCCAATCGCAGAACTTGTTGGTGTCCGGCGCGCACATTCGATGGAGGTTCTCAGAACACTTGTAGGTCCGCAGTTCTTCGCCCGTTTCGGGTCCGGTAAAATACCGCAACCCGAATTGCCGGTCCGAGAGCTTTAGGTCCACGTACAGCACACGCTGCCCTTTGGTCGGCATGACGAAACCTTCCATTTTACGGCCCCTCGCGATCGCATCGGCGATCTGCACAGCCAAAATGCTCTTACCCACTCCCGCAGGCCCGAACAACATCGCCAACTCGCCCTCGCTCCAAAACGAATCAAACAACATCGCCGGCGGCCCCAACAGTTTCGCCCGTTCGATACAATCGTTTGCTTTCGTGAGCGGTTCAACCTTTCGCTCCGCCCGCTTTTCCGTTCTTATTACACCGTCATGCATTACCAAACCTCGCTATTGAAAATCACTTGACAAATCCAACGTCCGTATACATAATCTAATTGGACGTTAGAGGATGATACAGCATACCATATATGAAATAAAAGCCACGTCAAGAATTTTTTTGCGCGAAACTAGTGATACAAGCTGTTTTTACGACAATAAACGCAATGTCCACAACCATTTAACCTGTATCACTACACACTGATACAGCCCCGAAACACCCGTGAGACATGCGCGGGAGAAGCGGGGCAAATAAAAGACGGCATTTACGCCGCCTTAAGATTCGTGGATCTTTGAAAACTTAAATTTTACACATGGCGGGATTTTAAGCAGTGCTGCCACGAATGCACGAAGAGAAACGACTCGATCCGCTCAATTATTCGCGCATTCGTGGCTTAGATCTTATGCAGCGGCCGCGACAACCTTTTCAGCTGCGTCACGCATTCCTTCGGCTGTCAGGATATTGATGCCGGATTCGCGGAGGACGCGGCGGCCTTCTTCGACGTTGGTACCTTCGAGACGGGCGACGATCGGGATCGAGAGGCCGAGGTTTTTGTAGGCCGCAACGACGCCGCTGGCGACCATGTCGCAGCGGACGATGCCGCCGAAGATGTTGATCAGGACGGCTTTGACATTGGGGTCGGCGAGCAGGATCTTAAATGCCTGTTCGACACGTTCCTGCGAGGCACCGCCGCCGACGTCGAGGAAATTTGCGGGTTCGCCGCCGGCGAGCTTGATGATGTCCATCGTCGCCATTGCGAGGCCG
>JBBRSH010000205.1:0-4837 GCA_038245555.1 Pyrinomonadales bacterium | reverse complement strand
AACCAAAAGGGCACAATAGCATGTCCGGCGGTCGCTCAGCCGCCGCGGCAAAGAGTCTTGACCGGCGGCCGCACGGCTGTCTGGCAGGCACGACTCGTTCTCCTGGTGATGATCAACATCGCGCAGCTTTGGATCCTGTCCGCGACGATCGAGGCGGGACTTGCGAGGCACTACCAACAGCTTATACCGCTGATCATTGCTTCCGGAGTATGTTGGATCATTGCACTTTCAATCTTCTTGTGGTGGAAACCCGTAGGTCGGCGTCAGTCGGCAGGCGGACAGGTCGATATCCGATGAAACGGAAGATCATCGGCTTTGATAAGGATGATAAACAGGATTGGCGTGCCAAACTTGCATGCGGTCATTACCAGCACGTCCGTCATGACCCGCCGCTCATCACGCGGGAATGGACGCAGACCACTACTGGACGCGATGAGAAGATCGGAGCCGAACTCGAATGTAAAAAATGCGACACCGCCGAACCGAGAGATTTCTAGGCTTGTCGGCGAGTTTTCTGTAAAATCTGTAAAAATAGACATTTGTGAAAGAATCGACAGAGCCAAAAAGAGTCTTAGCCACCGCTATCGCCGATCTTTTTCCCGGGTATTTCGCATTGGTCATGGCGACCGGAATAGTCTCGATAGCCACTCAATTCCTTCAGATGCAGTTGATTGCGAAGTCGCTCTTGTTCATTAATATCGCCGCATACGTCATTCTATGCCTGCTTCTCGGTATTCGTCTGGTCCGCTACTTCCCGAACGTTAAGGCAGATATCACCGATCACATGCGCGGTCCGGGGTTTTTCACGGTCTCGGCGGGAACGTGTGTCCTTGGGAGCCAGATGATCATCGTTACCGGCGAATTTCAGGCGGCAATGGTCCTATGGTTTGTAGGCCTGGCGTTGTGGGCAGTGACGATGTACACGTTCTTCACGTTCGTCACGATCCAACAGGAAAAGCCGACGCTGGAAAAGGGAATGAGCGGCACGTGGCTTATCGCGGCAGTCGCTACCCAATCTATCTCGGTGTTAGGCACATTGCTCTCGGATAAATTTGCCGCGTATCGCGAAGCCCTGCTTTTCTTTACGCTGTGCATGTTCCTCGTCGGCTGCATGCTGTATCTCCTTCTCATAACGCTGATATTTTACCGCTTTACCTTTAAAGAATTTACAGCCGCGGAGCTCTCGCCGCCGTATTGGATAAATATGGGCGCGGTCGCGATCACGACGCTCGCCGGTGCAAGACTGATTATCGCGGCCCCGGAATGGAGCTTTATCGCCGAGATCCTGCCGTTCTTAAAGGGCTTCACGCTATTTTTCTGGGCATGGGGAACGTGGTGGATACCGTTACTGATCGTCCTCGGGTTTTGGCGACACGTCTATATGCGTTTTCCACTCAGGTACAATCCGCAGTACTGGGGCATGGTCTTTCCTCTCGGAATGTATACGGTGTGTACTTTTCAGCTTTCAAACGCGATCCATTTCGAGCCTCTCATGTTCGTTCCACGTTACTTTGTCTATTTCGCGATAGCTGCATGGCTGGCGGCCTTTGTCGGCATGCTATTTAACTTTTTCCCTTCTCGGAAGGAAACTTGATCGATCATGTTAACAACGCTTCGGGACGAAATGTTGACACACGACCATTCTGAGATCGACGCTCTGATGGAAACGATCGTAATTCTGTTTTCATCGGGTGCACCGGAGCCGATCTACAAGGCGATCGACCTGTTTTGGGCGCGCTTGGCGATACATATCCGGGCTGAACATCTTCATTTGTTTCCGGCACTTACGGAGGCATCCCGTTTGCTCGACTCTGCCGAAGCTGCGGCGATAAAGAATTGGATCGAAGAGCTTCATGAAGATCATAATTTCTTTATGCGAGAGATGATCGGAGCTATAAAAACAATGCGTCAAGTTATCGCGAATGCAGATGGTGACGAATTGAGCCGTCTGGGTGAAGTGAAAGAGCGAATAGGAAATGTCCGCCGCCGCCTGATAGTTCATAATGAAAAAGAAGAAACCGAGATCTATTCTTTGGTTGATAGGTTGCTCGTGCCGGATGCCGTAATTATGCTTCGCGCTAAAATGAAAAGGGAATTGGATAATCTACCGCCGCGATTCGTTGTGAAACCCAAAGGACGATTCAATGATCAGTCCAACGGATAATGACAACCAGCTTATTGAGGGTTTTGTACTCGCAGGCGGTGCGAGTAGTCGAATGGGCCAGGATAAAGCCCATATATGCCTTGGCGGAAAGCGGTTTTTTGAAAGAGCAGTTGCCGCGTTGAGACCGATATGTCACGGGCCCGTATCGGTTGTCGGCGGAACTCGCGCTGACCTGGCTTTTCAAAACGGCTTGGACATCGCTCTTCTCCCGGACGTTCTTGAAACCCGCGGGACGAAACTTCCGCAGGCACCGATCGTCGGACTTTATACGGCTTTGACATATGCGAAAATGCCGTGGATCGCGATTCTTGCCTGTGACCTGCCGTTTGTTACCGGAGATTTGATGATAAGACTGGCTGCGTATCGTGCGGAAGAGATCGACGCAATTGTTCCGCTACAGTCCGACGCTAACCCGCAGCCATTGTGTGCGATTTACAACCGCGAAAAATGTCTGCCTGTTGTCAAAAACATGATTGAGAAAGGTGAACTGAAAATGCGAAAAGTCGTCTCAACCTTACATTCACGATTTGTTAGATTCGACAAACTTGCCGATCTAAGCGGTTCCGCAAATTTCTTCTTTAATGTGAATAATCCGGAAGATCATGAGTCTGCCCTCAAGATGTCAGGCGACTAGGCTGCTGCTGCAAAAGCTCTCGCATAAACATCGCTTCTGACCTGTGGATGGGCCGATGCCTTCGCCATTAAAGCAGGACGATAAAAGTAAATAAACCACTCGCCGGCTTTTCGCTCCTCAGCCCAACTCGCGAAGCCTCTCCGTGCAAACATGTCCCTTAGCGGTATCGGGTCGAAAGGATGACGCAAAAGCAATATCTCACTCGGGCTTTTCAGATTTACCAATCCCTTGGCTATCGCGGGCATAGGGTCGCGCTTCTCATCCGCCTGTCGCATGAGATCAACGTAAATCACATTCGGATGGACATCGTTTATTGTCGCGATCTCTTTGGGGCGTACGGGTAGGTTTAAATCTGTATATTGAAGCTCATCCCAACTGCTTAGCCGCAACTCATCAGAAAGCTCAGTCTCGTCTTCGCCTAAAGCAAGATTAAGGACATAAAGCATTTCGGATAGCGGAACGCGCGCGATGCGAGCTGCTTGTGAAACCGTAACGCGGCCGGCCATGGCACGACGCAATTTCGGATATCGAAGGCGCTCAAATTCCGGTGCCAACCACATTAATGCCGCGATCATTTTCTCTTCATCGATTGCCAGGACTTCTTTGATTTTTAGATCACCAGTAATTCTCATTTTTGCCTCCCTAATTTACAACCTCATTTCATTTTGGCCTCTTCATCGCCCTAGAAATGTGACTCAAGTCACCAGTGCGATGACCTTTGTAGTTTCTATTCCGCCAAGCTAAGATTCTTGATAGTGCACGACGACAAGATCACAATTTTTAAGCAAACAGAACTGTTTCGTGATTTAGATGACGAGGTTCTGCTTCTCCTGGCGAAACACTCGATCAAGAAACGTTTGGAGCGCAATGAGATTCTGTTTCTGGCAGGAGAGCCTTCGAGGGGACTCCATGTGATCACGTCGGGATCGGTGCGCGCATTTCGCACCAGCACCGACGGACGCGAACAGGTCATTCACGTTGAACATGCTATTACAACGATAGCTGAAGTGCCGGTTTTTGACGGTGGAAATTACCCGTCCACAGCGGCGGCAGAAGAGTCGACCACCGTATATTTTCTTGATAAACAGTTGATTCTAAAGGCGGCTATCGCGTTTCCGCAGCTCGCATTGGCCGCAGCTAAATTGATGGCTTCACGCCTTCGACGATGCGCTGCACTTGTTGAGACGCTCTCGTTGCGCGAAGTCGGCCAAAGACTTGCCGGCCTGCTCCTGGAGGAAGCTCGAACTTCCGGGATCAGTGCTGAAGCAGGAATAACAATAAAATTGCAGCTAACACACAATCAGCTCGCCGCAAGGATTGGGACGGTTCGTGAAGTAGTGACGCGGAGCCTGCTGCGGCTTGAAGATCAGAAACTAATCGTTCACGAGGGGCGGAATATTAGGATAACTGACTTGGAGGCTCTTGCGATATTCGCGGAGGTACAGCATAACCATTAATTGAGGCAGTGAATTGAGAACCTTATGCGTTGGCGGTGGCATGCTCCATTGACGTCATCGCGTCCGAAATTATTTCAAAAGCCGACATTATTTCTGATATGTAATTTTGAAGGACGGTCGCGACTTTGTTTGTTGCTTCAGGCGTTATATTCAAGTAACGCAGAAACGTCTTTAATTGAGAATGTCCAGTGATCTTCATCATCTCGGTATGTGGGCATGGCTCGTTTCAAAAGTCTCGACTTCATTGCGCGAAACTGACGCAAAGAACCGCGTAGAAGCCTAGACGTTAATCTCACGAACCGAGTTCATACAGATATGTGCACTACTGGCCTGGCGCCGAAACGGGGTGTATTCGATTAGAATTGGATTTCCATTGCCGGACACTCGTTCATGAGTGAGTTTTCCTGATGATCGTCTACGGACGGATCTCGCATCCATAGGATAAAGACATATAACGTTTATAGAGACCCTTCACAATCTACAGACGTTTGGTTGCGGGAAAACTGTTCACGCGGCGGCGGCGAATGCTACAGGTTCGGGCGGGGGAACCTGAAAACTATTGCCCGTTTGTTCCCTATGTTT
>JBBRSH010000204.1:0-4860 GCA_038245555.1 Pyrinomonadales bacterium | reverse complement strand
TGGCTATCCAGCGACACGAGGACAGGAAAAAGAACAGGACCAGCAAGTAATCCGGCTTCAGACTGTCCTACTTAACGGCTATTCGGGACTTCTCACAACACGCAATAGTCGTTCCTATCTTAACGCGGCTGAGGTGGCATGTTTTTCGGGAGTTCGAGAGCTCTGAATCAGATCACCTTCCCCTTTGATCGCTTTAATGAAGTAGACCTCCCCAAATTTGCATTTTTCCGCTATTCCGTTTATCTTTCGACTCAAGCATCCTTTTCAAAGAAATTATTAGACTCGCTTGGACTTGACGGACATCAAGCCCGCATGCTCGGTTTGAACTGTTGTGATCATTTCGTATCCGATAGGAGAAACAGTATGAAGAAATTGTGGTTGGCGATCTTTGTGTTTGGCTTGTTGTTTTTAGGGTTTGCATTACCAATAGTAGTTTCCGGTTCCGAACTGTCCGGCAATGTTGAGGCCGCGAGGTACAATCTTGATCATTTAGCCGGGTGTCGCGTTTCGACCCGTAGTGGGAACCTTAACGTGAGAAATAATGCCGGAAATGTTATCGCGAAACTGCGAAATGGTGTTTCAGTCAGGGTAGTTACGGATGACGGTGACAGGTTACTTATCTCGTCTTATGTCGGCGGAAAAACGATCCGTGGCTGGGTTTCCTCAGAATTTATCACTTGTAACTGATCGGCCCGGGCTTGCTCATCTGCACCGGTTGAAATAACAAAACGTTCGGAAAATACGGGTCATTGGTAATGTCCTTTGTTAGTAATGACGAGATCCTCGTTCGAGTGCGTCATATCCTGGATCAGGTCAGACTTTATGGATTGTTCAAGGATAAAAAGGCCTTGGCTTGTTCTAATTCTCGGGGTAGCCGCTTCCATGCTCTCCTCGTGCAGCGAAGATGCTAGATCAAAAGCTGAACTCGAAAGCCCGGCGTCAATGACCGGCCGGTCCCAAGCCATCGTCAAGTCCGCCGAGACGTCAAAAACGCCGATAGTCCTCGCACGCACATCAAAAGTAAAGGTCTTTCTGGTTGCCGCGGAAAAAACTCCGAATATGGCGGTTTGCAGCGATAGTTTGGTCGCAGTGGAACGTCCCATAAAGCCAACTCTTGCACCACTAAGAGCCGCTCTTGAAGAGCTCCTCGTAACACCGAAAACGGTTGATCGCACGGGCGAGAACCTTGAAAATTACTGGAAAGGGACAGACCTTCGTCTACACGGGGTCGAACTTCAAAATGGAATCGCACGCATCGATATTTCTGGTCAACTCTTGATCTCCGTCGGCTGTGACGCATCACGTATCGTCCACCAGATCGAGGCCACTGCCCGCCAGTTTCGATCCATTAAAAGCGTTAGCGTGACCGTTAACGGCTCTCCATTATCCGACGCGGTCAGGCAGGTGGATTCAGGTTCTCCAACAACCTCGGCAGAACATTAACTGGTTTGTTGAAAGAGGCTCTAAGGCTACTTGCCTTTCGGAGCCTGGTATCCTTTCCGAGTACGAATAGTCAGTGCAGGCCTACTGATCCTGACCTCGATCGTATGAAATTTACCATCCTTTTTAGCTTCTTTTGGTTGGTATGCAAGCGTGTACTGGCTACCTAGTTCTTCGACGATCCTCTTGAACGCATCCCGAAGCGTGGGGCCGCCACCGGCCTCCACAAAGGTTCCGCCCGTTTTTGTCGCGAAGTTCTTCAGAACTCCCTGATTCAATACGCGTCGGCTGTTATTTTCGTCGGCTGATGACATATCCACGGTATAAATCGTCGCACCCGCACCTAGAGCTTCTCTGAGCGCGGATTCCGAGGAATGCCTGCTTTTAGTGTCCTCGCCGTCGGAGAGCACGATTATCGCCCGTCGGGCCTCGCTCCGCTTGTTGAGAGCCATGGCTGCCTCGAAGACCGCGTCGTTCAGCAGCGTCATTCCGTCCGCCTTTAATTCGTATACTTTTTCGACTATATCGCGACTGTTTGAAAATTCCTGGAGCAGCTCGACCTTTGAGTCGAATTTATAGACAGCCGCCATATCGGTCCCGCGTAGTCCGTCGAGAAACCGTATCGCCGCCGACCGGGCCATGCTAACGCGGCTTTCCATGCTGCCGGAGGAGTCGATCAGGATCACCGCGGCGAACGGCGTCTGTTCGGCCGCGAAATTCTTTATGTCCTGCTGAACGCCGTCCTCGAATACCTGAAAGTGTTTCTGGAGCAATCCGGGTACGGCTCGGCCGGCAGCGTCGGTGACAGCCGCGTTGATCAGTACGATCGAAGAGTCGACGGTGATCACATCATCGTCGGGCTTTTGAGCAAAGCCGGGAGCCACGACGCCGAAGATTATCAGGAGTAGCAGGATCGAACGAAAAAGGTAAGGTCGGTTCATCAATAACGTCGGCTTCACTTCCAAAACCGTAAAAAGCGCGTCATACGCAAAACCGAATTGCTCGACGTGATAGCCGCGGCGGAGATACTAAATCGGGTGGTTTTCTTTAGCTCGTCCACCAGCAGGACCGTTGCCTGCCGAAGCGACTTAAAGGCAGTTAAGATAGACGAAGGTTTTTCAGCGGGTTGGGCATTGTCGTCGGAATCAGCATCATCACCCCCGCCAAGCTCACCACGGATCTTCTTAACCAGCTTTTCAAGATTGTCGAGCTTCAGGAGGTCTTTTTCTGTCAGTTTTTCGTCGGATTCGATCGCTTTCTCAAGTTGGCCCGAGAGGTCGAGTGCTTCCTCTCCGCGTTTGATCATCTCCTCGTGGTCCTTTTTATCTTTCTCGATGCGCATTTTCTCGAGCATTTCGCGCATTCCGGCTGGCTGTTCCTCTTGGTTTTGCTTTGGGAACAAAGGTCCGCTATTATCAGCCGCTTGACCAAACGAGAAAGAGCAGCCAGCCAATGAGATAAGAAGCACTAAGACTAATTGTAAAGACCTTTCCAACATGCAATTAAGCTCATTCAGTTAACGCCAGTTTAACGCTGCGTGTCCTGCTGAGGATCGGGCGATGTCCCGGTTACCAATTCAACTAGCTTCGCGAGAAATTCGTCCTCGGCCAGCCCAGAGCTTTGAACAGTCGTCCATTCGGATCCGAGCCCGTTTCCGGACCGGCCCTCGACCTTTGCGACGACCGATACGTTGTTTTGGATACCGTCGATCGATTGTATTTCGATCGTGAGCGTGTATTGGGCCCTGGTCCATACGGTCTCGCCTGATTGGATCACGCCGTAACGGCCAAGTTCATTCTGGGTGATCACCGCACCTTTTGCGAAAACAAAAGGCATGGTAACGATAAATCCTTCTTTTAGTCGTGACGCAGCCTCGTCAATGACGATCTTTCTTTCGCGGAGAACATCAGAGATGTTTTCGACCAATACATCGCGACGACTATTAAGTTTGTAGGGGTTCGCCAGCCTTCCGCGAACCTTCGTCTTGCCTTTTCCCCAGTCAAAAGATCGCGATGCGTCGCTCGATCGAGTGGTTACTTTATTGCCCTCCTCCTTGATCTTTTGGGTCTGGGTATCGACCCCTTTTTGTGCAAATATCGACCCGCCAATTATCAGGATCGAGACGCTCGTCGCAAGTAAAACTCTCATATTATTTCGGGACCTGGGCGAATGAACTTTCAGTTCGAATATACCGCACTTCGGTACCTTTTGGAAGATTCGATGTGAATGGAGGTCTTTTAGTTGTCGTGCAGTAGGCTTATTTGCCGGATTTACTTTGAATTTGCATTTCGTAAAGCAGGGCATGCTTCAAAAAGACGTGATAGGCACCGAAATACGCGATACAAATGCCCGGAAACCCATCCATGAATCCGCCCTTGAGGATATAGGTCGAGAGAAATGCGAGCGGCGGCGCCGTCGCGATCCGCATCGGCGACGTAGTGCGGCCCGTCTCTAACATTTGCCGTGCAGCAAGCGGGGCATAACGGTTTTGAATCATTTCCGCATGCTGTGCCGCGCTGTCGACACTGTGATGGATCAGATCACCCTTTAATTTGCCAACTGAGGCTCTCTCGTCCATTTGAAATGACTCATGGATCACAACGTCCTGCCACCGTCCTTTTCGCCGGTCAAAGAGCCGCAACTGCCAGTCCGGATACCAGCTTCCATGCCTGATCTCACGGCCCATATAGATCGAAAGCCTCGGAACGCGATAGGCATCTGCTATGGAATTCGCTTCCCGGAGCTTCAGGATCTCATCCCGAAGTGCATCCGTCACACGCTCATCGGCGTCGAGGCTAAGAACAATATCGTTGGCCGCCGCATCGACAGCAAATTGCTTTTGTGCCGAAAATCCGAGCCATTTTTGAACAACAACTCGTGCACCATGTTCTCCGGCGATCTCACGAGTTCGGTCCGTACTTTCCGAATCAACGAGCAGGATCTCGTCTGCCCAATCAACCGACTTTATCGCGGCGGCGATCTTCGCTTCCTCATTAAATGCAATAATTACCGCCGAGATCTTCACGCCTAGGATTTTCGCAGGTTTTTCGGAAAACAAAAAGTGAAAATATGGGTGTCCCGCTTTTCCAGTAAGCCTTTTTATCGTATATAAGACGCCTCCGCCCCTTTTATACAAATGGTGAGTGCAACCCGAGGTGGGGCTAAGAAAAAGGCTGTCCGGAAACTTTGCGGTTTCCGGACAGCCTTTTATTTATTCGATCAGACAGGCTGGAAAGCAGGCCTGCCTGATCGGTCCTAAGTGATTAGTAACGCATCAGCACGTCGCCGGCGGTACCGAACTGCATTGCACTGAATCCGCCAACAGCATTACCTGCCTGGCCTGAATTCAGGATGTACCAGTTCGTGGTCGACGAACGATAGACAGCAACATCGGTCTTGCCGTCGCCATCGTAGTCGGCC
>JBBRSH010000203.1:0-5016 GCA_038245555.1 Pyrinomonadales bacterium | reverse complement strand
TTCAAGGTGATCAATCTTAGCCTCGGCACAACGAAACCGCAGTTCTTTGGCCCGCTTCATGACATGCTTGACCGGGCCTACCAAGCGGGCTGTATCGTCGTGGCCGCGGCAAATAATCTACCGCAGCCCAGTTTTCCATCCGTTTTCTCGTCATCCTTGATATCGGTAATTAAGAGTGAGGAGACCGATCCGCTGAATTTTGGGTTCCATTATGGCGAAGTGATCGAGTTGACGGCTCCCGGCGTCAATGTTCGGACAGCGTGGCTCGGCGGCGGGCACCGAAATCTGACCGGCAATAGTTTTGCCTGCCCACACATAGCCGGGATCGTGGCGCGATTTGTCGAAGGCTATCCCAATCTCACCCCGTTTCAGGTCAAATCCGCCTTGTACGCGATCGCGAGGGAAAATCTGGGAGCTGTGGCCTGATCCCGATTAGAGCGGGTTATTTGTCGAAGTCCTCGGCGGAAGCAGGATCCAACTCCCAGCGATCATCGTCGCGTTTGCGAAGCTTTTCTTCCGTCCGAAGCGGTTCGCCGTCCTCGTAAATTAAGCCCATAGCCCGCCCAAGATCCTCGACCACGCTTTGGTCCGGCGTCGGATTACCGCCTCCGACGGACTCCTCGCCGACCGAGTCGTCATCCCAATCCGCGTCAACATCGCCGCCTGAAAGCACAGGAGAGGATTGATTGTGGTCGTGGACCGGGACAGCTATTGGTGCCGCGGACTGCTCCGCGATCTCATTTTCTATTTCCGATTTCTCCTGGGACTCTCTATCGATCGATCGTTCGTAAGGCTCTGTCATATTTGTTTCCTCCACCGTATAATTACGTTCAGTGACGTTTGCACTAAAGGTCGTGTTACGAACCTGAGTTTAATCGATAAAGGGCCGCCAGGTTAGTGCTCTATCATACAAAGCACACGAGATTTGGCTTGGATCGCCGCAGGTATCGGTTTTGCTTTTTTATGGCCAAAATGTTCTGATAATTACGGGTTCCGAAGGCGGTCTTTGGTGCCGTAGAGCGCCAATATTATGTCGGAAGCATTCAATTTACCACCTCTTGAAATCGAAGAATACAAGCTTGCAAACGGCCTCGGCGTCGTTCTTAACCCGGACCCGGCGATCCCTGTCGTGTCGGTTGCGGTGTATTACAATGTCGGGTCGCGGAACGAACGCGAGGGCCGGACGGGGTTTGCCCATTTATTTGAACACATGATGTTCCAGGGTTCGGAAAACGTTCCAAAAGCCGGGCATTTCCAGCACATAATGAAGGCCGGCGGCACGATGAATGGTACGACATCGAGCGAACGGACAAACTATTATGAAACGCTTCCTGCGAGCCAACTGCCGCTTGCACTCTGGCTCGAATCCGATCGAATGCGAAGCCTGGCGGTAACGCAGGAAAATCTCGATAACCAACGTGAGGCGGTAAAGGAAGAAAAACGGCTTCGGTATGACAATCAGCCGTATGGGCAAATTTTTGACCTCATCAACGAGATGATCTTCAAGAATTTTGCCAATAGCCACTCGACCATCGGTTCGATGGAGCATTTGGACGACGCGACGGTTGAAGATGTTCAGGAATTTTTCCGTATTTTCTATGCACCGAATAATGCCGTGCTCACGCTCTCGGGTGCATTCGACACACCGACGGCCAAGGGCCTGATCGAGACCTATTTTGGCGATATCGCGTCGCAGCCTCTGCCGCCCGCACTCGATGTTACGGAGCCGCCGGAGGTAGCGTCTACGTACCGTGAATGGGAGGACAATTTGGCTCCATTTCCTGCGTTTTTGATCGGTTGGAAAATACCGGCCCGGCGGACGCCTGAATTTAATGCATTGTATCTTGCGGGCAAGATCCTATATGACGGTGAAAGCTCACGTCTATATCAGGAGTTGGTAAAAGGAAAGGAATCCGTTATTCAGCTTTTCGGCTTTACCGACGAACGGCGCGGCCCGTCGAGCATCTTTGTAGGAGCGATCCCCAAACCCGAAGAAGACCTGAGCGTGATCCGCGAGACGATCATGAATGAGATAAATGACCTCGCTACCCACGGTCCGACCTCGAGCGAGATGGAAAAGATCGAAAATCAGCTTCTTAACGATTCAGTACGTATGCGTCAGTCGTCCATGGCACGGGCCCAGCAGATCGCGGAATACGCACTTTACGATGGTGACCCGACGTTGGTCAATACGGAACTAGCCGAACTATTAGCCGTCAGCCCGGAGCAGATCAGGCAGGCAGTTGCTCATTACTTGAACTCGGACAATCGAGCTTTGCTTGATGTCGTGCCCGCCGGAAAAGGATAACCTATGACACCCGAATTGCGTAAAAATCCGCCTGCCCCATTGGATCCGGTTTCGTTTGCGATCCCGAGGCCGTTTGAGACGACCTTGGAAAATAGCCTTCGCCTCATAATCATTGAGCATGAGCGATTGCCGCTCGTAAGTTATCGTCTTGCCTTCCAGTCCGGTGATGTCAATGATCCGACTGATATGACCGGCCTGACATCGGCGTTGACGTCGCAGCTAACCGAGGGTACCGAGACCTACACAAGCCTTCAACTCGCCGAAAAGGTTGAGCGGCTTGGCGCAAGTCTGAATTCAAGCTCGTCGGATGACTTTACAATCGTCTCGGCATCGAGCCTTTCGCTTTACAGTTCGGAGATCCTGCACTTGCTTGCGGAAGTCGTTTTGCGTCCGACGTTTCCAGAGAGTGAGCTGGACCTATACCGGCGAAATACGATCGAGCATCTCAAATTCCAAAGGTCGCAGCCGGGATTTCTGGCCGGAGAACAGGCGGCCCGGCTTATTTATGGAGATCATCCTTATTCCACGGTTTCCCCGAAAGCTACCGATATAGAAAAGTTGACTCGCGATGCCGTTGCCGAATTTCACTCCGCAAAATTCGTTCCGAACAATGCTGTCCTGATCGTGGTCGGCGACGTGAAACGCGATGAGGTCGTTGCCGAAGCCACCGATCTATTTGGAGGGTGGCTTAAGGGAAGTCCGGACGATCGAGAATTTGCGAGTCCGCCGCCGAGAAAGGCCCGAAGTCTGACAATAGTTGATCGACCAGGTTCTGCACAGGCAAACATTGTCATAACAAACCTTGGCGTCAAGCGATCGACCCCTGATTATTTCCCCCTGATCGTGATGAATCAGGTGCTCGGAGCGGGAGCCTCGTCCCGCGTATTTATGAACCTCCGAGAAGAGAAAGGGTACACGTACGGAGCATACACGCGACTTGATTTCAAGAAGCTTGCCGGTGAGATCGAAGCGACCGCCGAGGTGCGAACCGCGGTTACGGGTGATTCGCTCAAGGAATTCTTTTACGAACTCGAGTTGATCCGAAAGGAAAAGGTCGCGGACGATGAGTTGGCGGACGCGAAAAATTTTCTTACGGGTGTTTTCCCGATCCGGGCGGAAACGCAGGAGGGGTTGACGAACTTAATAGTAAACCAGCATCTATACGGTCTGCCGGAAGATTACCTTCAGACGTATCGAAACCGTGTCGACGCAGTGACGGCAGACGACGTTCTGCGGGTGGCGGCCGAATACATCCGGCCCGACGAGATGGCGATTGTTATAGTCGGTGATGCCCAGGAGATCATTCCTCAAGCGAGCACCTATTCGTCATTAGTCGAGGTTTTCGACACTGACGGAAACCCGCAGGACGTGGCAAAGTACGCCGTTAGCGAAAATGTCGAAGTTGCCGATGTTGCCGGGAAATGGGATCTGAAGGTGGATCTGATGGGTAAGGAAATGGCGGTTTCCTTGGCACTTGAACAGACCGACTCAGTCGTGAACGGCAATCTCACAATGTTGATGGGCAGCGGCACCATCGTTGATGGCCAGATAGCCAGCGGCAAAATGACTGCAACTGCTACGGCCAAAATGATGGGTCAAAAAATGAACCTTGAAATTATCGGAAAGGTAGATGGCAACAATATGAGTGGGACGATCACCGTACCCATGATGGCTGAACCGGTCCCGTTTACCGGAATCCGCGTTTAGGTATCTTCATACCATTATTAAAAAGCACGAGAAACGGAAGCTTTCCGGTCTCGTGCTTTTTCTTTTCGAAGTTAGAATGTCTTATGCCTCGACGAATTGGATGATGGCGAAGTTGGCTCCTGACGGGTCCATTACCATCGACATTCGCCCGACCCCCGGGGCATCAAATGGGGGAACCCGAACGCTTCCGCCATTGACCGTGATCTTTTCTACTGTTTCATCGGCATTATCGACCGCGATATAAGTGCTCCAATGCGACAGCGGTGGTTCTGGCCCCCACTTCTCGTCGATCGCCATCATCCCGCCTTTGGCAACGCCTTCGACGTGGATCTCTTTGTAATCCATCGGTGTGACCTTTGATTGTGCGATGTTCCAACCGAAAAGCTCCTGATAAAACGTCTGAGCAGCCGACAGGTCCTTAGTGGCTAGTTCGCGCCAACAAACCTCTCCATGTTTTAGTATTGTAAATTCAGCCATTTCGGTCCTCCTTAGTTTTTCATCCTGAATGCGGCGATCATCGCCCCGGTTGGATCTTCAATGATGCTCATGCGTCCAACGTTGGGAATGTCGATCGTTTTGTGCACCTTGCCGCCCAGTTCCTCGGCCTTCGCTGCATTCTCATCGACATCATCCACCGCAACATACGTCATGAAATGCGGCGGAGGCGGATTGCCGTCAAACCATGCCGGATCGATCTGATAGAGGCCGCCGGCCGGATTGTCGCCGCCGGTGGTGAATTCACGATAATCCATGCCCGGGGACGCATCGCCGGACTTGAATTTCCAGCCGAAGACATTTTCATAGAACGCCTGACACTTATCGGCGTCGTTTACACCGATCTCCGTCCAGACAAATTCGCCCTGTTTTGGCAACGGCCATCCGGCCATTTCGCTAGCTTGTTCTGCCATACTTATCTCCTCTTTTTTAAAATTCAAGAAAAATCACCCCTTGTTAAAATATGATGTCTTAAATTGTACGGCGCGGCCCCGGTTTTTGTTTTG
>JBBRSH010000202.1:0-5111 GCA_038245555.1 Pyrinomonadales bacterium | reverse complement strand
TTGTGGTCCGATAGCTCAGTCGGTAGAGCAAGTGGCTTTTAACCACTGGGTCGCAGGTTCGAGTCCTGCTCGGATCACCAATTATTGCAACAGTTAAGGCGTCCAATACGGACGCCTTTTTGTTTAGTTATCTATTTTGGTATCTATTCGGGGTGGAAAAAAAGATTTTTGTGTTCGTAAGGGAGCCGACACACAGACTTAACTAAGCGAAAAAGATGACCTACCCTTTTTTTCGCCGGGATCTTCGCCTTAGGCCGTCAACTTGCCTCAACTCAAAATAGACCAGCCGAGAACCATCCTTCTGAAGGATTTCAACGTTACCGTTTCTTGATCGGTTTCTCGCCGTGTCGTCAGTAATCCCCAAAGCTTCACACGCATCTTTTTGTTTTACCACGATAACAGATTTTAGTGGTCCAATCTGTGCCTCAATCTCTGCATTGATCACGTCGCGAAGCATTTCCGCGAACTGCTCCTTGGGCATTACAACAAATTCATCGAACATACTCGGTAACCTCTCGAATCTCCACCATCGTTACTGCAAATTCCGTGCCTCCGACCAAAAAGCATTTAGAAAGAGCCTTCCTCAAGAACGACTGAGTGTTCGTGTGGTGGTTGTTTCGTCGGCAGACGTGGATCGTGTAACTAGAGAGTAGATAAAATAAGAATTTGAATCATCTACGCGGGTGCTGGAGAATTACTGCACCACCGGTGCTAATCTTATCGACCCAAAGCTCGCGACTAAAGGGCGAGTTTTATGAAATCCAGTGTAGCCCGGACCCCGCAAAAAATGGTTCAAACTATCAAGTCTCAAAAGCTATTAGGCCGAAGTAGCTAAGGAGTGCAGTCTTTGATTGTTGGAGCCGCGGTACTCACCGGCATTTTCTGCAAACTCGCGGATGTAGGGACCGTCAATCAGTAGGTCGGCAAGGGATAAGACACAAGTGATTCGCGGGTCGCCCCGTTCAATCAGGTTCTGAAATGTATATCCGCTGTATACAGCAATGTGTAAATTCCGACGCTTTAGTCTCATGACAAGGTCTGCCAACGCTTCTGGTTGGTCGAATGGTTCGCCGCCGAGAATTGTGACGCCATCATGATCTGCCTGTTTTGCCTCGACCTCCTCGACGATTGAGCAAATCGAGGTTAGAATCCCGCTCGAACGCTCGTGGGTTTCCGGTACGTAACAGCCGGAGCAGCGGATTGAGCAGCCTGAGACCTGAACCACGCTACGCCTTCCGGGACCATCAACAGTGGAATAATGGTACAACCGATAGAGATAAATCGACGTTGCATCGGTAAGTAGAGTCTCCGCTCTTTGGGATACCGGGCCGGTAAGTTTTTGCTCCAATGCGGGCCGAGCACAATTGACGCTGAGCGACGTTCCAAGATCCCTAACCAGTTCGTTGGCGGCTGCCTTTGATAGCCGCGAAGCTTCAACGGTAACCCGTCCGGCATCCGGCTCAAGAGTAAAAACAATTTCACTTGCCATTGCCTTGAATTTGGCGCCTTGTCTGAGGCATTACGTAATATTCTTTTGTTTTCTTATCAACCGCCGGATCTCCTAGAAGCCGTTTCAAATGCTTAGCCGCTTGCTCGCAGGCCGGCCCCCGAATTCCTTTGATCTCGGTCGCGCATTTGCCGGTATCGGTGTCAATCGTAAATTCAACTTCGGGCATCTGTAGTTTTCTCCTAATATTTGATCCTGATCTTGATCGTTTTCCCGATTTGTTCCCGGATAAGCTTCCCTCCGAGAGTCTTTGCCATGTTCCGGGCAGCCGCTTCGTGATAGTTCGTTTGGAGTCTCGTCACGAAATCTCTGCCCAGTTGGTAGTTGAGATCCATGTCATCAATAACAGCAACGTAACCCTTGGCGGTTCTTTGAAAGCCGATGTCACCGAGAAGGTGGTACTTTTTTACATCGGCGCGCCGGATAACAATATCCGCACGGCGGGTGTCCCGCTTGTCCCATCCCTCTAATGCCAGATCGTCCCCCTGTGTTACCGTCTCAAATCCGAGGTGATTGAGAGCTTCCACAAGAAGCCCAGAGTTCGCAAAGGTTTCTGACTCAAATGCCATGTATTTGCTCATATTTTTCCTCTTCTCCGTTCCCGGAGCAGCTCTTTTATAGTTCGTATGCTCGGCTGGATTTCGGCCCGGCGAGCGACGATGCGTCACTAAAAGACGGGTTCGCTCCCTTGATATTGTTTCTGGCCCACTTGCGAATTTCTTCGATCTTGTCGCTCATCATGTGGGCGGTCGGCGTTAGACCGTCTGCCGCTTTTAGAATGTCTTTTGTTTCGGCTGGCCTGTCGCCATCGATAAATGCCTCAAGTACGCCGTCCGTTACCGCACCTTCGATCTCCGCACCGGAAAAGTCCTTGCTTTTCTCGACAAGTCGTTCCAGGTCGAATTGACTTGGATCGAGATACCTTTTCTTGAGGTGGACCCTGAATATCTCCTGCCGGTCATCCGGCTGCGGAAGATCGACAAAATGGATGTATGAGAACCGGCCTATTCTGAATTGTTCGGATTCGAGTTCGCGTACGTCATTGGCCGTTGCGAAAACAAGGACATCGCGGTTGTCCTGCATCCAGTTGAGCAAGTAAGAGATTGTACGTGCGGTCTCGCCGCCGTCAGTCTTGTTTGACGATTTCATCCCGGAAACCGCTTTTTCAAACTCACTGATGCCGAGGATGCCTTTGATTGTGCCGGCTATCGAAAGTGCCCGCTTGATCGACATCGCCGATGAACCGATCACTCCGCCGCCTTCTCCCATGATCGATCCAAAATCGAGATCAAGAAGAGCTCGGTTAGTAATGCTCGATGCAACACGCTTACATAAGTCTTTTCCGCAGCCGGGCAAGCCGACGAGAAGTATTCCCTTGCACGGCTCCACATGTCGGGCTTTTGCCCGCGGACTAAATGTATAAGCCGCCCGTTCAAGAATCGCTCGAAGGGATTGGTAACCACCCAAATTGCTTGCGGGTTCCGGATGGACGTAGGTCAATGATCCGCTTCCGCGAATGACATTTTTCTTTTCTTCAAGAATTACCTCTATCGAATCGGCGTTTAACCCCTTGCAGCTTATAACGGCCTTGGCTATCACGTTGCTGATCTCTCCGGCTGTCAGACCGAGAAGGGCCTGAAGCAATGCAACGTGTGTTTCTTTTGCCAGATCGATATCGAGTCCGTTTGATTTGAGATTCTCAAGCTGGAGTTCAATCGAATCCTCGATCTCCGTTTCTTTGGGAAGCTCAAGGTCGATTTGTGTGACCTCTTTTTCGAGCGTCTTCAAGTCCGGAAAGTTCGGACCGACGAATAGCACCGTAGCCTTTGTCGATTTCAGTCGCCACGCGATCTCCCGTAACCGACGGACAAGCAAAGGATCTTCCTGGCCAAACGGTGTGATATACGGTGCGTAGTCGCATAGAAGAAAGATTCCGGTCGTTTGCTCACCGATAAATCCCAGAACGCTTTCAGGGTCGTCAGTGTCCGCAACTACGGATGGGTTCTGGAGAAGTCCTTCCTTCGGGTCGACGATCTTTTGCAGCCCCATCGGACGGCTCCAAAAGTAGAGCGGCTTTTCCTTGTGACGTTCGCGGAATACCAAGTCAATCAGAGCATCACGAACGCGGTCTTCTTCGTATGTATTTATCGCGATCAGTGGATAGCGCGCCCTTATCCGAACATCGAGCTCATCAAGGAATGTTTCGATGCTCTTTTCACAGTTTTCTTTGTTAGTCATGAAATTATGTCTGCCGCTCTGCTGGTTGTGGACGGAGCACGCTGCCGAGGACCGCTGCCGCCTGCGATCGCTGCCCAGGCGGCGTCTGTAATGGTCCGCCATTCTGTGAGGTAGCGGCAGTCATCCGCTGCACCTTCTCCATTTCTTCGCGGGACGCGATCCCGTTATCTATGGCAAACCCCAGATTTGCGAGGGCTCGTCCGATTGCGCTTGTCTCGCCATTTTCTATAAAAGATGTCGTATTGACATATCCCTGGCCTCGAATCTCAAAGGCGTGACCAGTTGAACTCGGTTCGGCGTCGTCACAGGCACGGAAGGCGCTCGCCTTAATGCAGACAAATCCGCTTTCTTCATTAAGCGAAACGAGTTCGGTCACTATACGGCCGTCCGGGTACCTCTCGTAAAAAGAAGTGATTCGCGAATGAACCGGTATGTATTTGCTCAGATCGAAGTTTGCCATTTGAATGGTCTCTACTCGCTTGGTTTATTGGCTTACAATTCGAGGGCTGACAGCCGGTCCTCGTCCAGCAGCCGTTTTGACTGAACGGATGTAGCCCGAAGCACGTCGTTCAGCGCGGCCTTCATTTCTTCTGTAGAACGGGCCTTGACGTCGCGGTCAGCCGCGGTCTGGAGTCGTTCCAAGACGTTTTCCAGCGAGGTGTCATCCGTAAAGTTCATCAACTTGTACCACTCGCACATCTGCCTCGCTCTCTTTGCCAGGGATCCGGGAACGAACTTGGCGTCGCTAAGCCTCGCGGCCATCTCGCCAGCCGCGTCGCATATCTTCGAGGAAATTTGGGCGAGACCTTCCTTGATAGGTGACACTGCTTCTTCGGCCTCGCGTCGGGCGGCTTCGATCTTCATGTTACGAATTCGTTCTTTGACTTCACGTTCGCGTCTCCGCTCCTGCGTGAAATCGTCCACCTTGATCTGCTCTATTTGGCGTTTTGCATCGATCTCAAGACCGAGGATCGTCTGCTCGGCTCGTGTTTTTGCGGCTTCGAGATTGAGCTGTTTCGTCAAATTCTTTTCGGCGATCATTTCAGACCCGAGCACGATCACCTTCGGTTTCATCGTAATGGAAAGACCGTCGCGGATCATTTCGCGAGTCGGAACGATGTCGATCGACCGGGCAACTACCGTATCTATGAATTCCTTCCGGTCGAATGGGTCGGCGCCGGTGGCTTCAAGTCTGTTTGCGGAATCCTCGGCGAGTTCCTGAAAACTTTCTTTTAGGATGACGAGGATCTCATCGTAATTTTGAAGCACTTCCGCCTTTGCCGCAGCTAGTGTTTCGCAGGCACGCAAATACTCGTGCTCGAATTGTTCGAATGCACTCCATGGAATCCATTTGTAATCGCTCGTT
>JBBRSH010000201.1:0-5147 GCA_038245555.1 Pyrinomonadales bacterium | reverse complement strand
GTATTTGATAATGGCAAAGGTATCGATCCGGCAGATTTTCAGAGATTGTTCCAGCCGTACTTTTCGACGAAAGGACGAGGAACGGGTCTCGGGTTGGCCATCGTCAATCGCATAGTTTCAGAACACAAAGGTAAGATAAAGGTGGTGGCTAACCAGCCGCGCGGTGCCCGATTTATTATTGAGCTGCCCGCTCTGGGCTAGAGTCTAAGAATGACCCAATCAGTTCTAATTGTTGATGACGAACCCGGGATTCGGGATACACTTCGCGGTGTTTTGGAGGACGAAGGGTTTTCCGTTGCAACTGCGGCATCGGGCGAGCTGTGCCTGGAACTGGCCGGCTCGCAGCAATTTGCCTGTATCCTGCTGGACATCTGGCTCGGTGACGGAATTGACGGGCTGGAGACGCTGCATAAACTTCGCGAAGATGGGATCGATTCCGCGGTCGTGATGATCTCCGGCCACGGCAATATCGAAACGGCGGTGCGTTCGACCAAACTTGGAGCCTTCGATTTCATTGAAAAACCTTTAAGCCTTGAACGGACCCTCGTTACCGTTCGAAACGCTGTTCGGCAGCGCCAGCTATCTATCGCGAACGCTCAGCTTCAGAACGAGTTGGCGGACCTTTACGTAATGGTTGGCGAATCGGTTGTGATGCGGGCGCTTCGCAAACAGATCTCAATCGTCGCTCCAACTGAGGGCCGGGTTCTTATCTCGGGTGAAAGCGGCACGGGAAAGGAGTTGGTGGCTCGTGCGATACATGCCCAGTCCAAAAGAAACGGAGCTCCATTCGTTGAGATCAACTCAGCCGCGATTCCGGAAGAACTGGTCGAATCGGAGCTTTTCGGGCACACGAAAGGAGCGTTTTCTGGAGCCTTACGTCCCAAAAAAGGGAAGTTTGAAGTCGCTGACGGGGCAACGCTATTTTTGGACGAGATCGGCGATATGTCGCCCCGTGTTCAGGCAAAAATGCTCCGCGTACTTGAAGAACAGAGATTTGAGCCGGTTGGAAGCAACACTCCGGTTTCGGTAGATGTCCGCATTATTTCGGCGACTAACAAGCCGCTGGACGGCCTAATCGAAAATGGCAATTTCCGCTCCGACCTGTTCTACCGGCTCAACGTGATCCCGTTCCAGGTCCCGCCTCTTCGTGAACGAAGGGAGGATATCCCTGTTCTCGTGGAGCATTTCAACCAAAAATTCTCCAGTGAGTACGGCAAGCGTCCGAAGCAATTTTCAAGGGACGCTATCGAGGCCTTTCAGGAATACCAATGGTTCGGCAACGTCCGCGAACTGAAAAATACGATCGAAAGGATCGTTATTATGACCGCGAAAGAAAAGATCGCGGCCGATGACCTGCCTGAAATGGAAACCAGCCCGGAAGCTATGCCGGTCAGCTTTAGGTTTCCGTCTTTCAAGGAGGCGACTGATGCCTACCAGCGTGAATTCATAATTCACAAACTCAGCGAATTTGAAGGTAATGTCTCCAAAGCCGCCGACGAGATGGGCGTCGACCGCAGCCATTTGTACCGGCGAATGCGGAATCTCGGGATAAAGAGCTAGCAGCCGCGAGATTTTGTCTTAAAATTTTCAAAGATCAGTTAGGATGAAGGGCAGAGCAGCCACCCACTTCCTGCAATGCATTAGTTTCCCGTTACCGGAAATCCTCGTTTTCGCATAAGTGCTTTAGTATCCGGGTCGTGCCCGCGAAAGCTGCGATACGCTTCGGCGGGATCAATTGTATTTCCGACGGAAAATACGTATTTCACGAGCCGGTCTGCAACCTTCTTGTCATAAGGGCCGCCCGCTTCGGTAAAGGCTTCGAAGGCGTCGGCGGTCAGCACATCCGACCAAAGGTAACTGTAATAACCCGCCGAATAGCCGTCGCTTGAAAATATGTGCCCGAACTGCGGCGTTCTGTGTCTCATGACTAACTCGTGCGGCATCCCCAACGAAGCTAGAGTTTCCTTTTCGAACGAGGCCGGATCGATCTTCTTATTTCCCGCCAGGTGAATCTTCATATCGACCAGGGCGCTGGACAAATATTCGACCGTAGCGAAGCCCTGGTTGAATTTCGCGGCTTTGTTTATTTTGTCGACCAACCCTTGAGGGATCGGTTTGCCGGTTTGATAGTGAAGAGCGAATTTTTGCAATACCTCAGGCGTAGATAACCAATGCTCCAGCAGTTGGGACGGAAACTCAACGTAGTCGGTGGGAACGTTTGTTCCCGATAGGGAAGGATAGGTGACGTTCGATGACAACCCGTGAAGGGCATGCCCAAATTCGTGGAACATCGTGTCAGCATCGTCCCACGAAATTAGTACCGGCTCACCCGGTTTTCCCTTAACAAAATTGGCATTATTTGAGACGAGGGTCGTTTCCTTGTCGAGAAAATCCTGGTTTCGGTATTGGTTCATCCAGGCACCGCTATTCTTGCCGTCCCGCGCAAACGGATCGAAGTACCACAGACCGACATGTGCACCCGTTTTCTTATTTGTGACTTCGTACACCACCATATCTGGATCAAATACCGGTACACCTTCGACCTTCTTAAAGTTGAAATTGAAAAGCTCGCCGGCGACCCAGAACATTGCCTCGCGCATTTTGTCGAGCTGTAAGTAGGGCTTGACCTCGTTTTGGTCGAGGTCGTACCTGGCCTTGCGCACCTTTTCCATGTAGTAGCGGTAATCCCACGGATCGATCTTTATCCCAGCCTTTTCTTTGTCGGCCAATGCCTGCATGTCGGCAACTTCCTCGTGGACGCGACCGACGGCGGCCGGCCAAACCCCTTCCATCAATTTCAAAGTGTTTTCGGGAGTTTTAGCCATGTTCTGCTGGAGGATCCAATGGGCGTGGGTTGGCAGCCCGAAAAGTGAAGCTCGTTCGGCCCTCAATTGAAGGATCTGCGTAATTATCGCCTTATTATCGTGTTCGTCGCCATTATCGCCGCGCATGATGAACATCCGCCATGCCTTTTCGCGAAGGTCGCGGTTGTCCGAATACGTGAGAAACGGATCGATCGACGAGCGGGTATTGCGGATCAACCACGCGTTCGGGATCTTTTTGGCGACGGCTGCTTCGGTGGCCGAATCCTTCAGTGACTGGGGCAGGCCGGCAAGGTCTGACGCCTTTGTAATCGTTAAATACTTATCACCTTCTTCGGCCAACAGGTTCTGGTTAAATTTTGAATAGAGGCCGGCGAGGGTCTGGTTGAGCTCGGAGACGCGAGCCTTTTTAGCCGCATCGAGCTTTGCACCGGCGTGTACAAAATTTGTGTAATAGACCCAAACGAGCCGCGTCTGTTCGGAAGAAAGGGTGCTCTTTGAACTGGCGTTGTACACGGCTTCGATTCGTTTGAACAACTCCGCGTTCTGCGTGATCTTATCCGAATGGGCTGCGAGCTTTGGCTGCATCTCGGCATCGACCGGAGCAAACTCGGCGGTATTCATGTTCCCGGACCAAATGCCGAATATGATGCCCACACGGCTTAAGGATTTTCCCGAACGCTCTAAAGGAACAATCGTGTTCTCAAATGTCGGGGAAACAGGATCATTCGCGATCTTGTCGATCTCGGCGAGATTCTCCGCCATCGCTGTCTCAAGCGCCGGCTTAAAATCAGCGACCTTTACTTTGTCAAAAGGCGGAAGGCCGCCGTATGGCCCAGCCCATTTGGCGAGCAGCGGATTTGCGGGAGCTTCGCCCGCATCGGCGGACACGATTGTTTTGTTTGTCATACAGATCGAGAGGCCCAGGACACCTATGATCAGCGTCTGGAGCAATAGAAATACTTTTCTTTTCATTGGGTTGTGGTCTCCTGTTTTTGATAGGACTATCTTATGACCTTATGTTCGGCTTAACAAATAACTGTGCATTTTGCAGATAGACGCCCTCAAAACGACACCAGAAACAGAACTCATTTTTTTTATTATTTTTACAAAATTGAACTAATTTGTGACCTGTGCACTATTTTCTGCCCGAGCATATTTTGATAATATATTATGCTCCACTCAAAAGACCTTACCGCAAAGACCGACCTTCAGCAGCATGGCTCCGGAACTGGGCCTTGGCGAAGCAAGCAACCGGCTTATGTAGATTTCTTCCCGCCTTGCAACAACGCTTGTCCTGCTGGCGAAAACATCCAGTCATGGCTGTCGCTTTCTCAAGAAGGCAAATATTACGATGCTTGGTTACGGCTTACGGAAGAAAATCCAATGCCGGCGATCCATGGCCGCGTTTGCTATCATCCATGCGAAACCGCCTGCAATCGAGGAGCCATCGATAGTTCTGTGAGTATTCACGCCGTCGAACGATTCCTTGGTGACAAAGCGATCGCTGAAGGTTGGAAGTTTCCCGTCGTTAGACAGTCGTCCGGAAAACGTGTCTTAGTCATTGGTGCCGGCCCAAGCGGATTATCGGCAGGTTATCATCTCGCCAAGTCAGGACATGACGTAACAATTTACGAAGCCGGGCCGATGGCCGGCGGAATGATGAATTTTGGAATTCCGGCGTACCGGATGCCGAGAGACATTTTGCGGGCCGAGATCGGTCGGATCGAGGAGATAGGCGTCCACATAGTCCTAAACCGCAAGGTTACAAACGTGCTGGCCGATAAGAACGAAGGTAACTTTGACGCCGTGTTTATAGCGATCGGTGCTCATATTGGGAAAAAGACCGATATTCCGGCAAGAGATGCCGGAAAAATCATCGACGCACTAACCTTCCTGAAGGACGTGGAACTTGGCAACGTTCCCCATATCGGAAGACGTGTTGCCATCTACGGCGGAGGAAACACTGCAATGGATGCGGCCCGGACCGCGAAACGTCTCGGGGCGGAGGAGGCCCTTATCATCTACCGGCGGGACCGCGAACACATGCCGGCACACGATTTCGAAGCAGATGAGGCGTTCAGCGAGGGAATAAAGATACATTGGCTCCGAACCATCAAAGACCTTGATTCAACCTCGCTGACAGTCGAGAAGATGGAGATCATCGACGGAAGGCCCGTCGCGACAGGATCGTTTGAAACGCTAGAGGCGGATTCGTTAATCCTCGCCCTGGGACAGGCTACCGAAACCGAGTTTCTAAAGGGCGTCGAAGGGATCGAGTTTGACGACGATAGTACGGTGATGGTCGATCGGCAAATGATGACC
>JBBRSH010000200.1:0-5166 GCA_038245555.1 Pyrinomonadales bacterium | reverse complement strand
CGCGCGTCATCACGATTCAGATAATGAACGTCATTAGTCGCGACAAGCGGAATATCAAGCCGTTTCGACAGCTCTACGATCTGTTTTGTCGCGTCCGCGGCATCCGCATCGGCGTGATCCTGTATCTCAAGGTAGAAATTTCCCTTGCCAAAAATATCTTCGAATGTCTTAGCCGACTCCGCCGCTCTTGCCTCGTCCCCATTCATCAGATAATGCCCGACAGCCTCGTCGTAGCCGGATGAAAGCCCGACTAGCCCGGAGCTTCGCTCGGCGAGTATCTCCATATCGATTCGGGGCCGATGTAGATACCCTTCAGTAAACGCCATCGACGCGAGATATGCCAAATTCCTATACCCGTCGAGATTACGGGCAAGCAGGACAAGGCGATAATACGGTTTTTCACCCGACTTCAGAGCCGCACTTCGCTCGAACCGGCTTCCGGTCGTAAGGTACGCCTCATAACCGACTATCGGCTTGATGCCGTTTCCTGAAAGCGTATTAAAAAAAGAAACCGCCCCGTACATATTCCCGTAATCGGTCAATGCACAGGCTTTCATGTCCAATTTTTCGAGCTGTTTCGTAAGAGGCTTTAGTTGGATTGTGCTTTGCAACAGGCTATAATCTGAATGCAAATGCAGGTGGACAAAGTCCTTTGATGAAAATGGCTTGTAGTTCGCTTTTTCTGGCATCTATGAAAAAAGTTTATCTCGAAACATACGGCTGTCAAATGAACGTGTCAGATTCGGAACGGATCTCGACAACGCTCGCTCGCAGCGGTTACGAGATGACCCAGGACGAAGCATCTGCCGATGTCGTCATTTTTAACACATGTTCCGTTCGGGAGAAGGCAGAACAAAAATTATACACCCGCGTCGGCCATATTCGACACTCCGGCCGTCCAAAACCCATCGTCGGCGTTATGGGGTGCGTCGCCCAACTTGAGGGCGAAACCCTTTTCAAAAAGATCCAGGGCGTCGATTTTGTTCTTGGGACACAGGCTGTCGGACGCGTGGCTGACGCGATCGCAAAAACGCTAAAGGGTGATGACCCCGTTGTCGACCTCGGCGACAGGGAATCCGACTACGATTGGACGGTAGCCGACACCTACCGCCATTCCCCTTATGTTGCGTTTTTGCCGATCATTGAGGGTTGTAACAAGTTCTGCACCTATTGCATCGTTCCGTTTTCGCGGGGCCGGGAACGCAGCCTGCTTGCTTCGGATTTAATTCGCCAAGTGCTTGAACTACGCCGAAAAGGCGTTAAGGAAGTTCACTTAATAGGCCAGAACGTAAATAGTTACAAGCCAGAAACCGAGACCGGGCTTGAGGGATTTGAAGGGAAGTCGCCCTTTTCGCGACTGTTGCGAGCCGTGTCTGCCACCGGTATCGAACGGATAAAATTTGCGACCTCATTTCCCCGCGATTTTAATTCGGACATCGTCGAGGCACTCGAAACGCACGAAAACCTCTGTAATTGGGTTCATTTGCCCGTCCAGTCAGGTAGCACAAAGATCCTTAAAGCAATGAAACGCGGCCATACGATCGAGAAATATTTGGCAAAGATCGATCGTTTAAAGGCGTCGCCGGTAGATATCGCTTTGACGACCGATATTATCGTTGGTTTTCCCGGCGAGACTGAAGAAGATTTTCAGCAGACGGTCAGGATGGTCGAATATTGCGGGTTCGACAGCGCGTATATCTATAGATATTCACCGCGGCCAGGCACTCCGGCTTACGAGCTTGAGGATGATGTAACGCTCGAGGAAAAAACGCGTCGCTTCATAGAGCTTGAACGTGTTCAGAAGTTGAGTCAACACAATCGTTTACAGAGATATCTTAATCAAGTGCTTAAAGTGCTTGTTGAACGCCGGTCAAGTCGAACCGAGGCGGGGTTGAGCGGTCACTCGGCCTGTCAAAAGATTGTTAATTTTGTCGGCAACGACGATATGCTCGGCAAAATTGTTGACGTCCGTGTGACCGAGATAAAAGCGAACTCTTTATTTGGTGAGGTTGTCGTATAGTTATGGGATCTGAAGAGCTGATAGAGGTCAAGATCGGGGCCCTGATAATGGATCCGAACACAAACACGCCCATCGTCGTGCTCAAAGGCCTGGATTCTGAGACCGTCCTTCCGATATGGGTCGGTGCATTTGAAGCCAACGCGATCGCTCTCGAGATCGAGAAGATCGTGCCTCAGCGGCCGATGACGCACGACTTGCTGCGGAACGTCATCATTGAGTGTGGCTTGCTCGCAACGAGTATTGTCGTTACTGATCTTTCGGACAACACTTTCTACGCTCGGATCGAATTAGTCGACAAAAAAGGTAATGTTGTCCTTTTCGACGCCCGTCCGTCCGACGCGATCGCACTTGCTCTTAGACTCGACTGTCCGATCTTTGTGGAGCAAAAAGTTCTGGACCTCTCGGCGTCATCAAACCAAACTGACGACACACCGGAAGACGATACGCCTCCACCCGAGGACTGGCCGGAACTTATTGGCTGATCTCCTAAGGATATATTACATAATCTCTATTATCAGACGCAGACCGTCTATTTGGCAGATTAAGTTTTAATACCATATTGTTCCCGATCAGGCCGTTTCGTCCGTTCCCTCGATCTTCCAGCTTATTGGCACATCTGACTTGCGAAATCTGAAACTCCCGCTTCCACTGCCGCGGTCAATGTAGTTAAAGCCGTTAAGTTTGACAAGCACCTCGGTAAAGCTGGCGTCCTGCCAACCGGCTGAAAGCACATCTACACGCTTATCTACGATGTTCCAATTGTAAACTGCGTGATCGCTGCCTGCGGTGCTGTTGATATCGCCCTGGCGGTCACTATCCCATTTTCCAGATTCGCCAGCGCGCAACCCGCTGCCCACGGCCGAAATTAGAAAAAGCAAGGTCGTTCCGTCCTTCCATCGGTTTCCATATGTTCCGTCTGGATCACTGTATTTGAGTCGAATTATTACTCTCCGTACTCCCATGATTACTTCGCCTCCCTTTAATAAGTTACGAGTTTGGTCGAGGTGATCCGTCGGGAAGAACACCCAGCCAGTGCGTTGACGATAGCTCCTTCCGCCTTTTGCGTATTTATCACAGGCCCCGCCGCGGCCCGGTCTTTGACACCCTAACGCCGTATGCCCTATAATTATGGTTTTGCTATCCTTCGGAATTCGCAGGATACGTCTACATCTTAATTAACGGGAGTTACAATTAGTTGAGCAACGGAAACTTTTTATTTACATCGGAGTCTGTGACCGAGGGCCATCCAGATAAGATCGCGGATCATATTTCGGATGCGATTCTTGACGCAATACTTGCACAGGACCCCACGGCTCGTGTTGCATGCGAGACACTTGTCACGACCGGCCTTGCGGTTGTCGCTGGAGAGATCACCACCACCGCGACCGTAAACTACAAACAGATCATCAGAGAGACGATCGAAGAGATCGGCTATGACAATGCTGAATTTGGATACGATTCGAATACGTGCAGCGTCATAGATGCGATCGGAACGCAATCGCCCGATATTTCGCAAGGTGTTGATACGGGCGGTGCCGGGGACCAGGGCCTAATGTTTGGATATGCGTGTAACGAAACGCCTGAACTGATGCCGATGCCGATCCAGATGGCCCACAATCTGACTCGAAAACTGAGCGAAGTTCGCCGCGACGGCACAATTCCCTATCTTCGCCCTGACGGCAAATCTCAGGTTTCGATCGAATATCGCGACGGGCGACCCTTCCGCGTTGAAGCTGTGGTCATCTCGTCGCAGACCGGTGAGATCCCGATCGAGCAAATTCGTGCGGACATCCTCGAAAAAGTTATCAAGCCCGTCATTCCGGCGGAATTGCTTGACGATCAAACCAAATATCACATCAACCCGACCGGCCGTTTCGTTGTCGGTGGTCCGATGGGCGACGCTGGCGTAACGGGCCGCAAGATCATCGTCGACACCTACGGCGGTTATGCACCCCACGGCGGCTGTGCATTTTCTGGCAAGGACCCGACTAAGGTAGATCGTTCGGCTGCGTATATGGCGCGATATATTGCAAAGAACGTTGTCGCTGCCGGCCTCGCCGATAAGTGTACTGTTCAGTTAGCTTATGCCATCGGAGTTGCGGAACCGGTTTCAGTTTTGATCGACAGTCACGGCACGGGCACGATCGATGACGAACGCATTTCGGACATCGTTCGCGAGAATTTCACGCTCACCCCCGCGGCGATCATTGAAACGTTGAATTTACGTCGCCCGATCTACAAAGCAACGGCCCGTTTCGGCCACTTTGGACGGAAGAACGACGAATTTACTTGGGAAGTAACAGACAAAGCGGCTGCGCTTAGAACGGCAGCCGACAATCACAGAGGTATTGGAACAAATGGCTAATCCTGGAACGTCGATGGAATACGACATCAAAGACATCAACCTTGCACCGCAAGGGAAACAACGTATCGAATGGGCTGACCGCGAAATGCCGGTCCTTCGTCTCATTCGCGAACGTTTTGAGGCTGAAAAGCCACTTGTCGGCGTCAAGCTGATCGCTTGTGCCCATATCACAACCGAAACGGCAAATTTGGCCCGCACGCTGCAAGCCGGTGGCGCTGAATCGCTATTGATCGCTTCGAATCCGCTTTCGACGCAAGACGATGTCGCCGCTTCCCTTGTAGCCGATTGGGGCATCCCGGTCATGGACCATAAGGGTGAATCGACAGAGACTTACGTCCGCCACGTTAAAGCAGCACTTGATACAAATCCGAACCTTATCATTGACGACGGATCTGATGTCGTCGCGACGATGATCAAGGAAAAGCCGGAGTTGATACCGACCCTGCTTGGCACGACCGAAGAAACGACGACCGGCATCGTTCGCCTTAAGGCAATGGTTGCTGCCGGCGTGCTCACCTTCCCTTCTATCGCGGTAAATGACGCTCAGACCAAGCATTTCTTTGACAACCGCTACGGTACGGGCCAATCGACGCTTGACGGCATCATTCGTGCGACGAACATTTTGCTTGCAGGTAAGAATCTCGTTGTCGTCGGTTATGGCTGGTGTGGTAAAGGCGTTGCGATGCGTGCCCGCGGTATGGGCTCGAACGTCATCGTATGTGAGATCGATCCGATCAAAGCGATCGAGGCAGTGATGGACGGCTTCCGCGTGATGCCGATG
>JBBRSH010000199.1:0-5208 GCA_038245555.1 Pyrinomonadales bacterium | reverse complement strand
GACGTAGAAGTGTCCAAACTCAGCTTCAATGCTGGAAATACGGTAACGGCAATTCCGACCGATAGCCGCGACATCCTTGTCGAAGGGAGTCCAAACTTTACCATCCGAGACAACTATGTGACAGGCGGGACTTTCGTAGGTATCCAGACGAGATTGTCCAGCGGCAAGATACAGGGGAACTACATCACGCAGGTAGGTTGCGGCACTTGTATTCTTCCAGGAAATGCTTATTTTCCCGCCAACGTTTTATATAGCGGCAATCGCTCCGTCAACAACTATTTCGGCGGGGTGCTTCTCAATGGCGGCAGCACTGCATCGGAACTTTTCCCCAGGTTTTCGGGTGGAATTTTTGATAGGCTTTCGGCGGTCATTGATAATAATGATCTCAGCGACAGCAATTCCAATACCTCTCCGGGACAAGGCTTTGGCATTCGCGTTATGGCCGTCCGGTATGATCCGCCGAATCTGGGGAGCTCAAGCAATGTAACGGCCACTATTTCCAATAACAAGATCGCAAACAACAAGATAGGGGTCCTAATTGACGCGGGCTTTCCGTATCGGACTATCGCAAGTGTTCCTGACACCACATTGTTCAGCGGAACACTCACTCTCTCATTGGCGGGCAATACTGTCGGTGGAAACCTTCAGACCCCTGCTTTGATCAGCTTCACCCGCGGCTCGGCGGCGCTGGTACCCAGCCAATTGACGAGTGGTACGAACCAATGGAAATACCTCGAGCATTCAATCTTCGACATTACGGATCCTGGTGGTGCCCTTAATGGTTACTGGTTTGATCACCCGGTTTCCGACCCGGACGGGAGGATACTTCAAAATATCCTCAGGATCAACGGGGTTCAAATTCCAAACGGTAGGTTCGTCCCTTAGGTTGCGATGTCACAAAGCTCGGCGGCAAGTAGTACGCGTTTGTCTACATCTGGATTTTTGCCGCATTTTACTTTCGAACGACGGACGGCCCGACGGAGACGGCAAGACAGACGTAGCTGTCTACCGCAACGGAACGTGGTACCTGCTCCAAAGCACTGGCGGCTTTGCGGCCCAGCAATTCGGGGTGGTGAATGACCGGCCGATCCCGGCGGCGTATCAGCAGTGATCGATAAAAGGAGCTCTTACGATGAAACATTCTTCTACAGATAAAGGACTTTCACCTTTGGCGATGGTTTTCAGAACCGGGGCGATAGCATTTATTTTGACGCTAACAGTGTTAGCATCTGCGACGCCCGGCGATCTCGATCCAACATTCTCCGGCGACGGGAAACTCACTGATACGATCGCCGGACAATCCAACCCTCGGTTCACAGCTGCCGTTGTCCAGCCGGATCGTAAGATCGTCGCCGTGGCAGCCGTCGCTGATTCCCACTTCGTGTACGTGGCCCGTTATAACGAGGACGGTTCTGCCGACATATCGTTTGGTGGAAACGGAAAAGTAGCTGTTAAGTTCGGCAACTACTATAACTATGCAAACGATATAGCTCTCCAGGGCGACGGCAAGATCGTCGTCGCCGGATGCTATTGCGAACAGGACATTGGCGATTACACCCTGGCTCTCGCACGTCTCAATTCCGATGGCTCGCCGGACGCCACGTTCGGCTTGAACGGAGTTGTACTACGACCTGATCTTCGAGGGCCTGCCGACGCCATTAAGATCCTGCCCGACGGAAAGATCGCTGTTGCGGGTTCATCGCACCAATTCTGGCTTGCTGCCAGGTTCAACTCCGACGGGAGTCCAGATACAACCTTTGACGGCGATGGCTCAGTACAAACCAAGGCCAACACCCAGGAGTGCTGGGCAACGGACCTAGATGCTCAACCAAACGGCAAGCTCGTAACCGTTGGATTTAGTCGAGACAGTTCATATATCTACTTTACGACAGTACGGTACAACGCCGACGGGTCACTAGACACATCATTCGACGGCGACGGGATCGTTCTTACGAGAATACTGTCGGATGATTTTGCAGACGAGGTCGTGGTCCAACCTGACGGCAAGATCCTGGTGGGCGGCTGCGCATCGACCGCCTACGACTTTGAGTGTGATAATTTTGCTTTAGCCCGGTATAACCCGAACGGCTCTCTTGACAGCACTTTCGGGACCGGCGGCAGGGTGGTGACGCCTTTCGGATTTATCCCGCTGCATTACTCGAGGCTTGAGTCGCTAGCTCTTCAACCCGACGGAAAGATCATTGCGTCTGGATGGTCGGGCGTCTGGAATAGCACGGACCGCGATTTCGAATTGATCCGATACAATTCGAATGGTTCACTTGACGCGACGTTCGGATCAGGCGGTCGACGTTCGATCGACATTCTCGGAGAAGACTATTCCTTTGGAATGGCAGTTGATAGTGCCGGCCGGGCCGTCCTTGTCGGGTCGGGCGGAGATAATCTCGCGATAGTGCGGGTTTCGCTATTGACACGCCGCGGAACCCTACTTGACTTTGATGGGGACGGTCGATCTGACATCTCGGTCTTTCGCCCGGGCGATCGAACTTGGTATCTGAATCGTTCGACGCAAGGGTTCTCAGCAACTCAATTTGGACTTTCGACGGATAAGATCACGCCGGCGGACTTCGACGGCGATGGAAAGGCGGATATTGCGGTTTTTCGTGACGGCGCGTGGTATTGGCTGGGTAGTTCGAATAGTAGTTTCAATGCTTCACAATTCGGATTATCTGGCGATATTCCGGTCCCGGCGGACTATACCGGCGACGGGCGTGACGAACTCGCTATTTATCGCGCGGGTCAGTGGTGGACCTATAACCTTGCGACCCAGCAGTCGAGCGTCACGAGCTTCGGCCTCGCAGGCGATAAGCCCGTTCCCGCCGATTATGACGGTGACGGGAAGATCGATCAGGCTGTGTACCGCGATGGTGTATGGCACATGAACCGCTCATCCCTGGGATATACAAGCAGTAAGTTTGGACTGTCAACGGACAAGCCTGTCCCCGCCGACTACGACGGCGACGGCAAGACCGACGTCGCGGTCTATCGCGAAGGCACCTGGTACGTCCTCGGATCGCAAGCCGGATTCCAGGCGTTCCAGTTCGGCCTCGCTTCGGATGTCCCTGTGCCAGCGGACTATGACGGCGACGGGAGGGCAGACATCAGTGTCTGGCGGCAATCCTCAGGCATCTGGTACCAACAGATCAGCTCTTCTGGATTTGCGGCCACACAATTCGGCTCGGCAGGTGACATGCCGGTTCCGGCTAGCTATGTGCGGTTTTGATAAGTCATAACTCTAATCAGCGCAGGCCATTCTTGAAGTTGTGAAGTAAATTTCGAAGCGGGCCGGTCCTGACGCTAGCGCCATACGTCTGATAGCGGCCAAAAACGGAGCACATTGAAATGAAAAGGCAATATAATCTTGAGTGGAATCGTTCTGCATGCACTAGAGTTCTTTCGGTGCTAGTGTTGTCCGGTTTCTTGGCCGTCGTGTGTTCAGCGCAGTCGCTCGATTCGGGGCAGCCCTCTCAACCCATCTCCTCGATCCTCGACCAAGACGGTTCGATTAAGCGGCTCGTTTCCGGAAGCTTTGATCCTAAAGGATATCGCCTGAAAGCGGGGCCGAGCGGAGCCCCGCGATTTGTTCCTGAAGGGCAGCCTAACGATCTTTCACCGACGACCGATTGCAATGACGGCTGGGACGACGGCTTCGAAACGAACGGCGTCAACGGCGATGTGTTTGCCGTGGCAGCCGACAGTTCGGGCAACCTATATGTGGGAGGCTATTTCTCCGTGGCAGGTAGCTCGCTCGCAGATTATATCGCGAAATGGGATGGCTCTCGCTGGTCGGCTCTGGGCGCAGGTGTGCATGACGGGTTGGTAACAACCATCGCCGTTAAGGGTACAGATGTTTATGTCGGCGGATTATTTAGCTCTGCGGGCGGTGTCCCGGGCACCGCCGGCCTTGCCAAATGGAACGGCACCACCTGGTCCGCGCTCGGAACTGGCCTGCAAAATGGTGTTGCAATGGCGATCACCGTGTCGGGGTCCGATGTTTATGTGGCGGGAGATTTTCTTTCGAGTGGCGGGGTCGCAGGAACGCGCGGCGTCGCCAGGTGGAACGGCTCAAGCTGGTCAGCTTTGGGATCAGGCGTGCAGAACGGCTGGGTCGACGCATTGGCAGTATCGGGTACTGAGGTATATATAGGAGGGGAACACCTTACACTGGTCGGCGGAATCTTCGTAAACCACATTGCACGCTGGAACGGCTCGAACTGGTCATCTCTAGGCACCGGGGTCAATCACACCGACGGCTACCCCAAGGTCAATTCGATAGCTGTATCAGGTACAGATGTATACGTTGGCGGCCGCTTCACGGATGCGGGAGGTGTGTCCGTGACAAACATCGCCAAATGGAACGGCTCCGGTTGGTCACCTCTCGGTCCAGGGTTCAATAGCTACTACGTTAAAACTATTGCAGTATCTGGTGCAGATGTTTTTGTCGGTGGTGAATCCCCATTCGGCGACCAGATCAGCAAATGGAATGGTTCAACTTGGTCAGCTCTTGGGCCGGGTGTTGCCGGGGACGGACCCCTCGCTCACGGCGTAACGGCGATCGTTGTATCGGGAAACGAAGTTTACGTCGTAGGTGGTTTCACGACCGCAGGCGGAATCTCGGCTAATCGGGTAGCAAAATGGAATGGTTCAAACTGGTCAACTCTTGGCTCGGGGATGGGGATCTCTGGTGCCGTTTGGACTGTTGCAGTATCCGGAACGGACGTTTACGTTGGCGGACATTTTAAGCAAGCTGGCGAGGCTGCCGCCAACAATATTGCAAAATGGAATGGTTCAAATTGGTCGGCTTTAGGGTCAGGGATAAGTGCCGAATATGGTGCATATGTTCTAGCGATCGCTGTATCCGGTACTGATGTTTATGTGGGCGGCAACTTCACGACGGCCGGTGGGATCGCGGCGGATAATATCGCCAGATGGGACGGTGCAGCGTGGTCTTCTCTCGGGTCGGGTATGAGCGGGAGCGGGGCTCCGGGCGTATATGTGGACGTGAAGGCTCTCGCGGTATCGGGGGCAAATGTCTATGCGGCCGGTTCCTTTACGACGGCCGGCGGAGTAACCGTTAATCATGTAGCAAAGTGGAACGGCACGAGCTGGTCAGCTCTGGGAACCGGCCTTACTGTTAGATTTAATTGTGATCCTGATGACGAATGTTACGGCGGCGGCGCATATGCCTTG
>JBBRSH010000198.1:0-5240 GCA_038245555.1 Pyrinomonadales bacterium | reverse complement strand
TGGGCGAACACAAACGACACGAATGAAGCGAATGCACGCCGCCTTGTCGAGAATATTCGTCCCGACCTGCCACCTGAGATCATCGTTTCGTGGCTTGCCTCAAAGTATCCGAGCGGCTTGACTGCCGCCGGATTCACAGAAATATCTTCTTTTGACCTGAATGAATTGAACGGTTTGGAGGTAACAGCATGATCGGAAGTAACGAAACATTAAGACAGATCGTTCTCGGAGTAGTTCTTTCTTCGATCTTCATCGGGATCGACGTTCGCCCGGCCCGGGCACAGTGGACGGTATTCGATCCGTCGCAATACGTTCTCCAAGTTGAAAAAAGGGTCGAAGAGGCGGCACGGTGGCTCGAGACAATAAACCACTACATCGACACCTATGAACAAGCGGTCAAGCAGTACGAGAAGATGGTTGAAAGCGTAACTAATCTGAGAGGCATTCTCGGCAAGGTTGAAGAGCAAGTCATGCGGCATAAGCAGCTGATAACAACCTACGCAACTATCGGACGGCTGATTCGCGGTACGTTCGAGCTTAAGAAGCGAATCGAGGCGACCATAACCAGCCAGATACATTCGGTCGTCAATATTGCCAGACGATTGAAAAACGGCATTTTCGATATGGACGCAAACAAGCGTGACCTAGATGATTTTCTCCGGCATTCGATCGGGCGAACCGCTGATGCCCACCTCAAGAATCTTGAACGCCTTGCGAAGCTCGATTCTGAGCTGGAACGGATGCTCTTTGACCGCGAAAACATGCTTCTCGATCTTGCGAAGCTCTATGAAGAACGCGAGAAGATAGCAGATGAAACACGAGCGATCGAAGCCAATCCCGCTGCCAATCGAGACGGCGTCCAGTCTCTGATTGATCAGATGCTGGCGATCAATCTACGCATATCAACGGTTGAAGGACAGCTTCGCGAACTAGAAGCGAGAATCCAGGCAAAGTTTATTGCCTACGGTCTCAAGATCGAGCAGATGACAGAGTTCGGAAAGGAAATTCGCCGAAGCACTGAGATGATGACTGGGATCACACGAGCCTCGGACGAGTTTCTTCGCGAACTCGAACGCTATGAAGTATGGAATGACGATGTCTATGAAAGCCCGCTTCCATAATCGCCAAAAAGATCAGATCTAAAAAATAAAACAAACAAAAGCCATGAGAAACGCGACTCCATTTCGTCACGCTTTAGCGACAGCTCTATTCCTTCTCGCCTACCTCGTCTCGCCATACCTCCTCGCCAATAAAGCGGCCGGGCAAACCCGGCCGCGCCCTCCTCGTGTCGAGGGGCAGACTCCGGTGGGTACGATGAACGGGCAGCCTGTGACGGCAAATGACCTGATAATGACGATCAACTCGGATTCTCCGTTTATGCCGCCGCTCGACGGAAGCCCGGCACCGGCACTTCGCGAATTCGAGAACAGATACCCCGCGAATCCCGTTGCGAGTCCGTCTCCCGGCCCAGTCGTTCCGCCGAAACCTCCCGCCCCGAGTTTCAGCGAACAGATCAAGAATCTCATGCGAACTGGTCAGGAATGGCTTTTTCAATCCGTCCTAAATGCCATCATAAAACCGCTAATGCCGATCCTTATGTTTTTGGCGTGGATCATAGCGAGTTTTGTTTTGATCTTTGCGTTTATTCGCAGGTTCCACGACAACCGGGGCATTGGGCCCGAGCAGCTCGTTGCTTGGGCGATCCGTTCGATAATTTTCATGGTATTGATCGGAGCGAGCCCGTTCATCATCGACGGCCTCACAATAACGGGTAAGTTTTTTGCCCGGCCAATCAAAGCTTACAACCGTTCACTCGTTACGGAATTCGATGACAAAATGAAAAAGTATGTGAAAGCAAACTTCGCCGTCGAAGACCCTAACGCACTGCTTGCCGAACGGCTTCCAAACGGTGAGCCCGGACTTGTTGGCATCATCATGGATAAGGAATCGACGGTAAAGGACATTACCGGAGAACTGAATATCCTTGGGTGGAATCTCCCCAAAATGTTCACCTTTATGGTGATCGGCCAAAACATCATCAAGTTCGGCGGACTTTTTTTGGCGATCGCGGGACTATTCATACTGATCGGTCTGAAGCTGGCAGCCCCGGTATTAGCGGCATTTGGCTTTGACGAGAAATTCGCGGCTCAGATGTTCTATCCTTTCTGCTGGGGTGTCGCGACATTTGCCTTGGCCTTTCCGATCGTAAAAGAGGTGACTCTCTATGTTTGCTATGGCCTCGGCGTTCTCGCGCTTTCTATATACAACGGTGAGAGCAGTTTTTCGCTTGATCCCGTAACCGCGAAGATCATAACTAACGGTGCCTATGATCCGGCTTCAAGTGCTCTTATCGTCACCGCATTATTCTTTGTTTCCAGCCTTTGTTTCATTCTAGTTCCGTGGCTCAGTTACAGAGTTTTGCGAGGACAGGTTTACGAGGGTGTCTCTCAGATCTCGATGGGCTGGATGTTGTCGAGTATGGGAACAGCACTTGAGACTTATGGACTGGTAGCGGGAGCCGCCATAAATCGACAGGCCGAAAGCACGCAAATTCAAGGAATCTACAATGCAGAGCAAACCGCCGCCAGGAAATCCCTCGAAGCCGCTAACCAATCAACCGATGCTCGTTTGGTCTCGTCCGTCGCCGGAGTGGAAGGCGGTCTTGTCACAAGCCTTGGTCAGATCCGGGCAAATCAGGTGACGCAAACCTTGCTTGCCGAAGCGAGCAAGAACTACGGTTTGAGCAGCAGTGCAGCGGCGACAAAGCGCGAGATCGCAGGAACGCTCGCGGAAGCCCAAGGAACTAAAGAAGCTCGAACCATTGACGGAATGAAGGAAGTCGAACTGCGCGGCCAGGGTAACCTTGAGCGCTTTGGAATGAAGACCTACGAATTTACGCCCGGCGGATCTTCGATCGCCGGAACTTCCGTGCCGATTCGCACAGGTCAGGAACTCTTCGACTGGTCGAGAAACAAGCATCCCATCCAAGAAGTAAACAAGCAGATGGACTCGACTACCCGTACGAACGTCACGCTTCAAAACAACAACACCGGCATCGTCGCGGACACGAAGGTAGAGGCAAGTAACGTCTATCAGGGCGAGATCAATCAAGCCCTTGAAAATCAGGCCTCACAAAGCAAGCAGGCTTTCAATACCGGCAGTTCCATCGCTTCTTCTAGCACCCGACAGGGAGCAGGCATCCAGCTCTCTGGAATCCGCAATTCGGCCGACATGGAGAAGGTATCAAATCAGCTCAACTTTGACGGCCGCACGGAGGCTGCGTCAATAAATCAAACAGCGGCGATGGAGGCGGCACGACTCAGAATGGTTTCAACTGTCGTGACAGGATTCTTCCGGGATATGGATCGGCGCCTTGAGGAAATGAAGCCGAAGTACTAAATCCTTACGACCGCATGGTACCTTCAGTTAATTGAGACCGTCGTATAGCCTTGCTCTTGTAGGAAAAAAATAGTACTTTTTCCTACAGAAGCATAGGGTGAGAAATGGGGCAAACGATTGAACAACAGATACTTGCGAGGGTATATGGCCACGGTAGGGGTTGGGCCTTTTCCCCAAAAGATTTTCTGCATCTAGGCAGCCGCAAAGCAGTCGATGTTGCCTTGATCCGCCTGACCAACGCAGGGACTATTCGACGCATAATTCGAGGGATTTATGACTACCCACGATTTAGTGTCTTTCTAGATCACCAACTCGGTCCCGACATCCACCAGATCTCAATAGCTCTTGCACGAAAGTTCGGATGGTCAATCCAAGCCGGATCCGCGGCGGCATTGAACCTGATTGGCCTTTCAACTCAAGTCCCTAGTCAGTATGTTTACTATTCAAACGGTCCCGATCGAAAGTACGTCATCGACAAGACCGCATTACAATTCGAGAAGACCACTCTGAAAGAGACTCGTTTTCGAATGGAAGAAACGGGGATCGTTGTGCAGGCCATAAAGGCAATGGGTCAAAAAGGGATCACGAGCGACGTGCGGAGAATGATTCGCGAATGGTTAGGCCCAAACAAGTTATCAAAGGTTCTAAAAGATGCAGAACGTGTCACGGATTGGGTATACGCTGAGATAAAGGAGATCTGCACGGAAGACATATCCATGGGGGACTCGGATGGATAAGGTTGCCCTCTTACCCGCAAATGAGCGCAATGAATTATTCGAAGAATCTGCGCGCCGGCGCGGAGTTCTGCCGGCCATCACGGAAAAAGACTTCTGGGTATGTTGGGTACTCAAAAAGCTCTTCGAATCAAAAGAACTCTCGCAGCATCTCGTCTTCAAAGGCGGAACATCCCTCTCAAAGGTCTATGGTGTTATTGATCGATTTTCCGAAGATATCGACTTGATAATTGACTGGGGATTGCTTGGATATGGCAAAGATGGAGAAGATCCTTGGGGAGATAAGCCGTCTGCCTCAAAACTGGACAGCTTTAGTAAAGAGTTCAACGAGCGGGCGAAAGAATACATCAGAGACTCCCTGTTTAAAGAAGTCTCGGAATTACTCGCAACGTGTCCGTCGGTCTCCCTGGAGGTCAGGGAAACGGATGGGCAGGTAATTGATATTACCTATCCTTCTGCGTTCAAAGCAGAAAGCCTTCGGCCTGCAATAATGCTAGAGATCGGACCTTTGGCATCTTGGGTGCCGTCAATAAAGGGTGAGATCACACCATTTGCAGCAGAAGAATTTCCCGAAGTTTTTGAGGATCCAAAGTGCACTGTAACCGCAATTACAGCGGAGCGAACCTTCTGGGAAAAAGCGACTATACTTCACCAGCAGGCATACAGAACAATCGATATGCCCAAAGGTTATTCACGGCATTATTACGACCTGTTTCGCCTCTCTGAAAGTTCTTTCAAAAATAAAGCTCTTGCTGACGCCGATTTACTTATCGATGTAGTGAAATTCAAGGAACGATTCTATCGATCGTCATGGGCGCGCTACGACTTGGCCAAGCCGGGTTCGTTTAGACTTTTGCCCACCGAACGCGGGGAGACGGAATTACAAAAGGATTTTCGAGCAATGCAACCAATGATATTTCGATTGCCGCCGGACTGGGCCGAGATAGTTGCTGGACTAGCCAGACTCGAAGCGGAAATAAACGGGACAACGGTCTGAATTCCATTCAAGGCCTTCTGGAGACGCAATCGAACTCTTGTCTCGATGAACTGGCTTCTCATGGGTCACGGCACGATGACCTCCAGGTGTTTGGCGAGTACCGATTCAAG
>JBBRSH010000197.1:0-5275 GCA_038245555.1 Pyrinomonadales bacterium | reverse complement strand
TCGGTGATCGGTGACGGAGGCGTCGCCTTTGAGGTACAGATCCGGACCGAGGAAATGCATCGCGTTGCAGAAGAAGGTGTAGCCGCCCACTGGAAATACAAGGAAAGCAGCCTCGGGGCTAATGAGGAAGACGAAACCCTCGACGAGCTCCGCAAGACGGTCGAAAAATTGCTGCTTCCGTTGGTAGAGACCAACGAGGAGAACGAGGATTCGGAGGACTTTATCGAGTCACTCAAACTCGATCTGTTCCCAAAAGACGTTTATACATTTACCCCTATGGGCAAGGTTATCCAACTCCCCCGTGGCGCCACGCCGTTGGATTTTGCTTATGCCATCCACTCCGGAGTTGGCGACAAATGTACCGGTGCCAAGATAAACGGCCGTATCGTGCCGCTCCGGACCGAGCTCAATAATGGCGACGTCGTCGAGATCCTGACCACACAAAGCTCGCATCCCACTCGTGATTGGATGAATTACGTCGTAACTTCACGGGCCCGCAATCATATTCGCCACTGGATCTCGCAAAAACAGCGCGAAGAGTCCATCGACGTTGGCCGGAAACTTTTGGAAAAAGAGGCGGACCGATTTCGCGTGCCGCCGAAGAAATTTCTTAATAACGAAATCGAACTCAAGCGGATCGCGAACGAATACGGCCTAAGCCGCGCGGAGGATCTAATGGCTTCCGTCGGTTACGGAAAGGTACTGCCGCGAAACGTATTGGCAAAATTCCTCGGGGCGGAAAAGTTCGAGGAACTGGACCCTGAAAAGAAGAAAGCGACGCGTCTGACGACCGGCATGAAGGCCGTGCGAAAGTTTATCGGCATGGGCGAGGATGCCATCATCGTCAAGGGCGTCGACAATCTACTGACGACGCGGGCCCGCTGCTGCAACCCACTGCGTGGTGAGGAGATAGTTGGATATATATCACTTGGAAAGGGAATTGTTGTTCACAACAAGCGATGCAAGAATATGGGCCAGCTGATGGTAAACAAAGATCGAATTGTCGAGGTCGAGTGGGCCAAGAGCGATCAGGACCATATACAGTCGATCCAACTGCTCGCTACAACCGAGAACCGTACCGGCATGCTGGCGGGTATTACTAATGCGATCGCCGACATCAAGACGGGTATCCGCGACGCCAGGGCAAATGTCTCAAAAGACGACATCGGGCTCATCGAGGTAACCGTCGAGGTCTACGACAAAAAGCACCTCGATAAAGTGGTTGGTGCTATCGAACATGTTCCGGGCGTTATTAACGTCGAACGTCTAAATCCCTGAAAACAAGTCGTTATGAACCCGCGTGCTTTTCTTTTTCGCCGTAATTTGCTAGAATTCGCCTTTTGCTTGAAGAATCATTTCTTAAGCGGGTTGGATCAAAATGAAAGAGATAATCGCTACGGAGAAGGCTCCCGGAGCCATCGGCCCATACTCACAGGCGATCAAAGCTGGCGGAATGGTGTACTGTTCAGGTCAGATACCTATTGATCCGGCGACGGGCAATTTTGTGTCGGATCATATCGGCGAGCAGACCGAGCAGGTTCTAAAGAATCTTGCCGCCGTGCTTGAGGCTGCAGGGAGTGGGCTACACGGCGTCGTGAAAACTACGGTATTCCTGGCCGATATGAATGATTTTGCCGAGATGAACGAAGTTTACGGCAGGTACTTTAGCGAAAACAAACCTGCGAGGGCGACGGTTCAGGCAGCGAGATTGCCGCGAGACGCCCGGGTTGAGATCGAGTGCGTGGCGTTGGCGGAATGAAAGAAAAGCCAAACGCCTTAATTTTCAGCGTTTGGCAACCATTGCAATGAGTTGAGTCTCAAACTACTTACGCAGCTTTAACGATCTTCCCCGATTTGATACAGCGGGTACAAACCTTGGCCCTGCCGTTACCGCCAGCAGGCAGTTGGACGCGAATCGATTGAAGATTCGGATTAAAACGGCGTCGCGTTTTATTGTTAGCATGAGATACGTTGTTTCCAAATTGCGGACCTTTTCCGCATACGTCGCAGCGTTTAGCCATAATGTAAGTGCCTCCGGATTTACGGGTAAAGTAAAGAGTTCGTAACGAACTCGAAACTAAGATATATAGCAGAAATTATTGGACATAGTCAAGTTATGGAACAGATCGACAAGTTGAAAGGAGCAGAAGCCATAGTGCAAAACAAATTGTATAGATTTTCGACCGCAGCCGTTTTGGTGATGATCGCAGCGTTTTTGGCCGCGTGTGGCGGTCCTGGTTCGGGCAGTGCCGGCGGTACAACGACCTCGCCAAACGAGACCGCCGCCACCGTAAATGGCAAGGTCATCACGATGGAAGAAGTAGATCGTGCGGTAAAGCAACAGGCTCAAGGGCAGGACAGTAAGTTGTCCCCGCTGGAGCTTGCCGGTGCAAGGCTTCAGGTGCTCCAAAACCTTGTTGAGCAGGAAGTTATGTTCCAAAAGGCTCAAAAAGAAGCGACTGTACCAACCGAAGAGGAAGTAACTGCCGAGGTAAACAAGCAGAAGGTCGAGAGTCGTCTTTCGCAGGAAGAGTTCGACAAGCAGATGACCAAGGCTGGTTTAAATGAAGCAGCATTTCGTGAAGGCATTAAGAAAGGTCTCTCGATCAAAAAGCTTGTAGATAAGATCACAGGTCGCATCGAAGTGCCGAAGGACAAGGAGGTCACTGACTTTTTCGCGGGAAATCCGGACCTGTTTATCAAAAAGCGTGGAGTGCATCTGGCAAGCATCGTCGTTGATCCGGCCAACTCGGGCGAAGGTGACGTTACGACAAATTCGGCCGAGGCTAACGTAAAGATCCAGGAGATTATAACCAAGCTGAAAATGCCGGGCAGCGACTTTGCTGCTCTCGCGCGTGAATACAGCGAGGACGGAAGCAAACTCCAGGGCGGTGATCTCGGATACATCAGCGAAGAGGATCTAAAGTCAAATTTCGGCGAACAGATCGCTGCACAGTTTATGAGTCCTCAGTTTGCGGTCGGCGGCGTGACGAACGCAATACCTTTGAATGGAAAGGCATATATTTTCAAACTGCAGGAGCGGATCGAAAAAGAGGAAACTCAGACGCTTGAAACACCAGGGGTGCGTCAGCAGATAAACGACCTGCTGGTTAACAACCGGAAACAGCTTCTGGCGGCATCCTATCAAGCGATCGCGATGAACGAGGCCAAGATCGACAACAATCTTGCACGTAAGGTGGTCGACAACCCAAATGAACTTAGTGGAGCCCGCCCGGCTGGAGCTGTCACAGCCCCGGCAAATACGGCGGCTTCGAATACTGGCACGGCCCCGGTGAATGCAAATGCAGCACCTAATGCCAACACCAAGGCGCCATCGAATACGAAGCCTGCGGTAAATACGGCTTCACCGAAGGCAGTCGCAACTCCGGCCCCGAAACCGCCGGCAAAACCCGCGAATAGCTAGATAATTCGCGGCTCAGGCAAATAGACCAAGGTAAAAGGCAAAAGCTCTTTTTTGCCTTTTACCTTTTTCCACATTTACTATTCAGGCTAAGCCTGTGTGACTACCAGTTTTGTTCCAATGCTTTTTCGCCTTTCAAATGTTTGGAAATCATACGGTGGGACCGAGATCCTTAAGGGCGTCTCGTTTCAGGTCAACCCTAAAGAAAAGGTAGGCCTCGTCGGACGAAACGGAGCCGGCAAGACTACCGTATTTCGACTTATCACAGGTCAGGAATCACCCGACGACGGTGAGTTGATCAAGATGAACGGACTGAAACTCGGCCTGCTCGAGCAGCATGTCGACTTCGGAACGGTCGAGACGGTGCATACAGCGGCTCTTTCGGCTTTCAAGGAGATCCACGACATGGAGGCCGAGATGCGTCTGCTCGGAAAGCGGATGGAGACGGACCATTCGGCGGAGATCCTCGATAAGTACTCCGACTTACAGACGGCGTTCGAACACGCTGACGGATTCTCGTACGCGGCGAAGGCCGAGGCGGTTTTGCTCGGGATGGGTTTTCCGACTGAAATGTGGTCCCACGATGTGCGTAAATTGTCGGGCGGCCAGAAGAATCGGCTTGGGATGGTTCGCCTGCTTTTGTCGTCGTCCGATGTTCTGCTCCTGGACGAGCCTACTAACCACCTCGACGTCGACGCCGTCGAATGGCTCGAGAATTTTTTGAAGGAGTACGACAAGACCTACGTGGTCATCAGCCACGACAGGTATTTCCTCGACCGTACCACAAATCGCGTGGTCGAGATGGACCGCGGCATGGCCGTTACGTACAAGGGCAATTACTCCAAATATCTTGAGGAGCGAGAGCTTCGCCGCGAACAGCAGATCCGCGAGTACGAAAATCAACAGGCGCTGATCAATAAAACGCAGGAGTTTATTCGCCGTAATCTCGAAGGCCAAAAGACAAAGCAAGCCAAGTCACGGCGTACATTGCTTGCGAGAATGGAGCGTATCGAGGCCGTTACGAGCGAGAAATCGGGCGGCAACTTTGGTCTCCGACAGGTCGAACGTACGGGCAACAACGTGTTGACCGCCGAAGACCTAACTATCGGCTACGAAAAACGCATACTTGCCGAGAAACTCAATTTCTCGTTGCATCGAGGAGACGCCCTCGGAATCATCGGCGGCAACGGTACGGGAAAGACAACACTGGTAAAAACGCTGCTTGGACAGATCCGCGAACTCGGCGGCAAACTGCACTGGGGCACAAAGACCAACATCGGCTACTATTCTCAAAACCTAGAAGGGCTCGAAGAGCGCAATGAGGTGATACAGGAGCTTCGCCGTGTCGCTCCAACGGCGGACAATGGCACGCTGCGCGGGTTTCTGGCAAAGTTTCTCTTCGTCGGTGAGGACGTATTTAAGCCGGTCGCCGCCCTTTCTGGCGGCGAAAAGGGAAGGCTCGCCCTTGCTAAGCTCATCTATTCGCAAAAGAACGTGCTCGTGCTAGACGAGCCTACCAACCATCTCGATATTCCTTCACGCGAATCGCTCGAAAATGCGCTTGAGGAGTACGACGGCACGATCATCGTCGTCAGTCACGACCGATTCTTTCTCGATAAGATCGCAAATCAGATGCTGTCGTTTGAAGCGGATGGCCGCATTCTTGATTTTGATGGCAATTATACCGAGTTTCACGACTGGAAAATCTCCGAGCCGCCTGCTGCAGCGAGCGGTGCACATCCACCTGCGGCACTTCGGCAATCGCCTCTGCATCTGGCACGAGGGAGGCTGCGGCCAATGCCCCAAACCCACCCAGTGACGATCCGAAGAAGAGGACCCGGGCGATATTTCGCT
>JBBRSH010000196.1:0-5336 GCA_038245555.1 Pyrinomonadales bacterium | reverse complement strand
TCGAACCGAAAGATCGATCCGTAAACATTGGGTTTGCCAGTCAGGACGGCCGCGTCATTGACCAGATATCGTGTCTGAAAATTGTCCGTGCCATCGACGATCACGTCGAAATCCTTGAACAGTTCGAGAGCATTCTCGCTGGTCAACCGCGTTTCAAACGCCTCGACCTTCACATTTGGATTAATGTCGTTCAGCCGCTCCTTTGCCGATTCGATCTTTGAACGTCCAATGTCCTTCGTGCCGTGGATGATCTGCCGCTGGAGGTTTGAACGGTCGACCACGTCAAAATCGACGACCCCGAGCGTGCCAATTCCTGCCGCCGCCAGATAAAGCCCAAGCGGCGAACCCAAGCCACCCGTTCCGATTGTCAAGACACGGGCATTTTTCAGTTTGCGTTGTCCTTCGAGCCCGACCTCTGGCAGGATAAGGTGCCGCGAATACCGTTGATATTCCTCGGTCGAGAGGTCGGGCAAATCGGCCGAACGAGCCTCTGCGGCCGAACTGCCACCGGCGATCGAGGGCACGATCATGACCGTTTCGCCCGCTGCCACATCGGTCGCGGCACCATCGAGATAGCGGATATCTTCGTCACCGACATAGACGTTTATGAAATTGCGAAGCGAGTCCTGCTCTGTAAATAAGTGCTTTCGAAGCTCAGGAAACTCGGTCGTCAATGCAGACAACGCCTCCCCGGCTGTGTTTGCCTCTACTTCTGCCTCTGATTTGCCGCCCGCGAATTGCCGGAGCGGCGTCGGAATCAATACGGTTACTGCCATAATTACACTCCCTTATTTATCGCTTCTTTATTAAATTTCGAACGGTCGTTTTCCATCTCCCACGACCTCAGATCAACTGCCTTTCGGTCTCGAACCGAAACGATGATGTATGACCAGACCGGCAACGCATGATCGAGGTCAAATTGCGACGGGATCGCTTCGTCATCCGGATGCGAATGGTAATAGCCGATGATATCGATCCCTTTTTCGCGGGCGTAACGCTCGGCCCGCATCACATCACGTGGTTCGATCAAAATTCGGTCATGCCGAGTTTCCAGGTCTGCCGTGTTCTCCATCGGCATGGTCTCGGTGACGCGTTTTCCCGTTTCCGCATCAAAATGTCCGAGCAGCAAGCCTCCACATTCGTGCGGATAATCGCGTTCCGCATGAGCGATGATCTCTTCACGATTTGTCGCCGGTAAGCTGATCATGCTCCCTGCCCCTTTTGACCCTTCGACTTTTCGAGTGCCTGATAGAGGTCAGCCAAAATATCGTCGACATTCTCGATCCCGGTCGAGATCCGTACGAGGCCTTCGGTAATGCCGAGAGCACTGCGACGCTTTTCGGTAAGTTCGCGGTGCGACGACGAAGCCGAGTGCGAGACCGTTGTAAACACATCTCCAAGCGTTGTCGCCCGAACGATCAACTCCAGCGAATTCATAAATCGCCATGCCGCTTCGCGGGAATCGTCTTTTAGGACGATAGAAAGCAGGGCACCGTAGAGCGGCTGCCGCAATACTTTCTGGGCCACGCCGTCATTGGAGAATTTCGGATAATAAACTTTCGCGACCGCATCGTGGCCCGATAATGCGTCCGCCAATTTCTCGGCGTTTGAGCACTGTTTATCAAGCCTCAGAGCCAGCGTCCTGATCCCGCGGGAGATCGAATGAGCTTCCCAAACGCTGAGGATGCCGCCCGCGAGTTTCATCGCACTCGTCAACGCGGGCTCGTCCGCGATGTCGCGGGCAACGACGACACCGCCGGTCGCGTCAGCATTGCCGCCGAGATATTTTGTTGCACTGTGAACGACGAGATCGGCCCCGAGTTCTAGCGGCCGCGCGAGATACGGCGTCGCGAATGTGCTGTCGACAATGAACTTCGCCCCCACCGATCCGGCGATCCCAGCAACAGCTGCGATATCGAGCACCTTTAACAACGGATTTGAGATCGTCTCCGCGAGCAATACACGCGGTTTAAGCTCCGCGGTTTTAGCTCGCAGTTCATCAAGATCGGCGAAATCGACTAGCTGCGTTTTGACGCCGAAGGCCCCAAAAACCTTATAGAGCAGGTCAAAGCTGGCTCCATACAGATCTCGCGAAGCGATAACGACCGACCCCGGAGTCAGGTCGCTGGCAAGCAGGGTTGCATGCAGCGCCGCCATTCCAGACGAGAATGCCCGGGCGACGGCACCGCCTTCCAAAACACGCAGCGACTCCTGAAAAGCCTCGACGGTCGGGTTGCCATAGCGGGTGTAGATGTAATCCTTGAGATCGCCGCTGAACACTCGTTCCGCCTCTTCCATCGACTCGTAGCCGAATGTCGAGTTGGCAAATATCGGCGTCGCGTTCGGCATGCCTTGCGGCAGAGGCTGCCTTTCGCCCGCGTGTACCAGTTCTGTTTCGATCGATCGTTTAGCCATATATTTTAAAATCAAAAAAGCTCTCGTGCTAAAGTTTGCACGAGAGCTTTTTTGAAGATCTTCGTTTTGTCGATGACGGATTCGTCATCGTCAGTCTTTAGCAGTTTTTATCGTGGAGCAAGTTGCCTTAAATCGCCACGCTTTTTGGTTTTCAAGTTCCCGTACCGGGATTCTATCCAATCGCCGCAAGCGTGACGCATGTAATAATGCGGCAACAGCTAATCGGCATTTGAATAATATTCTTCATCGAACTTCCGCCTTGTCAGGCTTTCACTAACCTACAACATCGATTTGCAGCGTGTCAACCACAAAGTAAGATGGGCAAAAAATGAACCACGGATGGACGCAGATGAACACAGATAAGACGTGAGATGGATCTTCGGATTTATGCCCTACTTAATCTGTCGCAAAAAATCGGTGTTCATCCGTGTTCATCTGTGGTTACTTCTTCACCCGCATAGTACGGCGCCGCCGTTTACGTTCAGTATCTCGCCGGTGATCTGTCTCGCCCAATCCGATAGCAGGAAACATATTGACAACGCCACGTCATCCGTAGACGCCATTCGGTTGGTTGGGATCGATCTCAGCACGCTGTCCTTGTAACTCTGGTCTTCAAAAACCGCCCGAACCATCGATGTTTCGATCCAGCCGGGAGCGACGGCGTTGACGCGGATCTTTGGACAAAGTTCGCTGGCGAGGGCCTTGGTAAATGAGATCTGGCCGCCCTTGGAAGCTGAATAATTTGAATAATTTGCTTCGCCACGCTGGCCTGAGGTTGATGAAACAAAAACGATCGCCGCCGTGTCGCGTTTTTTCATTGCGGGAACGCATGCCTTTGTCATCGCCCACGCAGATTTTAGGTTGGTGTTGATGACTCTGTTCCAAAGCTCCTCGCTCATGTCCTCGATCGGTGCCCCGTCCCAGATCCCTGCATTACAAACCAGCATATCGATCCGGCCAAAGGTGTCGAGGGTCTGCTTCGCGATCTCCTCCGCTCCCGCGAATTCCGATACGTCCGCCTGCACTGTTATCGCCCCGACGCCCTGGTTCTTGCACAATTCCGCCACCTCAAGGGCCTCGGCCTCATTACTTAGATAGTTTATGACCACATTCGCGCCAGCCTCGGCCAATCGAATTGCGGTTGCGCGACCCACGCCGCGTGACGCTCCAGTAACGATCGCCGTTTTGCCCGCGAACAAATTTTTCGGCAGCGGAATACTTCCGTGATTATCATTCATATGCTTTGGTGAAATTATCCGCCAAAACGCCGACGTGTTCAAATCGATGATTTATGCGAAAAATATTTTCGGCCAAACCCATATCCCGATTGTCCTAAGTACTTGGAAACGGTGAGTTTGCGAACTCTCCCCGTGGGCTCGAAGGCCGCTTCGAACTTAAATAAACTTAAAAGAGGGAGTATAGAAAAATGAAAAAACAGATCGCATTAGTATTGGCTTCATTTGCAATCGTGATCGTCGCGTCGATGGCGACAAACGCCCAGACACGCCGCCTTCACAATATAGACATAGACGCCCGCGAACGGGAACAGCAAAACCGCATTACGCAAGGCGTAAGGTCGGGCGAACTAACAAACCGTGAAGCGGCTCGCTTGGAAAACGAACAATCCCGTCTTTGACCGCATTGAGGCGAGGTATCGTGAGTCGGACGGAGGTCGTTCGCGTGCAGAACGCATAAAGCTCGAACGTGATCTCAACCGGACAAGCCGGGATATTTATCAACAAAAACAAGACGGTCAAGTCTATCGCCGTCGTTTGTAATTATTTTTCAAGGGGAGTTAATAAAGCGGGCCGTGAGGCCCGCCTTTTTTTGTTTCCGAACAAATTATCTTGGTGCGAGTGTTAGGCCGATTCGAGTTGGCGATCAGTCTTCCTTTTTACAAAAAAACCAGTCAATAGTGGGATGAGCAGGGTGATCATCATAACGCTTCCGAAAAACTGGCCGCGAACAAGAACGACGAAAAGGCTGTAAAGAATTGCAGCTATGGCCGAGCTTGCGGCGACGGCTCCGACGACACGTAAGTATCTCAAGTCGCTCAATTTACCGATGCCGAACATTATCATAAACGAATAGATGATCCCGGCTCCGATGGTTCCGAACAGCATCTCAGGTGCCCAGTCGTGATAGAAAAAGGTAATAAACGCGAAACCCAGCATTATCATATGCATGGCGACTACGCCTGGTGCGTAGATAAAAGTCCATTTAATGCCGGAAAGCATTTTGTCGAGGATTTGAGTATTCCCCGCTACCGCGACTGTTTGGGAATTCACTCCGGAGGCCGGAACGAGTGTTGCAAACTCCGGAAGGTCAAAAAATGCGTAGGTTCGATTGCCGAGGTCTTCGGTTGGGAGATTTTTTTTCATATAATGCACTGGCGGAGCAACAGGTAGGCCTCTATTAGATTAAAGGATTTGGATCGCCAGTTTCAATAGATTTTTTATGAACGACACCAATCTGCTCGAAGATCAGCCGATCGCCTGGACGCCAACGCCCGAGGTCATCGAACGGGCCCGACTCAGCGAGTTCATGCGTCAGGTCGGCGTCTCGACGTGGGATGAGCTTTACGCGTATTCGATAAATGATGTCGAGAAATTCACCGAAGAAGTCTTGAAATTTCTCGACATTAAATTCGACCCGCCATACGAAAAGCTGCTCGACACTTCCGACGGCATCGAATTTCCTGTTTGGTTTCGGAGCTCGGACACTCCTGTCCGCATGAGTGCGGAGCACGAAAAAGATCGTGCCGGAGGAACCGGCGATGCAGACAAGAGTGTCCGCTCTCCGTCGGCCGGACTGAACATCACCGAAATGTGCCTCGACCGCTGGCAGACGGACAAGATGAAAGACCAGCCTGCCGTTATTTGGGAAGGTGAAAACGGAGAGGTTCGACACGTTTCCTATTC
>JBBRSH010000195.1:0-5350 GCA_038245555.1 Pyrinomonadales bacterium | reverse complement strand
TTCCGCAGTCATTACTTACTCTTGGTCTGGTACTGGGCCAGGTCCTCAGGCGGTGTCACCTTCATCCGGTTCTTGTCCTTAAAAACCACAAACTGTTTTGAGTCGACCTTACCGTTCGCATTCCTCAGCTGCACCGTAAACGTTTTGCTATCTCCCTTACCATCAACCTTTAGCGGCAGCTGGCCCCAAACATCAGTGCCGGGCGGATTACGCCAAACGGTGTAATAATTCTGGTCATATTTGTCGAAGGCAAGGATCAGTACGCCGTCAAAATCCGGCTCTACTCCGTCGATCGCCTTTACGATATTTGTCCGGCTGAGGATGACGTAACTTCCCGGCGTCGTAGACCGAGTAACGGAGCCTTTGTCTCCGAGGTCTGCGTCGAGCCGTTGCCAGGTAACGAACTTGCGATTATTCTGCTGGAAAAAGGAAATGTCGGTTGGCACCTGCAGCTCGACCTGGCGTCCAAACAACCATCCGGACGGGGCCGGAGATACGGACGGATCTAGACGGACCTGATACCAAATGTCGTATTTATCCTCGATCTTGTCTGGCTCACCATCCTGTTTCGATGCCTCTACGTCGGCATCCTTCGACTTTTTAGCAGTTTTCTGCGTGCCTTTTGGGGCATCGTCGACGTCAGGAGTTTCCTGCTTCGGCACAAATTTCCATGACATGATGTCAAACTTGGAACCGTTTGAGAGTTTGAATAAAACGTTCTCCGGGTTCATGTCGGGTTGGGCTCGAAGGTTCGACGCCGACCGTATCACTCCGGCCGCCTGCGGCAATTGGTTCTGATACGACTCGGCAAGTTTTTTAGACTTATTGAGGGTCTCGCTGGTAATTACATTTTGAGCCTCGATCCAACCCTCGGTTTGTGTCTCGTCATGGGCCCGGACACGAAACCACTGGACCTTCTCGAATTCAAGCTGATCGACCAGATCGAGCGTATCGCCCCGCTTTACCTCGAGAAGATCGGCTGCAACGACTGCGTACGATGTTCGGATCTGGGCCGTTTTCGCGATGACCGTCGCAGTATCGCCGGTTCCGAACACGGTCGAAACGCCGCTTACCGACTGATCTATCCAACTGCAGGCCGGCATCAATACTGCCGCCATAACTACCGCGACCGTTAAAATAAACTTAATTTTCATTTGCCCTTTACTTCCAGTTTTCGCCAGCTATTATAGCCCAATTTATCCAATAAATCCCTCTGGCTCTTGTTTGGCTTCGCGGTGACGTTTAACGCGGTGAACGAATTCGACGTAGCGGCTTCAATGCCGGCCGCATTAAGTTCTGTCTCCCAACCAAATTTTTCCGCACCGGTGATGAATCGAGAAACAATATAGTTAAGCTCAGGATACGATTTCATAACGGACAACACTGCTGCGGTCCCGTCGTCACGTTGGGCCGCACCATGATATTTCTGATAGATCGCCCTCAGAAGAGTTTCAGCAGAGATCTTTCCCTTCGACTGCTGGAGCAGTGCGAGGTCCGTTACAAAAGCGACGAGCATACCCCGGGCATAAAGGCGAGTGCTTTCTCCTGACCATCGTTTGGACGAGGCTTCGATCAGCGAGATACCTTGGTCTCGCGAATTCTCGATGTTGTAAGCCTGAGCGAGCGAATCAAGAAAATCGGTGAATCTTAGCCGGTTAACCGCGACACCAAGTTTTAGCGATTGGTAAAGCCCGAAACCCTCGTAAAACCAATCGTAATTGCCGCTCAGGTTTACGCCGTTTGGAAACCAAAGGTGAAACACCTCGTGCCTAAGTTGTTCATGCAAACGCTGGAGCGACTGCGTTTTGAAAGGCATGTCGGACGAGACGATCGTGACAGTGTTCCCGCGAGTGTCACCCTCCCAATTGCCGGGAGCTGTGTCTACAGGAAACTTCACTATCGCTATTTGGGCAGTGTCACTGGGGGCCAGGCCATAGGCCGATGCATAGTGCCCAAATACTTCCTCGATGACACCTGCGGCTTCGGCATCAGTAAATTGCCACTCGCCGGAAGTTACAAAATGTATTTTTGTTCCGTTTGTCGTGACTTGCCGATCTCGCAGATCTCTGCCGATCAAGAAGGAGGCTTTTTCGACAGCTCGAAATTCATAGTCGCCGTCTTGGCTCCTTGGCGAATTTGCAAAAACGCTCCACCCTGCCGGGACTTCGAGTTTGACCCTGACCGATACTCTTTCGATACCTGCCTGGGGGACCAGATCATCGATCATCAACAGCCCAGTGTCTGCGCTTATCCATGATACGTGAGCAGCAGCGGTTCGCTGCCTTAAAGGTGTGAGATCAACGCGATAATTCCACGCTAAAAAGGTCGAATCAGCGACATATTCACCCGCAGCAAAGCGTTTGTTTGCGATCGGATCGCCGTTGCGACCGGTTAGAACAACATTAGAGATACGCTCGCCAAGGCCGCTGACGCCACCATAGTCGTTGATGAAAGAGATATTGCGAGGGTTCTTATGCGAGCGATCCGAATCAAATGAGCCTGAGACCTCGGCAACCGCACGATCGTTCTTCGTGATCCTTATTCTCGCGATTAAGTCCGGTACCGTCTGGCCATTGGAATTGTTAAAAAAATGTAAAATCTGTATAAATGCCGACAAAAGAATCAAAAATAAACGTAAATATTTTGACATCGGCGAGAATCCAGAGATAGAATGGGGCTTTATCATCAAAGCAGACTCAGTAGTCTAAGCATAGTTAATTTTATGAGTCTTATCAAAATCCTGATCTACGCGATGGTATTCGTGCTAAGTCTTTTGTTCCTCGGCCGGTTCTTTTTTTAACGGCGTGGCAAAGGGCAGAACTTTCGTCGCTGTTTTTGCTGAGAAGACAGCCTTGTTGAGTAAGATTTTCAAATCAGGCTATTATTTGCGAAGCGGTCAATATGGCCGCTTTTTTGATTTTTATGAGTGAATTGCGAAAAATCAGGCGTGCCCTATTGAGCGTTTCCGATAAGAGCGGACTAGTGGAATTCGCCACCGGTCTTATCGAACATGGTGTTGAGATCGTTTCGACTGGAGGAACGGCACGAGATCTGAGGGCCGGCGGTTTGCCCGTCGATGATGTTTCGGATGTAACAGGATTTCCGGAAATGATGGACGGACGGGTCAAAACGCTGCATCCCAAAATACACGGCGCATTTCTCGCGTTGCGGGACGATCCCGGACACATTGCGTCGATGAACGAGCACGGCATCGAGCCGATCGACATGGTGGTCGTCAATCTTTATCCGTTCGAAGAGACTATTGCGAAGGACGGTGTTTCGCTTGAGGAGGCCGTTGAAAATATCGATATCGGCGGCCCGGCAATGATCCGCTCGGCTTCGAAGAATTGGCGTGATGTGGTTGTGATCACTGATCCGAGATCATACCAGGAGGTCCTTGACGAGCTTCGTATAAATGACGGAGCTATATCCCTCGAAACGCGTCAGCGGCTCGGCGTTCTGGCATACACACGAACGGCAAGTTATGACCTGGCCATATCGTCATACCTTGCAAACCAGTTGAGCAATGACGACCTTGAGCGGCTGGAACCTCTGAATCCACTCGGCCATCTCGCGTTTGTCGATTATGAAGACCTTATCTACGAAGAGATAGCAACGACCGATCCTGCCGAAGCCGACGACTCTCTTTCGGAATACAAAGTTATCGAACTGGCCAAAGTATCGGATCTTCGTTACGGCGAAAATCCACACCAGCGGGCCGCTCTATACTCGGACGCCGGTGACGGGATCGTCGGGGCTGAACAGCTTCATGGAAAGGAAATGTCGTTCAACAATTACGTCGACGCAGATGCAGCATGGAATTTGGTTCAGGATATTGAAAGTCGTGCCGTGGCGATCATAAAACATACAAATCCATCTGGTGTCGGTATCGGTTCCGACAACGAAGAAGCCTACCGTCGAGCCTTAGCAACCGATCCTTTATCAGCTTTTGGTGGGATCGTTGCTTTCAACCGCAAGGTCGACGCTGCCGTGGCGGCTTCGGTCATCGAGGTATTTTCGGAGGTGATCGTCGCACCGGATTTTGAGGATGAAGCGATCGATATCTTCAAGACCAAGAAGAATCTTCGCGTCTTGCGAGTCAGCAACCCACAAGCAAACAACTGTTTCGCAAACATGCAATACAAGCAGATCTCCGGCGGCTTTCTCGTTCAGGATGGCGACACGCACAGCCTCGCTGCCTCCGATCTAAACGTCGTCACTGACCGGAAACCAACAGATGCTGAGGTGGAAGCGATGACCCTTGCGTGGACGGTCTGCAAACACGTGAAATCAAATGCGATCGTCTTTGCAAACGAATATGCGACGCTCGGAGTCGGGGCCGGACAAATGAACCGCGTCGATTCGGTTCGGATCGCAGCCATGCGTGCCGAGCGGTTCGAACTGCCTCTGAAAGGTTCCGTCCTCGCCTCGGATGCGTTCTTCCCTTTCCGCGACAATGTCGACGAAGCGGCAAGATTTGGCGTGGCAGCCATCATTCAGCCCGGCGGATCGATCAAGGACGACGAATCGATCGCTGCCGCCAACGAACACGGGATTACGATGGCATTTACAGGCATCCGGCATTTCAAACATTGATGATTTGAATCAACGAAGCATATAATCGCCGGTGAAAGGTTGATGGAGGTTAACTATGAACTGGTTTCGAGCAATTGGAGCTTTTGTCGCTTTGGTGGGTGCAGTGATTGTTCTCTTAGCCGTTTGGATTTCAATACCGACTATTCATATTAATGAGTCTGCGGGGATCGGGGCATCCGGCGGCGTCCTTCCTATCCTTGAGATGTTTATTGGATTGGTTCTTGTAATCGCCGGACTATGTATCGCCGTCATTGGCGGACGATCTAAAAGACAGCTTCCTTAGTAATAATCCCGACTTACATGGCATCTAGGCCCGAACGATGTTCCTCAAAACCGGCGACAAAGAACTCGACGCGATCCCGACCTACATCGTCTTTAGCCTTGTCGCCCTGATCTTCTGCTTCTTCCCCGGAGCCATTGCGGTTTATTACTCACTTCGCGTCATCGACGATAAGAAGAAAGGCGATGCTTTTACCGCCCGATACCACGCGAGCAGTGCCAAGCTTTTCGTCATAGTGTCATATGTTATAGGGATTGTCGCCATTGCTATTAGGTTTTTCGTAAAATGACGACCAGATCTAGCCCCGCACGACCCACGAACCGAATTCTCTGACATTTTCCTGTCAGAACTCTTTAGAAATGACCTCTATTATAACTTATTAGAAATGTCCTCTTTTTTGGTGAATTGTATGACATAGTGATTTGTTTTTGGTGGTCATAAGATCTTGCCGGGCGCGCCCGGCAAGATCTTGTC
>JBBRSH010000194.1:0-5363 GCA_038245555.1 Pyrinomonadales bacterium | reverse complement strand
TTCGGACGAGTCATTTGCAAACTGGAACACGGCCTTATTTGCTCGGCGAGGCGCCTGGTTTTGCCGCGGATTTTTGTATATCGGAACGTATGAAGGCGACTATTTGCTTCATTTCGTCTGGTTTTAGCTTGTCTTTGAAAGCGGGCATTCCATCGTCCGGATATCCGTCAGCAATTGCGGTGAGAAGTTTTTCATCAGACTTACCCACCATTTTCGGAGAGGTCAGATTATCCGGGTTGATCGATTTACCGTCTACGGTGATCTTTCCGCCGCTGCCGTCCTCTTTGTGACATTTTGCACAGCTCGTGCTGTATAGTTTGCCACCCGCGGCCATTTCGACTGTGGCGGCAGGTGTCGGAGCCACGTTTGCGGGCGTCTTCGCGTTTGCGGTGGCTGTATTCGAAGGATTATTTGACGCGGTTTGGCCACAGGCTACAAAAATAGCCAAGCCGGCGACAAATACAACAATCTTAAATTCTCGCATTAAGAAACACTCCCATTACTTGATATGAAAACCTCAAGAGTTTACCGTAGAAAAGCGCGTCTTTGCAATAATTAGAGGAAACAATCCTGGCTTCGGTCCAGATTTGAACTCAACGAACGCTCCACCCATCATTATGAAACTCCGATTGTTCATTCTTGCCGTTTCAATTATCTTATGCTCGATTTCCGCAAGTCCGCAGGCCATTCGGACTCAGATGAGCGTTCCGGGACTCAAGTCGGAAGTAAACTTGCTTCGGGATGGGCGCGGAATACCATATATCGAGGCCCGGAACGACGCGGATCTGTATTTTGCCCAGGGTTACATTACAGCTAGCGAACGGCTCTGGCAGATGGACCTGATGCGTCGAGTAGCGAGGGGCGAGACGGCAGAGCTGTTTGGTCAACAGGCTCTCGAAGGCGACAAACGTTGGCGTCGATTCGGTTTTGCGGCATTGACCGAGACAGCTTCGCAGAACCTCACCGGAGAAATGCGAGTCGCGATGGACGCTTACGTCCGCGGAGTGAATGCCTATATCGCTACGCTCGACGAGAAAACCTTACCGATCGAGTTCAATATCCTCCAATACAAACCGCGCGCGTGGACAGCGGCGGATTCGCTAGCCATCGGAGCGGTCCTTGCCGACGCTCTGAGCAACACGTGGCAGACGGATCTCCTGCGGCAGCAACTATCGATGATCTCTAAAGACAAGTTCGCCGACCTGACCAATCCGGTGACTCCGAATGATGTCGTCCTTTACGGCAAGGACACAAAACCAGCGGCAGCAGCGGCACAAAGCAGGACAGACGTTTCACCGGAACTACTCGCGAGTGCTGAAAAGGACGCCCAGCTCCGCAAAGATTCACTAGAAATGGTGGGGCTTTATGCCGAAGACCTTGCGGCAAGCAACAATTGGGTCGTCTCCGGCAAGCGAACGGCTGACGGCAAGGCAATGCTCGCAAACGACCCTCACCTGGCTCCGTCGGCTCCGGGCGTTTGGTACCTGGCGTCGCTTCAAAGTCCGACGGTCCACGTGGCTGGCGTTTCAGTACCCGGAATTCCTTCGATCATCATCGGCCACAACGAGAACATCGCATGGGGAATGACGAACGTCGGCCCGGACGTCCAGGATATTTACCTCGAGACGATCGATGGCGATATGGCGAGCGGCACGGCGAAATACCGCACGCCTTCGGGTTTTGAACCCTTAAAAACTCGCAAGGAAAAGATCAATGTTCGCGGCAATTTGATGAAACCGGATATGTCGCCGGTTGATCTCGACGTTTACGAGACCCGCAACGGCCCTATCATTTTGACTGAGAGCGGCAAGAGCTACTCGCTCAAATGGACGGCCCTCGATCCGAAGAATCTCGACCTTGGCCCCTTTTTCAAACTAAACCGTGCGGGAAATTGGCAAGAGTTTCAGAACGCTCTAAATGGCTATGGCGGCTCGACGCAAAACTTTGTCTATGCCGATGTGAAAGGGAATATCGGATGGTACGTCTCCGGCCAGATCCCGATACGCCGCAAGGGCGACGGTTCGCTGCCGTACGACGGAGCGACGAACGACGGTGATTGGACGGGCATGATACCGTTTGACGAGCTGCCGCATTTGTTCAATCCGCCGTCAGGTTTTATCGTGACGGCCAACCAGCGGATCGCCGGCACCGACTATAAATACCAGCAAATGACCCGCACGTACGTCTCGTATCGTGCCCGCAGGATCTACGACCTGCTTTCCGCGAAAAAGCAGGGAATGACGATGGATGATTTCCGCGATATCCAGTATGACGTCTACAATTGGGCGCTGGTATCATTTGCCAAGACAATTGTCGCGGACGGTTCTGCTTCGGCTGAAACGATCGCGGTACTGAAAGATTGGGACGGTAAGATGACGCCTGACAGTCGCGGAGCAGTCCTCGCAACCCAGATCGAGATCTGCATTGCCAACGAAATGGCGGACGACAATAAGCCGGTAACCGTCGGACTTATCGTTCAACGAATCTTTGACCGAGCGATTCGAGAAAAGCTCGACCGTTGGCTTCCGGCCGGTTACAAAACATACGGCGAACTTTACAAAGCGTGTGACGGCAGCGTTCGGACGACTCTGACGGCTTCGAAAACATACGGAAGCGATCCGCTCGGATGGACTTGGGGCAAGGGCTTTACCTCGCGCTTTCCGCACCAGCTCGCCGCCGCTCCGCTGATCGGAGCGCAATTTGCGACGCCGATCGTCGGCATCGCGGGCAGTAACCAGAGCCAAACGCCGAACGTCGGGTCAAGCGTCTCAATGCGCCTGATCGCCAGCCCCGGAAACTGGGACGCCACGCGCCACGTCATCCCGCTTGGCGAAAGCGGTGACCCAAAATCTGCGCATTTCAAAGATCAGTTCGGAGCCTGGCGGACCGGAACGCCAATGATCTTCCCATTTTCAAAGGTGGCCGTCGAAAAGGCGGCGGTTGAGATCGTCGTTATGTCACCAAAGTGAATACGGCCCGGTCGAATGGATCTGGCGGCAACTAACCTACAGGCGTTACCTCCCATTACGAAAGACCGCCGCTTTTGGTCAAGCCTGACCTTAAAGTCTTGAAAGGAGATCCTCGAGAATGATCGCGGCGGCTTCGCTGTCAACTAGTTTTCGGGCATCGGCCAAGCCAACACCTTGCTGCCACAGGCGGCCCTTGGCTTCGTACGAGGTTACTCGTTCATCCTGAAGAAAAACGGGTATCTGAAGTGAAAGCTCGAATTTTCGCGCCATGTCGCGGGCGTCCGCTGACATAACAGATTCGCTGCCGTCGGATTCTAACGGCAAACCCACGACGAGTGCGGCGGCATCAAACTCGGCAACGATGTTTTTGACCTCCAAAAGCAACTTTTTCCAGCTTTCTCGCGTTATAAACGGCAGCGGCCGTGTTGTTATCCGGAGCTCGTCGCAAATGGCCACGCCTATGCGCTTTGTTCCTGGGTCAAGCGCGACGATCCGTCCTTTCGCGGGAATGCGGGAAACATCTGCAACCCGGGGTTCATTAGTTATATCTTTTTGTTGCACGAATACTGTGGATATCGGATAATTACTGCGGTCCACGCTTTCTCCTGATCTAGAGGTATTATATGTCATTTCGCGGAAAACTTTGGGTACTAATGCTCTCCGGAGCGATCTCGGTTTATGCCGTCATCGGCGGGATGCCGTTTGTCGGAGCGGTCCTGACGACCCAGGCTCAGCAGCCGGTCAATGACCCGCAGGCACAGCTGAAGATAGTTGATGCGGTTTTGCAGCATATTCAAAACGATTATGTCGACGAACCTAATATGGAAAAGGTCCGTGTCGGTGCCCTCCGCGGCCTTGCTAATGGTCTCGATCCTTATTCGTCGTACCTGACCGCGGATCAGGTCCGCGATTTTCAGGCGAACAAGTCGGCTGGAAAGGCCGGTATCGGTGCTGAGCTTTCGCAGGTTTCCGGATTCCTTTACCTGATATCTGTTACCAAGGGTTCGCCCGCAGATAAAGCCGGGCTAAAAACTGGCGATGTCGTTGAGTACATCGATAGCAAAGCGACGCGTGACGTCTCGCTCTACGATGCCCGCGAACTGATCAACGGCGAGCCTGGATCATCGATGAGCCTTCGCGTTCTGCGTTCCGGCGAAAAGCCGCAAACTATCAAAGTTACACGCGGTACGTTCAAGACACCGGCGGCCGAATCTCGTGTCGAAACGGGCCGGATCGGCGTTGTTAAGGTCTACAGCCTCGACGACGGCGAAGCAAATGACATCCGCACCCAGGTCGCGAGTCTTGCAAAGCAAGGCGTGCAGAAGATCGTGCTCGATCTTCGCGGCGTCGCGGCGGGCAAGATCGACGAAGGTGTCGCGGTAGCAAATTTGTTTATTAAGGACGGTGACCTTGCAAAGGTCATCGGAAAAGAGAACAAAGTTATAACAAACTTCGCGGCGGATCCGGCGAAGGCGATCTTCGACGGCAACCTCGTCGTTTTGATCGACCTTGGAACGGCCGGTGCAAGTGAGGTCGTTGCCGCGGCGGTCCTTGATCACAAGCGTGGCGAGGTCGTTGGCGAGCGTAGTTTTGGTTCAGGTACTGAACAAAAGCTCTTCACGATGGCATCCGGCGGCGGCTATCTCATTACGGTCGCAAAATGGGCTTCACCAAGCGGTGCCCCGTTCCTCGGCGAAGACCGTGCCACCATGGGTGTCAAACCATCGATCGAGGTCAAACGGCCCGACAATCCGGGACCGATCGACCCCGAGGACCTGATCGACCAAACCGACAAACCGGCGAATCCGCAAGCCACGCCAACACCTGTAAAGCCCAAGACGCCTGCGGTCGTTGAGGATATCCAGATGAAAAAGGCCCTCGAGTTGCTCACCGACAAGTCGAACGCAGCCAAAGCCGGCTCCGCCCAGTAACCTTTTTCTTGTAAGAATTTGCGGATCGAGGCTGTCTGAAAAGGCAGCCTCTTTTTCTTAAGCAATAGTTTTACTTGGCTCAATTACCCGTCTTTAAGTTGTAATATATGCGAATGATGTTGCGTTTTTTAGTATTGATGATATTTACGTCGACGGCAGCACTTTCACAAGGACCACCGATCGAGCCCGGTGTTTCACAGTCGCTCGCCAAGTGGCGCGCAGAACATTATTCCGACATTCGCTACAAACTCAACCTGACCCTCGAAAAGATGTCGCCGGTGCTAAAAGGCACGATCGAGATACGCGTCAACATCGGAGTGCGGACACTCCTGTCCGCATCGCCGCAAAGCGGCGAAAATCCACCCATAGTGCTCGACTGGAGGAAACTCGCCGGCCACGAAAGCGAGTCAACGATCTCGAATGTGTCTATCAACGGTTCGCTCGCTCAGCGCGTTTCGCCGCA
>JBBRSH010000193.1:0-5533 GCA_038245555.1 Pyrinomonadales bacterium | reverse complement strand
TCCGCGCCGCGGCTGCGTCGCCATCTCCGGTTTTTTGTAAATACCGATGGTGTCGGGCACTTCAAGCTTTTCACTCGACAAGTCGGGCGAGATGACCTCCCAACTCTGACCGCCGGTAGTAGTTCTAAACAGCACATTACCCGCGTAATACAAAATATGCGGATCGACCGGCGAGAAGATCACCGGAGCGGTACGAACGAAACGGTATTTGCCCGAACGCACGGCTTCCGGAGCGATGTTCTGCACGTGCCGGGTTCGCCGGTCAAATCGCGTCAGCTTGCCGCCGTAGATAATGTTCGGATCGAGCGGATCGGGAGCAGCATATCCGTATTCCTCTACGCCGATGGTTTCCCAATCCCACGCCCCGATCGCTCCCGTCCGCCCCCGCGAAGCGACACACGCCGAGCCGCTCTCCTGTTGGCCGCCGCAGACCCAGTACGGCCACTGATTGTCGGCGATGACGTGATAAAACTGTGCCGTGGGCTGGTTGTACCAACTCGACCAGGTTTCGCCGCCGTTGACCGTTATCGTCGCTCCCTGATCGACGGCAAAAAGCATGATCTCGGGATGCTCGGGGTTGATCCAAATGCGGTGATAGTCGTCGCCGCCGGGAGCTCCCTTAAAACTCGTGAAAGTTTTGCCGCCGTCGGTCGATTTGTGCGAAGAGACATTGGCAATAAAGATCGTGTTCGGGTCAGTCGGATGTACTCTTATCTCGCCGAAATCGCTGCCGCGGCCCCACAATCGTCCATCACTATTTACTTGCGTCCAACTCTCGCCCGAGTCCTTTGACACATAGATCCCGGCCAATCCGGTTTGAGCATCGACCGTCGCATACAGGATCTTCGGGTTAGAACGCGATATCGTAAAGCCGATGCGGCCCAGTCCCTTGTCGACCGATGGGAGCCCGTTAGTGAGTTTTTTCCAGTTAGTTCCTCCATCGGTCGACTTGAACAGCCCGCTTTCCTTGCCCTGCCATGCACCGTTTTCCCAAGGACCCTGGCGGCCGGCCCACATGTCGGCATAGATCACTTTTGAATTCTGCGGGTCAAATTCGACCTGAAACCCGCCCGTATCAACATCCTTATAAAGCACGCGTTCAAACGTCTGTCCGCCATTGGTTGAGCGGTAAATGCCACGTTCCTCGTTTGGGCCGTACGGATGCCCCAACACGGCCACAAAGAGACGATTTTCGTCCTTGGGGTCGACCGCGATCGACGCGATCTGCTGGCCATCGCGAAGCCCGAGATGCGTCCACGTCTTTCCGGCATCAGTAGACTTATACATACCATCGCCCGTTGCGAGATCGGGCCGCTGAATACCCTCGCCGCAGCCGACGTAAAGAACGTTCGGATTGGACGGGGCAATCGCAATATCGCCGATCGAACCGGTCGGCTGATCGTCAAATATCGGCTTCCAAGTGCGTCCCGCGTCGGTCGTTTTCCAAACGCCGCCATTATTGACGCCAATGTAAAAAGTATTCGGCTGCGACGGTATCCCGACCGCACCGACCGTGCGCCCAGCTCGAAACGGCCCGATCATTCGCCAACGCATGCTCTGGTACAGCGAAGGATCGACCTTTTGAGCTAACACGAACGAGTTGAACGACACAGCAATAAATGCCGCGATCACGAAACAACGGCCAATGGTAGTAACCGAATTCATCATTTGAGTTCTCCTGGAAGTGATAATTAATAAGGAGATTAGCAGAAAAGCCGATCTCAAGTTAGCCGCTAGACCGTGAAATTGCCCTCGACCGCCAAAGTTTTTCGATTTGTGCGAAGAGGACGTATTTACGCTAAAGAATGTGCTCGGATTCGAATCCCAGACTCGAAATCTAAGTTCCTGGGCAAAATATGAGGCCGTTGGTAGAGTAGTTGAGCGGAAATGTAAGAGGAGGTTACCGGAATTGGTAGAGTAGGTTACCGGAATTGGTAGAGGAGTTTTTCGCGTTTCGGCAGGTCTACTATCCGTCGGATCCGGGCCTGTCCGTTCGCGAACCGCCCTGCCTCGGCTATCCTACGTATCATAGAAAGTGAACAGGGAACAGAATACTTTGTGAGCTTTGCGTCTTGATCTCCGTGAGCTTTGTGTTAAGTGTCCGTTTTAAACACAGAGAACACAAAGTTGCGGACACAGAGAGCACAAAGGCTAATTTCAGGCTGTATCATACTTGCAACGCACGTCTATTTCTGCTACATTATTTGATGGCAAAAATGGGGAGGCAGATCGATGGACTACAACTGGATAGAATTTAACGAGAAACAGTCGCGGGGGATGGACGGATATTACATTACGCTCAATGGCAACGGCGACTTTGTTATGAACCGGCTTCTTTATGAAGCGATGGACCAACCCGAAGCCGTAACGCTCCACTACGACACCCGGAGCGACAGCGTCGGCATGCGAAAAGCAAACATCGGCCTCCAAAACGCCTTCGCCGTCCGCGCACGCAAATACGGCGGCCGAATAGTCCGTGCCCGATTGTTCATCAAAAAATGGGATCTCCGTCTCACCGGAACATACAGCCTCCCCGACCCAAAGATCGACGACGGCATGCTCATCCTCTCACTAAACTCCCGCTTCAACGTCTCCCGCGCTTCGTCGCAGAAACCCGCTCGTTAGTCGGAAGACAAGGGGATGCAACGACCGATATTTGCCGCGAAACGCGGTTCGTCATACCTCGGACGGCTGTAATTTTTCCTCAGAAATCGCTATGCCATTCTTGCAACGATGTATCATTTGGCGATACACTCGAGCTTACGATGCCGCGATACAAATACATAACGCCGTTTTACTGTTGGTATAGTTTTAACCCCGCGTACAATTTTTCGAGTTACGCGATCGAAGAGTGTGCGGCAAGTGCCGTCGCCGAAAGTGCGAACGCCCTGATCCTAGTCAACGCCGAATGCCGCATTTCAGGCCGCCCCGACACCGCCAACGTCTACATCCAAGCCTGGCAAACCGAAGACCGCACCCCCGACGAGATCCTCGAACTCATCGACCAGGAGATCGACGCCCAAATAGCCCACCGTACCAGGTTCCAGTTCAATCGACGGGCTGCGTAAAGTCATCAGAACAGCACCGCAGTTTTCCGGGGCTTTTTTGTGATAGAATTTTTTTAGAGGTAAGTAATGATCAGTGCTGTCGAACCGGCTATCAGTATTGACGCCGAGATAATGGGCGGCGTTCCTGTGTTCACCGGGACGCGTGTGCCGGTTTCGGCTTTGCTCGAAAATTTAGAGGTCGGTGTCTCTCTCGACGAATTTCTCGAAAACTTCCCGACCGTCACCCGCGAACAGGCGGTCAGTGTCCTTGAGCATTTTCGCGCAAGCCTGGACGATATCAGCCTTGCCCCATGAAGCTCATCATCGACGAGTGCGTGCCGAGCATAGTAAGACGCGGCCTGCCCTCGCGGAATATCGTCTCGGTTCAGGACATGGGCTGGGCCGGGCCGGCATTAAAAATGGCCAGCTCCTTAAACTTGTCGCTGACGAATTCGATGTCTTCATAACCTCCGATAAGAATCTTCGTTACCAACAAAATCTCGCCGAGATAAATACCGCGGTTCTTTTGTTGCCGAGCAATCAGGTTCCCGTTATCACTAACCTCCTGCCGCAGATCGACGAAGCACTTTCGACCATAGAGGCTTATGGGTTTGTGGAACTATAGAACGCCAGATTCACTAGATCCATTTAGCCGACAGTTGGTAGAAACTACGAGCATGAGAATATCGAGAAGCCGCATCCTTTACGTGGCAGCGGCAATTGTCGTGATCGTTTTGGGTCTGTCTTCACGGAAATATTCGGCTCAGCTTCCCACATTTATTGCCGAATATGCGGGCGACACCCTTTGGGCCCTGACAGCCTTTCTGGGCGTAACGATATTATTCCCGAGCTGGACGACACTGCGTGTTTCTCTGATCGCGCTGATCTTCGCCGTCTCGATCGAAATCAGCCAACTCTACCATGCTCCCTGGATAGATCAGATCAGGCATACAACGTCGGAGGCCTGATACTCGGCTTCGGTTTTTTGTGGAGCGACATTGTCTGCTATTGCGTCGGAATTGGTTTAGGCTACGTTTTCGAGACATTACTTTATAGGACGAACAATGGTCACCGATCCAGCCCTTGATGCTTTGTCAATTCTTTCGTCATTGTCGCAATAGATCCGGCCTTATCCTTTTTTACGTCTTTCAGCAGTGCCTTTCTATCTTTTGGCAGGGTCGAATATTTTTCGGCCCATAGATTTATTTCGATCATTATGGGAAGTAGATCAATCCCCTTTCGGGTCAGCCGGTATAACACTTTGGATTTGTTATCGGGGTGCCCGAACTTTTTGATCAACCCGTTTTCTTCCAACATTTGCAGTCTGGCCGCTAGAACATTGGTGGCTATTCCCTCGGGCGATCGTAAAAAGTCGCTATAGGTACACTGTTTTGCGGTCATCAGGTCCCTGATGATCAGCAGCGACCACTTATCTCCCCATATATCGAGGGAACAGCTTATCGGGCAATCGGACCTTTTCTTTCCTTTACTCATAAAAGATGTTTAATTAGCACTTGCAAAAAGCAAGTAGAGCACTTGCGTTTTACAAGTGCTTCAATTATCTTAATACACGAGGCTGGCCAATGACCAGCGAAAGGTGAGCAGTTATGAATATCAAAGGTAAAACAATATTAATTACAGGTGGAACGGCAGGCATTGGTCTTGAGGCTGCAAAGCAATTTTTGGCAAACGGCGCAAAAGTCATCATCACCGGCCGGAATCAGGAAAAACTGGACGCGGCGAAAAAGTTGTATCCGGCGGTTACGGCCATTAGAAGTGACGCGGCAAATGCGGACGACGCCGAGGCACTCTTCGAACAGGTCAACGACGTTGGCGGGATCGATATCTTATACAACAATGCCGGAGTCATAAGCGGTCCGCTCAATCTGGGTGTGTCTAATGCCAAACATTTTGAGACGGCAGAGTATGAAATGAACATCAATTACCTCGGCGTGATCCGCTTGAACAACCTTTTTATCGAAATGTTGAAATCAAGAAAGGATGCCGCGATCATCAATACTACTTCGATACTGAGTTACGTTCCCTCTATCCTGGCTCCAACGTATTCTGCAACCAAGGCCGCTCTGCGATTCTATACAGAATCACTCAGACGACATCTGGAGATCTTAAACAGCAGCGTGAAAGTCTTCGAGCTCCTGCCTCCGGTCGTCGCAACGGAGATGGGAGACGGCTTTGACACAAAGGCGATAAGCCCGGCGGAGCTGGTTAGGGCGTTGATCAACGGTATAAAAAAGGACAAGCTTACGATCCGTGTCGGCAACACAAAGCTCGTCTACATGCTTAACCGGCTTTTCCCCAAAGTGGCCTTTAACATCCTTAACCCAACAAAAAGTGCCCAACTTTTGAAGTCATAAAGGAAGATCGCATGAAAGCATCCAGCCCTTGGAAAGGGCGATATATTTGTAGCCCATATCACTAGATATGGGAAAAGATAATTGTCGATCGGAACCGTCGAAGACCGTGGC
>JBBRSH010000192.1:0-5572 GCA_038245555.1 Pyrinomonadales bacterium | reverse complement strand
GGAAAATGAAACAATCCGGCACTTGGTGATATCATCATCGTTAATCGTCCACGATGAACGAAACCACAATTGCCGGTTGGAGAATCGGTTACTACCAATGGCCCAATCAATCGCTGAAAACCTCGTCGGATTTGAGAACATCCCGCAATCGATCCCGCACTATTGTTTCGAGGCTTTTCGCCGTTATGACAAGCGTGACGCTCTTGCTTACAAGATCGACAACGTTTGGAACTACCTTTCGGGCACGGAGATTATCGAGCGTATTAAGAAGATTGCTCGCGGCCTCGCGGCTCTCGGGGTTAAGGCGGGCGATCGGGTCGCGATCATCTCCGAGAACCGGCCCGAATGGTCATTTGTCGATCTTGCGATCCTCAGCCTGCGGGCGGTGAATGTTCCGATCTACACAACACAGGCCGTCGAACAGATCCGCTTTATCCTCGAAGATTCGGGTTCGAAGATGTTATTTATCTCCGGCAAAAAGCTTTGGAAACATGCCGAAAACGCGATCCAGAGTGTCGAGCGTCTCGAAAAGCTCATCTTTTTCGACGACGACGGAAAACCGGAAAACAACAGCCGTGCGATAACCCTCGCCGACGTCGAGTCCAGCGGCGTCACCACGACGATGGACGACGAGGCTTTTGAAAGCTCGCTTGCCGCCATCGCGATGGGCGACCTTGCCACAATCATTTACACATCTGGCACGACGGGCGAGCCGAAGGGCGTTATGTTGTCGCACGAGAATTTCGTCTCGAATATTGTAGCCGTCTCCAAGGGGCTCCCGATCAAGTCGACCGATCGAAGCCTGGCGGTCCTGCCGCTCTCGCACATCTTCGAGCGGACCGTCTTTTACGTGCTCTGTTCCAACGGCGTCTCGATCCATTATTGTGCGGCCTTCGACCAGATCGCTTCGCACCTGCAGGAGGTGAAACCAACGATAATGACGGCGGTCCCGAGGCTTTTCGAGCAGGTCTATCACAAGATCGTGAAGAAGGGTAAAGCCGCCGGCGGCTGGAAGACTAAGTTATTTGACTGGGCACTGGTCGTCGGCCAGGAGTATTGGGATGAAAAGGACAAGCACGGTTCGATATCTCCCGTTTTGGCCGCAAAGCGTGCCCTTGCAAATCGGCTCGTTTTTTCTAAGTGGCGTGAAGGGGTCGGCGGCAGCTTACGTTTCTTCGTTTCAGGCGGAGCTCCGTTGTCGAAAAAGCTCTCGTATGCTTTCTGGGCGGCAGACATTCCCATACTTCAGGGTTACGGCATGACCGAAGCCTGTGTCACGTGTGCCAACCGGCCCGACGATAACAAGGTGGGCTCGATCGGCACCCCGTTCGACGGGATCGAGATGAAGATCGCCGAAAAGGACGGCGAGGTACTGGTCCGAGGAAAATGCGTGATGCTGGGCTATTACAATAATCCGGAAGCGACCGCCCTTGTGATCGACGACGAAGGGTTTTATCACACCGGCGATGTCGGATACGAGGACATCGACGGCCATTTCTACATCACCGACCGGCTCAAGGACCTGTTCAAGTTATCCAACGGCAAATACGTCGCACCGCTACAGGTCGAGAGCCTTCTCAAGCAAAGCCCGCTTGTTTCGCAGCCCCTCGTTGTCGGCTCCGGACGTAAGCAGGTCGGGGCTTTGATCGTTCCTGACTGGGAAGCACTAAAAGAAGCTATGAAAGAAGAAGGCGTTCCCACAGAAGGATCACGCGAGGAACTCTGCGAAAACCCGCACTTCATAAAACGCGTCCAACGCGACGCCGTCGACCTGACCCGCGAACTCAGCGACTACGAACGAGTAAAACGCGTATACCTGCTCCCCCGCGAATTCTCGATCGACAAAGGCGAGATGACCCCAACCCTCAAGATCAAACGAAACGTCATCGACGAAAAATACCAAGAAGCCATCGACGAGATCTGCGGCAGTTAATACCTTCGTTTGCGAATTTTCGAACGCAGGCGGCCGCACCCGCGACCGCTCTGCGTTACGACGAGTCTGGTAGAGCGATTGAATCAATAACCGCTAATCCTCAAAAACGATCCACCCTACCTTTCCCTCTTTGTTCATTCGAAAATGATAGTAGACCGTACCGTGAGCTAATGTCATTTTGTAGTGAAATACTTCGACCAGGATCGGGTCGAGGACGAAGTGGTCGCTGGTGATCGTCTCCTTCCCGAGATATGTGAAGGCCCGCATTTGTTTAAGATTTTCGCCGAGCTGCTTACGAAATGTTTCGGGGACGCGTGCGGTGTATGAGGTTGACACCGAGTCGGAACTTTTACTGTCGGCAACGCTTTTTAGGATCTGCAGATGCGTCTGCGTTTGGTTTGGAAACGAGTCCTTCGCTTCCTTCATACCGCCAACAAATGCGCCGGGAATGTAAAAGTCGGCTAGGCGCTTTGCGATATACTCGGAACCGAAGCCGCCGTCTTCGAGGTTGCCGATCACGGCCAACGCGATATGTTCCTTCGGATAATAGCGGACGATACTTCCAAACCCACCGACCGTCGACCCGAAATGCTGGATCACTTTGTGGCCGTTAAATACATCTGTGAAAAATGCGAATCCATGTGCCACCGTTCTGCCGTCTTTCAATTTTGCGGGTGACAGCATCTGATCCAGGCTGGACTGTTTTACGACACGGGCTTTCAGCACAGCTTCCCACCATCTCGCCAGATCAACGGCATTGGCCAATATGCCGCCGCTTGCCGCGATCACTTTCGGGCGAAATGGCTCGCCGTTCTTCCAGGCGTCGTTTCGAAGGACGTAGCCCGTTGCTCGATCCGCGACCACATCTTCCTGATGTTTGAAACGGATAGACGGTAAATTCAACGGTTTGATTATTCGCTCGGTAACGTAGTTCTCAAACGATCGCCCGCCGGCACGTTCCACGATTATTCCGATCAAGGGCAGGTTCGTGTTCGAATAAAGCCAGTTTTCGCCTGGCTGAAACTGCAGAGGAAACGATCGAACCAGATCGATAAATTCTTCGGCTGAATACTCGCGACGATAGGAAAAGTCGTTGATCTCCGTCCAATCCTTCAAGCCCGATGTGTGATTGAGCAGATTGCGGACCGTGATCTTCCGCCAGATGTCGGGAGCATTTGCAGGCAGGTATTTTGTGATCGGATCATCAAGGTCCAGGTTTCCGTCGTCGACAAGCAGCATTACGGCCTCGGCCGCAAATTGTTTGGAGATCGACCCGATCTCATAAACCGTATCTTTGGTCGCCGGGACTTTCAGCTCGAGATTCGCAAAACCGTAACCGCTGGATTTAAGTACCTTTCCATCGCGGATAACCGCCACTGAAAGCCCGGGAATCTTTCGCTCTCTGATCTGCACCGCGATAAATTTATCAAGCGAACCTGTCTGGCCGGCTCCAGGTGCCGGCAGGGCCTGTAACGGGTGGATGAAAGAAGTCAGAAATAATAAAGCACCGAAAACTTTGCAAACACCTTTTATCATATTACTTATTAGCCATTCAAACCCTTTTCAACCAGCAATTTATTGAAGTTTGCAGGTTCTTCCTTCAACGGGGCTGTGACCGGAATCTCGGGCCAGACAATTTCCTTTTCTTGCCGCGATCAAGTTGTTTGAAAACTTTTCCGCTAGGACCGAGGGGGCGTTCAGTCGTGCCTGCCGAGAAAGAAATAGACATGGGCCTTCAAAAGTCCCAACGATGCCATAGATGAAAAAGCTTTCGCTTGGCCCGACCAGCCTTGAGATCAATTAAATTAGAATGGTCTCGCATGCCGGAACCGCTAGAGCATAGGACCTGTGGCAGAAAAAGCGGCGGTCTTTTCTTCGACATGGTTCAGGTGATCGTCGGTAATGTGTGACCGAAGCCACGTGCGGGCAGCGGTCTCATTCCATTTGTGAATCGACCTGGAACACACCGGGCAGCGAGCTTCGAATTTCGCGTTTGGAGCGACTGCCGGACTGACTGTCATTAAGTCTTCGTAATCTTCGATCGTCATCAGTCCTGACATTGTAAAGAATGTGCAAGGCAATTTCAATATCTATGTTCAGAACTGTATGAATCGAACCTAATAAAGAAACGGGTCCGAGAGCCCGTAGATTTATCGAATAATATGACCGGCGGAAACCGGTATTTATTTTATGCGGTTCGCCAAGCCGACGATCGCATTTTTTAGAATCGTATTATCGGGTTCACGCTCCATCGCCTTTTTATAGTCGATGAGGGCACCGCTGAGGTCGCCTTCTGCCTCCTTGATAGTTCCGCGATTTTTATATGGCAACCCGTCATTTGGATCGAGTGCGATAGCTTTTTCATAGTCCGCCAGCGCTTCAGCCGTTTTTCCGAGCCGTTGGAAAGCGACACCACGGGTAACAAGTGCCTGCCGCGAATCTGAAGTGGCTCCGATGACCAGGCTGCTGTCCTTGATCGCCCCGTCAAAATCGTTCATATACAGTTTTACGAGGGCCCGATCGTTATACGCTGGAAAATAGTATGGATGAAGAGCAATGGCGACATCGAGGTCGGCTAGGGAGCCTTTCAAGTCATTTGATTCAAATCGTAGAAGAGAACGAGCCAGATGGCTGACCGGATTTTTCGGATCCAGCTTGATCGACCGGTCAAAATCGCTCATTGCCTCTTTGGTTTTATTTAATTCCGCGTTCGCGATGCCAAGACCCAGAAACGCCAGGGCATTCTTAGGATCCATTACCAAGACCCGTGAAAAGTCCTCGATCGCCTCCGGAAACTTACGCTTGAAGTTGTAGCTCTGGCCGCGTTCTATCAATTCCCTAACGGAAAGCGGCTCAGCGGACCGAACATTGGCCTTTTGTGTTTCCGAACCTACATCCTGCCCCGCAATGGCGTGAAGGCAGGCAAATGCGAGGGCTAGACAAGCGGGGATCACAATGCGCCGGTGCGTTAGAGTGCTTTGTCGTTTCATCGGGAACTCCTACTTCCGCGGAGCTAGAAAGAGGTAAATTGCCTAAAGTGGAATGGAGGGGGCGGCTCTGGAAAAGGCCGCAGCATAACCATGCCGGGCTACGTTATAAATTACACCCAAGCTAAATTTGTGTAAACAAATATTTTTCGAGATTGCCCCTAAAGATTTAACATCGGAAACGGGACCACTTGGGGTAAACTGGTTTTCGCTCCGAGGAAGGGCTCGATATGAAGAAAAAGAAACTAAAGGCAGAATTGTCCAAAACGAAAAAGGTGCTTGTAAAAACGAAGGCAAAGCTGGAAAAGCTCGCCTCGAAGGATAACGGAAAAGGCAAGAATAGATCCGACGCGCCGGCTCCGAAACTCGAAGCCGCGGCGAAAGAACCAGCCACTGCGAAACCAAGAGTTGCCGCCACGAAAAAGCCCGTCGCCGCGAAGCCTAAGGCAGCCGAAACCAAAACCAACTGATCCGAATTAGTACGATCGCTCTGCTAAGTCGTCGGGGAAGGCTCGGCTCTTCCTTCTGGCAATCAAAAATCCAGACAAACCGCCGCGCCGAGATTTTCGTCGTCCGTACCGAATACCACCCCGCCATCCGGCCCTGGAACAAATTCAAAGGCCTCTACTTTGTGGTAGTCAAACGTATTAAG
>JBBRSH010000191.1:0-5580 GCA_038245555.1 Pyrinomonadales bacterium | reverse complement strand
TGAAGCTAAACCACGCGAAGATCGGGGCGGTCGGGGCGGGGGTGGCGGAGGTGGTCGTGGCGGCTACGGCGGCGGTGACTACGGCGGCGGTGACGGAGGTTACGGCGGTGGTGGTGGCCGTCAAAGCCGATGGTGACCCGATCACCGGATACTTATCGAGGCTGCCTAAACGGGCAGCCTCTTTAATTTTGGGGCTTTTTCGCTCGGGCCGTAAGTTTGCCCTTTGTGATCCCTTTTTGTTGAAAGCTTAATGCCTTTCCGACGTATGACTCTCCGGACCTGATCTCAAATACCAGTCCCTTTGCCAAGTTGCCATCAAGGAATATGTCCACCCTATATTTTCCCGGACTCCACGAATCGCCAGGTTTGCCGGTAAAGTTCACTCTGTTTTGACCATTAGTGGTTGCGTAGCTGACTGAGACGACCTTGGAATCAGGTCTTACCCCCGAGACGCTGACAGCCACGAAATTCATCTTTACGATCGCGGGTTTGGTCGAGGTCAACTGGACGACACAATATATCGGGATATCAGTGGTCAAAAAGCTGGAAACCGGATCGCCCGCCTTTCCCTTTCCGTTATCTTTCGCGAGATAGACATCCTCGACAGTGGCATCGGCCGTTACCGGCGTGGAAACTGGGGTTTCATTCGACTGCGCCGATACAGCGACGGCAAACAACAAGAAAATATAAAGAACCACAATACGTCTCATTCGCCCCTCCACGGACCCATTGACCATTGGTGTCGTATGAGGGTGGATTAGTTGCTTTATGGCTACGAAATATTTCACTCCGCTGTACCGAGAGCTCGCAATAAGGCGGACCTGAGCGATGCAGGGTCATCTAATGCAATTGTTTCAATGCCGGCCAAGCCGGACAGGCCACACGCAGGTGAGACGATAAGCGGTATGCCGGCCGCGGCAAATTGCAACAAATGACGAGGCCGATGTTCGATAAAAGCCGGAAGTACCACAACGTCCCCGTTCATTGCCGTATGAAAATCGACCCTGTGAGCATTGAATCCGTGCCAAAAAGCGGCATCCTCGATATGCGGGCCCATGGTTAGGAGGTCCGCGTCCAGTCCCGCCAGAGCCTCGCGAAGTTCGTAGCATCCCTTTCGGCCAACTGTCGAAGCCGGAAAAACAACGCTAGGCCTGTTGCCTGACTTAGGCCTTTTGAATTTGACCGGCGGCGTCTTCCAGTCTAACCGTACAGCTTTTTCCGGAAATAGGGAGGCGATCTCGCTGTGCGGTGTAATTATCCGTCGGGCATGGCGAAGAGCCTCAGATTCTGCTTTTACAATTTCGGGATCAGCTCGAAAATCGCCGAGGGTCGTGCTTTCAGGGTGACGCGATCGTGCGTGATCGAGCCTGGTCTGCAAATCGGACATCGGTAACGCGGTCATTAACACATCGAACGTTCGGCCGCCGAGACTGCCCGACGACCAGAGAAAGGGCAGAAGATTTTGTTGGACGACAGCGTGAAGCGTGTCGTAACTTAACCGTCTCGCGTAGCTTTCAGCGAGGGAGCGGTAAGTCGCGAGCAAGTTGCGTTGTCGCTCTGCCCCCTGGGCCGCAAGTTTGCGGGCACGAACAGACCTGACGGCGGTTAGGTATCGGCTTTGCTGTAAACGGGCGAAGCCATCCGTTGTCCACGCGTAATTCGCCTTCCTAAATTGGCGGCCGTCGAGCGGCAGGAAAAGTACGTCGTTCAAACCCCGTGTTGAACGGATGTAGTCGTCAAACTCAGGCCACATATCATCCACCATGAATGCGGTCCGCCCAAAATCTTCATGTGTTTTTGGATCGATCACCTGGTGGCATTCGCCGATCCCGCATGTGGCACAACTGTTTGGTGCAGGGCTGTGGAGAGACTTTCGCGAGATCTGAATGGGCTCTTTGCGAGCAACGCTCTCACCTCGAAATCGGATGGTCAAGCCGGTTGGGTCGAGCGCCGCATCGATCCGAAATGGCTTTGGCGACCGGAATCTAAGATCGACATAGTTCCAAAAAACAGTGGCGTCGCGGCCCTCCTCGGCTAGCGATCCGGGAATTATTTGGCTGTGGGCATGACGTTCGATGATCTCGAAGTTACTCCTCAACGCGGCGTCGTACAGTGCATTTGATAGTTGGCAGATGCCGCCGCCAACATTTGGAATGATGCAGCCCTCGCGAAGCTCGCGGCCTTCGACATAGCCGCGAGACCGGTTAGTTCGCCCAATATGTTTCCAAAAACTGAAGACCTCACCCGCGGGCACTTCAACCCCATCGAGCAACGCCGCCGCGACCCGCAGATTTTGAATTTTACCCGCAACAAGAAATCGTTCCCGGTCATCAGTCTCGGTCCACAGCGGAGTTCGAGACTCGGCCGCAACTGGATCATCGATAAGCGAATTCCCTTTGGAAAATCGATAAACTCGATCTTCAAGACCGTTCGAAATAGATCTGCGAATTTGCAGTAGGAAGCTCTTTACCCGAAAGACAAGGGTTTCACCGCGAGTCGGAATTTTGTTTTCCAATTTATTATTTATCGATCGGATCATTGCAGAACGTTCCTGAAAACACAGCAGCCTGGTTTTTTGAGATCAAAAAAGGGCGACGGTGCTATAATTTCTCATTTCTTATGCGACCCGTCTTTACTCGCAGATTTTACGTCTTGCTGGCGTTTGGCGTCGTACCTCTCTCATTGTCCTGGACATGGCCCGAATTGAGATACTTGGTTCTGATATTCGACCTTGCTCTCGTCGCCTTGGCCGTTCTCGACCTCTTTATTAGCCGAAGGCTGGCGAACGACCTCACGGTCAGACGCGAATTTGGTAAACGTTTTGCGATCGGTGACCCGACGAAGGTAAGCATTCTCGTCGAAAATGCTTTGCCTCATCCAGTATATATAAAACTAAAGGACGAATACCCGCCCGAATTGGATTTAGTCGATACCCGCGATGCCGAATTTCGAATAGCCGGGTCGGCAGATGCCGAATTCTATTACCATCTCACACCTCAAAAGCGTGGAAGATATCAATTTGGCCGCACCGCCGTGAGAGTTATGTCGAGATTAGGACTTGTCTGGTGCCAAATGGATCTCGGTGAATCACAGGTGATCAAGGTTTATTCAAACATGCGGCGTGCTCGTGAAATGGAGCTTAAAGCCCTCGGAGCTCGTTCATTTCTCGCGATCCAGCGGCGCGCCGTTCGACGGGGTGAGGGCCGCGAGTTTGAATCGATGCGTGATTATGTTCGGGGCGACGAACTGCGGCATATTTCGTGGACGGCGACTGCTCGTCGGCACAAGCTGACGACGCGTCAGTATCAGATCGAACGCGACCAGACGGTGATAGTCGCGCTGGACGCAGGACGCCTGATGACCGGACGCATTGGCGACGAGTCGAAGTTTGATACGGCTATTCATGCCAGCCTGGCACTAATTTCGGCGTCTGCACGCGCCGGTGACAATTGCGGCCTCGTTGTTTTTGGCCGCCGCGTTCGAAAATATCTGCCGCCAAAACGAGGGGTCGAACACATCGATTCTGTTCTGGAAGCATTGCACGACATTGAGCCCGAGCTGATCGAGCCGTCATATGCGCGGGCCTTTCAATTCATCGCGTCGAACTCCAAAAAAAGGGCGTTTATCGTGATCCTAACGGACCTGATAGATAAGGACAGTTCAATGGAGTTGATCAGGTCGATCAAGCTTCTTCGGCCGCGCCACCTGCCCCTTGTTGCAACAATAGGTGACAGGGACCTGAATGCGGCTGTCAGCCAATCACCAACCGTCATCAAAGATGTCTTTATTCAGTCCGCTGCCGAAGAGATAATCCACCAACGCGAATCGGCTTTGAGACTGGTCGAAACCCTCGGCGGCCTTGCTCTCGACGTGACCGCCCAAACACTTGCGCCAAAGCTGTTGGAGACCTATTTGAGGGTAAAGGAAAGAGGAATGCTTTGATCGAATTAGAGTTAGAGGATGAATAAATGACCATTGTGCTCAACCGCTCAAAAACACGCCAAACGGTTGCCGATAATCGACCTGTAGATCCACACCCAGCTCTTGTCAGAGTTTGGCGATGATAGCGTCATTTTCGTAGAGAAAATAGAATGTTCACATTTCTCAAAACATGGTTCGCGAATATCGGAAAATTGCCCGAGGCTCTGATGTCCGAGCTACAAAGCGAAGGCATTGTTCTGATGAACGAGAAGGTTCGCGGAACGATCACGTATCGGGATTTTCATGCTCCCGGTAAGCGGTTCTTGTTCAAGAAATCAGCATTTACATCGACGCTCGTGGTGACAAAAACGCGGCTGCTGGCGACATCGTATGCAAATAAGACGATAAACGTTCCCTTCGAAGACGAACGGATCCGTTCGATGAAATTCAGTGTTGAAGACGGCCCAAAGCTCTGCACTTTCTTTGAAGCCTCGCTTTTTCATCCCGATTGGTCGGGGCACCTCGAGTTTAGATTCAAAACCCCGGAAACTCAGCAGTTTTTGGACGAGATACAGAAACAACTCGCCTGACATATGGCCAAGGAAGACAACAAAGACCTAGTCAAATTCCTCGAAGCGTTTCCGCCCGAGTCGCGTGAGATAGCTCTGTGGCTTCGCGATTGGGTTTGGGGGATGTATCCGAAGTGCAATGAGCTGATCTACGACAACTATAATTTTCTCGCATTCGGATGGGGACCAACGGATCGGATGAGCGACATATTTTGTTCGATCGCGGTCGGAACACGTGGCGTGATATTTGGTTTTATGTGGGGCGTAAAGCTGGACGATCCAAAAGGCTTAATCGTCGGCGGTGGAAATCAGTTTCGCAGCTTGCGGGTCCCGGACATCAAGAAATTTCCAAAAACGGATGTTAAGGCCCTGCTGAAACAGGCCTTGGCCCTTTCCGTCGAACGGCTAAGAGGCCGGCCGCAGACACCGAACGGAGAGACCATTGTTAAATCTATTTCTGCCAAACAGCGACGTCCGGGAATGCCAAAGCGAGCACCGGCAGCCAAACGCGACCGCCACCCAATGCCTGACTATGTTCTGAAGGCGCTCGAAGAGGAAAATCTGTTCGAAGCATACAACTCACGCCCTCCGTATCAGCAAAATGATTATGTTGGTTGGATAGACGGAGCGAAGCGACAGGAAACGCGGTCCGCCCGATTGGCCCAAATGCTCGACGAGCTTCGCAGTGGCGACAAGTACATAAAAATGGAATACAAGCCCAAAAAATGATTTTTCGGACTTTCTTATTATCGATTGAAACTTTGAGACGGATATTTACGTTTGTAGACATGATGAAAAACTTTTGCGAGGTATCGTGCCGCTAAAATTTATTTAATTTATCGTGAATGGACGGCCGATTTGCGGCCGTCTTTTTTTTGGATTTAAATTGTGAGAAAAGGTAACGAAAATAACTGGATACCGTCGAAACCGGCTGCATTTGCCCGAGCAGTCAGCGTGCCGTTTCGCGGCTGGGCTATCGGCTCAATGACCGCTGTTCTCATTGCGACTGCGGCCTCACGCGGATCGACATACATCATCAAGTTGATGACCGATGACGCGATAGCGTTCGGAAACCACGCGATCGACGGCT
>JBBRSH010000190.1:0-5631 GCA_038245555.1 Pyrinomonadales bacterium | reverse complement strand
GTTCCCGCGATCTGAAGCCAGCACTGGTGCCGTGCTCCGATGTTGAACAACAGTCGGCTTTTATTGCATCGAGAATACTCGAATTGCGGGACGAGGGCACAAATCTTGAGGAAATGGCGGTCATCTACCGCTCACATTATCACTCGATCGAATTACAACTCGAACTCACGCGGCGCGGGATCCCGTATCGCGTCCAGTCGGGGCTTCGGTTCTTCGAACAGGCACATATCAAGGACGTCGTTTCGTATCTACGTGTTATCGTGAACCCGCGCGACGAGCTCGCATGGAAGCGAATCCTGAAAATGATCCCCGGAGTAGGCAATACAACCGCGAATCGTGTCTTTGAGGCGATAATGCTTAACCAGAATGCAGCTGATCGATCCGATGTACATGAACGGTCCCTATCCGACGGCACGCAAAATCCCGACGGTGAAACATCGCTTGTTCCGGTCGAAAAGATCCTGCCTTCACTCACGACGGGAGTTCTGCGTGATATTCCGAAGCTGCGTGAAAAGGCGACCTGGCGATCCTTTGTAGTGCTGCTCGAAATGCTCGTCCAGGAGGAGAACCGCAACAACCCTTCGAAACAGGTCGAGATCATCCTGACGAACGGCTATGAGCAATATCTGCAAGAAAATTACGAGAACGCCGACGCCCGTATCGAAGATCTAAAGGGTCTTGCCGCTTACGCAAACCGATACACCTCGACCGAGGACTTTCTGTCCGAGCTGGCTCTCCTTTCAACCGAACGTTTCAATCAGCCGCAGCCTATCGTCGGAGAAGACGTGATCTCAGGCGGCGAAGAAGATGAATTGTTGACGCTCACAAGTGTTCATCAGGCAAAAGGCCTTGAGTGGAAGGCCGTTTTCATTATTTGGGCAGCCGAGGGAAAATTCCCCTCGCCCAAGAGCCTTCGCGAGATCGACAGCGAGGAAGAAGAGCGGCGATTGTGGCACGTGGCAATCACCCGGGCTAAGGACGAGCTCTATCTGACCTACCCGCTGCTCATAACAGACTATAACCGGCAGACGGTCCTTCAGAAGCCTTCACGCTTTATTACCGAGTGCCCGGCAGCACTTTTCGATGTGTGGAATCTTGAAGAAGAAGCTGCCTCGTTTCCGGAGATCCCGTCATACACGACTGCGTCTGATGAATTTATAAACTAGGCACGTACCTCAGATTTTTCCCCTCCAAGCAACCAATCAAAAACTTCGGCTTTTCTCAAGCGCGCCGAAACTATAGCACCGAGCAATCAACAATGTTCTTGTGAAGCCGCACTATCCATCGTATCCTGTTAAGGTTTACCGAGAAGAAACCGACCCGTTGTAGATAATGCTGAAACGAGATGGCCTGAAAATACTGGTAACGTTAATATTGACCGTTTCGATCTATTTCGGAACGGAGTCTCTTTCCATTTTCGCCCAATATATTTGTCAGCCCGCGGCGGGCGGCAGCACGACCACGGGGTCACTGACTGTTTCTGACCCGACACAGGCCGGCCGCATCGTCCGCGACGGAATACCGTCGTCATGTAACGGCAAAAGCAATACGTTTCAAAATTTCACCGCCGTTCACGCCAAATCGTACAATTTCACCAACCCGACCGGACAAACGGCATGCGTTACCGTCGCCTTTGACCACACTGGATGTGGTAATAACTCGACCGAGGCCGTGGCTTATTCGACATACACGCCGGCAACGCCTTATACAGGTGTTATCGGCGATTCAGGATTCAGCTCGACCGGGGTCGGCAGCTTCTCCTTTAGAGTGACCGCTGGGCAAAGCTTTACGGTGGTCGAGAACGAGATCATCGCCGATACCGGCTGTGCCAATTTTAGCTTTACTGTCAGTTACAACACCGGCTGTCGTGTTACGGGTTTTGACCGGACCAATGATGGAAAGGCCGATCCGACGGTTTTTCGTCCATCGACTGGCGAATGGTTCATGTCTAACTCCGCCGGGGCATACACCGTCGAGAATTTTGGGATCGCCAACGACGTTCCGTTTGCCGCGGACTGGACGGGCGATGGACAATCCGATGTCGGTGTCTACCGGACAAGTTCCACCATTTGGTACTCGAGCAACAGCCACACGAACCCCGGACAAAACCTCAATGCTCGCCAATTTGGAACAGCCGGTGACGTGCCAATCGCGGCCGACTATGATGGCGACGGCATAGCCGACATATCCGTATTTCGGCCCAGCACGGGAACGTGGTTTGTTTTTCGTTCGTCTGATTCGACGGTCCAGACGGCCGGTTGGGGGTTGTCCGGCGACATACCGTTTGCCGCCGATTTCGACGGGGACCGGAAGGCCGATTACGGCATCTTTCGCCCCGCGGACCCGAATAACGCAAACCATGCCACATGGTACGTACTCCAGACAAATTTCAACTTCGGGTTCATCCTCACCAGTCCGTGGGGCGTCGCGACCGACAAGCCCGTTCCGGCCGACTACGATGGTGACGGCAAGGCCGACATCGCGGTATGGCGTCCATCCGACGGCAATTGGTACATAATAAATTCGCGACCGGCCGGAGGTATGCAGACGGTTCACTGGGGTATCCCGGGCGATGTACCGCAGCCGGCCGATTACGATGGCGATAATAAAGCGGACGTAGCTGTTTTTCGTCCGAGTGTCGACCCGGCGCAAAATTTTTGGTATATCCTTCGAAGCTCGGATCAGGCATTTGTCCCCGTCAAATGGGGAGCCCCCGGCGACATCCCGATCACGGCCGCGTACAAAGCACCCTAGGCCCTGGCAAGAGCAGCGTTCTTTGCCGGATTCGCCGCCGTGTCGTTTCGTGGTAAAATTTTTCGAGTTTCACACGCAGGTCTCTCCCGTCCAAGATCCTTATGAAAGTTTGCCCTATTTGCGACACTAAATTTGACGATGAGATCATTCGCTTTTGTACAAAAGACGGCTCGCCGCTGGTAGACGAGGCGCAGCCGAACTTTGTGGAAATGCCGAGTGCGGCGTTTGACGAACCGGATGACGACGAGAACGAGGTCACGGTCATTCGTAGAAAGGAGTCCGTTCCGCAAGCACCGCCGCCGATCGACGACTTCGAGCGATCATCGTCCGCCGCGCCCGGCGAACGGTTTGTTGTCCACACGGAAACACCGGTACGCCAACAGGAGGTCCGGCCGCGGACCGCACAGTCGTACAATCCGCCTCCACAGCAAACAAACACTCTAAAGATCGTCGCCCTCACAGTTTTTGGAACGGTCGTCGTACTTGGCCTCGGTGCGCTTCTGTTTTCGCTGCTGCAACGTGACAGGCCGTCAAACTCGAATAACAACCTGAATACAAATCTCGGCAGCTTTAACGGAAACCTTAATTCGAACGTCAACCTTAATAATTTCAATTTCAATACGAACGCCAACTTCAATACCGGCACGACCAATTCGAACCTGAACTTTAACGTAAATCTTAGAACGCCGACACCGACACCAAAACCGAGCCCGAGCGCTACACCTTCGCCGTCCGCTTCAACGTCACCTACGCCGCCCCGGACAAATACAAATGCGATCCCGTCGCCCACCCAGCGTATCGGCCCTCGCCCAACACCCAACGCGACACATAGTCCGTAAGGAACGCTGGAGAGACTCGCCTGAGTGATCAGATCATCGCCGCACTGCGTCGACAGGGCGCTTACCCTTGTAGTCAAACTGCTGGCGATCCATAAACGATGTGGTAAATTCGTAGAATATGGACAAAGTCGTTTTGATCACCGGATCCTCGAGCGGCATCGGGCTGCACACTGCAAAACTGTTTCAAACCAAGAACTGGAAAGTCGCCGCTACAATGCGGACACCCGAAAATGCCGAAGAATTGAAAAACATCGTCGATATCGAGTGTTTCGAACTCGACGTTACCGATTGCGGATCGATCAGCCGGGCGATCGCCGCGACCTTGAAAAGATTCGGGCGTATCGATGCCGTTGTCAACAACGCCGGATTCGCGGTCGTCGGCCCATTTGAGGCGGCTACTCAGGAACAGATCGAACGCCAGATGCAAACTAACGTGTATGGCGTAATGAATGTCTGCCGCGAGATCCTGCCCTATTTTCGAGAGCAAATGGGCGGGACTATCGTCAACGTCGCGTCTATGGGCGGGCGGATAACTTTTCCGCTTTACAGTATCTATCACGCGTCCAAATGGGCCGTCGAGGGTTTCTCGGAGTCACTCCAATACGAAGTAAAAGACTTTGGCATAAGGATCAAGATCATTGAACCCGGTCCCATTAAGACCGATTTTTATGAGCGATCTATGTCGATCTCGACCAAAGAAGAGCTGACGGCGTACGACGCTTTTGTCGCGCGTGCGATGCCGAATATGCAGAAAGCAGGCGAGACAGGCCCGGACGGATCGGTTGTTGCAGAAACGATCTACCGCTCAATAAATGATGATTCCTGGAGGATGCGCTATGCTGTCAACTCCGCGAGTATCCTGGCTGCCCGCCGCTTTCTTCCGGACAGCCTGTTTCTGCCCTTGATCAGAAAAGCTGTTTTGAGATAGCAAAAATTCGCGAAATGTGTCATTGTTACAAGAACTTTAATCGACTCAGTTTGTTCGATATATTCAATAATCTCCATCTTACGCGCCCGCAATCGGCAGAAGCGGTCTCGTTTGAGCTAACCAGAGCCAACTCATGAAGATCCTTCTCTATAACCCGGATAACGGGATAACGCGGAATTTTATGCCCCACCTGTGGATGTTCCTCCTGCAGTCTTTGACGCCGGCGGAACACGAGGTCGTACTCATCGATGGCAACGCCAAAGCGATGACCCGGCCGGAGCTCGTCCAATTTTGCAAGGATGAGAACATCGGGCTGGTCGGCATTGGATCGATGACGCGTATGGTCGCACGGGCCTATCTCGTCGCCGATGCTCTCCGTGAGGCCGGCTTTAAGGTTGTAATGGGCGGACCGCACGTAACGGAATGTCCCGACGAAGCCCTCGGCAAAGATGGCGGTCCGCGTCATGCAGACGCGATCGCACTTGGCGAAGCTGACGAAACCTGGCCGCTGATGGTCGCTGATGCGGCAAGAGGCGAGTTGAAAGAGATCTACATGCCGGAGACCGACCCGAAAGGCAATGACAAGAAGCCGAATCTTCAGCCTTATCCGCATATCCCCTGGGAATCGCTTGACCTCGATCAGTTTAGCCTCGTACCGAAGATGTTCCAGCCGATGTTGTCACGAATGGGCGAAGGCTGGGGCAAATTCTTTGTCGTTCCGATCGAGACCGGACGCGGCTGTCCGTATGGTTGCGAATTTTGCACGGTCACCGGATTTTTTGGCGACTCGATCCGATTTCGAACCAATGAGAGTGTGGTTGAGGAGCTTCTCCGGCTGAAAGCGAGGGCCAAAAAGGAAAAAGGCCAGATCGCCGTATTTTTCATTGACGACAATCTCGCAATTAACAAAAAACGGCTCAAGGGCCTGCTTCGCGACATGATCGCGGCAGGTGCAACGCTGCCATGGGTTGCGCAGATCAGCGCCAATCTACTGGCGGACGAAGAGCTTGTCGACCTTATCGCCGACGCCGGTGCGAAATGGATATTCATCGGAATGGAATCGATCGACCCGGTGAATATGGCGGACGTTAACAAGACGTTCTCAAAACC
>JBBRSH010000189.1:0-5769 GCA_038245555.1 Pyrinomonadales bacterium | reverse complement strand
TCAGAGGCATTCTAGCCCAGGTAAGGTTCTTCGCGTTGCGTCGAATTAAACCACATGCTCCACCGCTTGTGCGGGTCCCCGTCAATTCCTTTGAGTTTCAGTCTTGCGACCGTACTCCCCAGGCGGAATGCTTAAAGCGTTAGCGACGGCACCCGGGGACTATATAACCCCAGACACCAAGCATTCATCGTTTAAGGCCAGGACTACCGGGGTATCTAATCCCGTTCGCTCCCCTGGCTTTCGCGCCTCAGCGTCAGTGTCGGCCCAGCAACCCGCCTTCGCCGCAGGTGTTCCTCTTGATATCTACGCATTTCACCGCTACACCAAGAATTCCAGTTGCCCCTTCCGCACTCTAGCCGCACAGTATCAGTTGACCTTTCCGAGTTAAGCTCGGAGATTTCACAACTGACTTGTGCTGGCCGCCTACGCGCCCTTTACGCCCAGTAAATCCGAACAACGCTTGGTCCCTACGTATTACCGCGGCTGCTGGCACGTAGTTAGCCGGACCTTATAAATAGTACCGTCATTTATTCTTCCTATTCTTTCGAAGTTTACATACCGAAATACTTCATCCTTCACGCGGCGTTGCTGGGTCAGGCTTTCGCCCATTGCCCAAAATTCCCGACTGCTGCCTCCCGTAGGAGTCTGACCCGTTATTCAGTGTCAGTGTGACCGACCGTCCTCTTAGACCGGTTACAGATCGTAGCCTTGGTAAGCCATTACCTTACCAACTAGCTAATCTGCCGCAAGCTCCTCCTCAAGCGATAAATCTTTAACAACTGTCACCTTGCGGTGCCGCTGCATTATGCGGTATTAGCGTCCGTTTCCGGACGTTATTCCCCACTCGAGGGTAGATTACTTACGTGTTACTCACCCGTGCGCCACTCTATACACTCTCCGAGGAGAGCTTTAATCGTTCGACTTGCATGTCTGAGGCACGCCGCCAGCGTTGATTCTGAGCCAGGATCAAACTCTCGTTGTTTTCCTAGTTCATCATTTTTGTCAGACCGAAGTCTGACGGTTTTTGGTTACTCGGAACGTGAATTCCGGCAACCGTGTTGTTCATTACGAATTAACACATGGACACGCATATTTAGTTTTCAAATATCAACTTCTTTTACTTCGCTCTCCTTAAAACTTCTCCAGAGGCGAAACTACTGATTATACAGATGTAATCCTGTATGTCAACCGTTCAAGAACATTTTTTCAAACTTTTTCAAGACTTGGTAAAAACCATGCTTGAACGGCAATTCATAATATTGGCTGAATCACCAAAGTTTGTCAAATGGCATTGCAAAGATTGTTACAAATATGTCATAGAGCCGTAAGAACGGGCCTGAGAGCTATTTCAACACCGCTGACAGGATAGCCGCAAGACGCCACCCAGCCTTTTGGATCTCGTCTTTAACGACGGATTCGGACCACATCTTATACGAAGGCTTGCCGGGAATTTCCTTTTCGAGGCCCCTTCCCGCCGTTATGTTAGAGTCAGCAGGCTCAAACCTAACCTTTGAATAGATGAGACGCTGATGGGCTTCGCGGGCGATCGGCATTATCTCGTTGGCCATTTGTTCGGAAAGTGAGTCAGGGCTACCTGTCAGTTTCCAGGAAGACGGCTCGGCAGCCGCCAATTTTGCCGCTATATCGGAATTCGGCGTCTCACCAAAAGCACCGTCGACCACCTTCGAATCCCAGTACCCGTGAAAGCTCCCGAGAGCCTTAACTTTTCCATCGACATATAAGAACAGATTCAGCTTGCCGCCTCCCTGATCGCCTCGCCCTTTCTTTTCAGCCGTCGGCTGAATGGGATTTCCGTCGTCGTCAAAGTACTCGGCACCGACGTGCAATGGTTGATGAATATCACCGAGGTAATGGGCTAGGAGAATAATGGCGACCGACTTGGTGATCGCCCGCTTGTTTGGCTGCGGTTCCCTGTCGGCCAGAACACGTATGCAGTATGCGATCATGTGAACGATATCGAAATCGTTTCTTCCTATCTTTCCATCCGCATATTTCTCATTCCCGGTCACGGGAATATCGGTGTAATGGAATTGATGATGTTCCGGGTTGCCGTCACACGGATTCGCATTTACAAAAGCGTGAAGCTCAGCGTTGATGCGGAGAGATGGGGTTACCGTATATTGGCCGGCCTCCCTTCGACAATCGTCCCAGCCCTTGATAGCGTCCGGAATGGTCGCCGCCTGTTCGAGCGTCATGCCATCGAGAAGACCAGCGACCTTCGCCGCAGAGACCTTGGAGCTCTTCAATCGAATATCCGCGATCGCTCCAACCAAAGCATGCCCGCGAGGCCCGTAACCCAAAACACCAAGCGGCAAAACGCACACGGACCACACAATTACGACGAGTTTTTTCATAAATTCCTTCGCCGCGCAGGCAGCGATTCGTTTGTATTAGACGCTCGAAAGACCAACCGTGCCGCCTGGATTAGTTCGCAATTTGAGCACTTGGCCGAACCTTAAGACCTTGACGATAAAGATAAATAAGATTGGGGACCATAACTCCCAGAATTAAAAGGAGTATTACAGAGACTATAAGATGCTCAATAAGTCGAGCGTCCGACGTCGAATGGGCCGTTTCAAAATGAGCATAGATCACATTAATTCAATCAAGCGGCCCCTCGATAAATATCGGTTTGCAAACTCCGAGCGGGTCAATGCTGAACCCTGGCCATGGCCGATGCCTCCAGGCATCGCCGATCACTCGCTTCGATGACAAATCCCGTTCCTCTCGAGCTTTGAACGCACCGCCGCATCGACTAACTCATTGACCTTCAGCCATTTTTCGTCGGGCATTATACTTGTTCAGGACATAAAAGTCGCGAAGGCATAAACCGTCGGTTGTAAGGACCGATTGTGCCACTGTTATCGCCAATTAAAATGCTGCACATGCACATTCCTAATGAATCGTCCCAATAACAAGCCGACGGGTTACAGTCATCTTCTGACTTCCCCGTGAGCATCCATGTACCTTTTAGAACCTCCGAGCCGGTTCTCTCTACCGCAATCGTTATGTCCTTTAAACGAATGCCCCGTCGGCCACATGTTCCATCGCCTTTTGTTGAACTCGAGACAGCATGTAATAAAACTGCCCAACAAGTTGCGCCTTATTTAATTTTTGAGTCTCGTCTGCTTTTTTGTACATTGTTCTCCTTTATTCAATCAAAGTTTTCGAGTCTTGAAATGATGTTGGTTTCTTCCTGTTTAACAAAGAAAATTGTTTTGCCGTCCGAGGAAACCGTCCGACTGCCGTAAAAGAGCCGTGAGTTATTGTTATTCGTTATCCTTTTCAGGACGCCGGTTCTTGTTGAAGCGACGTAAATGTCATCCTTATTGTCATGGCGAGAGGTGAAGACCACTGTTTTCCCGTCGGGCGAAAGTGCCATACTGGCTACATATATTTGCTTAAGTACGGTCTCGAACTGCGTCTTCCCGTCGAGCGAGATCCGGACGAGAGTATGTCCAAATGGGTCGCCGCCATTGGTACGTCGCTCTTTTCCAATACAAGTTCACTGTCGGATGCCCAGCCCAGGAGTCTAAGATTGGTTGGGGCGGCATAGATCTCTTTCGGCTGGCCTTGGTCGGCGATCCAAATCTTTGACGTGGCGATCTAGCCTTTGGGCGACGACCTCGGCTGAGAAACAAACGCGAGCCGCGTACCACCCGGAGCCCAAAGCGGACCGTAATAATAGGTTTCAGGATGAGTATTTCCGGTAAGATTGCTGATTTCATCGGAATCGCGCGAGGTGCTCAAGATATTGCGAGAACCCGATTCGCCGCTTAGAAAAGCAAGCCTACGGACGCCTGCCGACCACCCGAACTCTCTCGGCTGGTTTCGGTTGTAGGGCAGTAAGGACAGACTCGGATGAGTTACGAAAGGTTTTGTTATCTGTTTCTCTTCACCGTTGATCGAATCGACCAGCCAGAGGTAATATTTCTTTTCAGGACCGCTTGCTCGTTGGAATGCGACTCGCCGACTGTCAGGAAGCCAGCGCGGGTTGAAGCCTCTGACCCACAGTTGTGAAAATTTGTCTGTCAGTGACCTCCGAGCTGGCGAATGATCTTATAATGATTGAGTAGTTGGCCCTTTGACAATTGGCGTTGTTCGGCTAGCACGTGTTTTGCTACCTTTTCGACCGCCGGCGTTTCCATGAAACTCTCGGAGCGGTCGAGCGAATTCAAAAGCGATTCGACCTCTGTCAGTAGAGCTTTATCGCCCGCGCAAACTTCGTGGACGAAACTTGCGCGTTCCTCGGGCACGTGCCGAAGCGCGACGTCAAAGATCTCTCTCACTTGCTGCCACTTTTCTGCTGCCATTTTCATGTTCGCTTACACAGTCTTCCGTGCATTAGCGCGACAATTGAACAAAAAATAGCTCAAATTATTTTCCTGGGCGCCGCTTATGAGAGAGAAATCCTTCGCTAGTCCAGTCAATTAGTCAGTTCGCGGTGAAGCCACGCCTTTGCCATCTGCCAATCGCGCTTTACGGTTGACTCGGAAACACCCAACACTTCAGCGGTCTCGACAACGTCCAAGCCACTAAAGAATCTAAGTTCGACTACTTTTGCGAGATGCTCGTCCTTTTGGCCTAGCCGGGTTAACGCTTCATCAAGGGCCACCAGATCGTAATCGGTGTTGCTGGCAGCGACCGTCAAAGCATTTTCAAGGGGCAGATCGTCGTGCACGCCCCCGCGCCGAACCCTGTTTTTTGTCTTAGCATGATCGATCAAAATGCGCCGCATCATCGTCGCAGCGATCGAAAAGAAGTGCGAACGGCTTTCCCACGTAACCAATTTCTGCCCGACCAATTTGAGATAGGCTTCGTGCACCAACGCCGTAGTCTGCAGCGTATGTCCCGGACGCTCCCTTTTCAAATAACTATGCGCCCGCCGGCGAAGTTCGGCGTAAACCGCCTGTAGCAGGTCTTCGGATGATTCGCCAAGCCGGCCATCGCTCCATTGGCGCAGCATTTCAGTTATCTCGCTTTTCGGAACGGCCATAGTCGTCTCCAAACCAAAACTGTCGTCGGAACTGCCTTGTGTTTCACACGAAACTACACCCATTTAAGTTTTTAATCAAATTATTTTGGGAAATTTGACTCGTGATCCTGAAAACTGTCGCGCTATTTAGTGTAGGAGACGCAACCCGGCAGGAAAGGTCTTTTTTGCCAATATCGCTCAGGGAATCCTTACGATAATTTAATCGAATCCTTTTGCGACTGGATCTCAATGCCCGCGGGCACGAAGACTTTCGTTCCTAAAGGAACATCCACAATAGAAAACCTAAGAGGCCGGTCCGTTTCGTTCTAACTCTACGATGGCGTTCGTTGGGCTTAAGCGATCTGAAGTAAGATTTTATAACTCTGCCGAATCGGTGCTCAAAGCGTGTCCCTGTAGTGCTGCCATCGTTGCTTTAGCTTCGACATGAAAGCGATGAACCGCTCATCCTGACGCAGATTTTCGAAATTGGCGTCCTGTTCAAAATACGGATAGCAGGGATAGCCATCATCCGCAGCTTCCTGTAGCCACTTTACCGCCTGTTCCGGTTTGTTCATAAGTGCATAGGCCACGCCGATATCGTACGCCGTATGATGAAAGTGGCCATATCCCTTCCCTATTTCGATGGCCCGAGTGATGGCGGCCTCGGCTTCGGCTTGCTTGCCGGCTTTCGCCAGAAGCATCGCTTTGATGCTGGTCATCAGTCCACCTTCGTCGTTGGGATAGGCCTTCATATATTCTAATTCGATCGCTTC
>JBBRSH010000188.1:0-5820 GCA_038245555.1 Pyrinomonadales bacterium | reverse complement strand
CTACGCGCGTGATCGGCGTGTCGGCCATCGAAAAACGGGCCACTCCAAAATCTGCGATCTTCACGGTTTCGCGATCGGCCGTGAGCAGCAAATTCTGTGGTTTTATGTCCCGGTGTATCACACCGCGGCTATGAGCATGGCCCAATCCCGCACAGATCTGTTCGATGTACTTCACCGATCTTTTCAGGGGAATTCGACCTTTTCGCAGATAATTTTGGAGGTCGCCGCCGGCCATGTACTCAAGCACGAGATAGTGAAATATTGTTGCTTTCAGGTCGCGGGCAGTCCCGTGACCGATCCTGCTAATGATATTCGGGTGGCGGACGCGGTCCAACGCAACGGCCTCGTTCTGAAAATTCTCAACGAGAGTTCGCTCCAGATCATCGTCCAGATCGTCCTGGAGAAATACATTCAACGCCTTGATAACGACCGAACTGTGCGGTGATTGTGGTGAGGCAAGCGTGTCGGTCGCAAGATAGACCTCGGCATAGCTTCCGCGGCCGAGTTCTTCGCGGATATCGTACCTCGTGTCGAGGCGGCAATTGATAAGCGACAGCTCTTTCATCGATTAGCCAAAAGAACGTGAGGGTGCAAAAAAAGTCCCTCGACTCAAATACGATATCACAATCGGTAAGTTCAAAAAACGATTGCTCCCATGCTGTTTCGAACCTTGCGAACCTCACAAATCAGCTTTTCCGCGCGTGTGACGAGTCTCATAAAGGCGGCGTTTCGTTGCAAACCAATAGCCTTTGTGGATAATCAACCTTGATCTACTGTGGTTCCCAGGCAGGAACCGATTTGCTGCACGCTAACAACGAACCAATTCCAAACAAAGCAGAATTTGCGTTCACTACGGAGCCTATGAACAGAATACTCGCTGCGTTTAGCATCAAGAAGGAAAAAGAAGACTTCGCTCTGGTAATTGACAGCGTCGAAAGAGGCGTTCCGTTCAGCGGCACAAATCTTTGGGTGTTGGTTTTTGCTATCTTCATCGCGTCGCTTGGGTTGAATGTTAATTCGACCGCCGTAGTCATCGGCGCGATGCTGGTGTCGCCATTGATGGGACCGATCATGGGCCTTGGGATGGGGATGGCGATCAACGATCTTGAACTCCTCAAGAAAGCTTTTTTCAACTATCTTTTTGCACTCGTTGTCGGACTGATAACGTCAACGATCTACTTCTGGCTTACGCCCATAAATGACGCGTCGTCCGAATTGTTGGCACGCACATCGCCGAATATTTACGACGTTCTGATCGCCCTGTTTGGCGGTCTTGCCGGGATCCTGGCGATGTCCAGCAAGCAAAAAGGTAACGTCATTCCCGGCGTTGCGATAGCAACCGCCCTGATGCCGCCGCTCTGCACTGCTGGTTTCGGACTTGCCAATTCGAATTTCGCCTATTTTTTCGGTGCTCTGTATTTATTCGTTATAAACACGGTCTTTATCGCGCTGGCTACACTCGTAACCGCGCGCTATCTTCACTTCCCTCGCAAACATCTGGAAAATGCTCGCGACGAGGTTGTTGCTAACCGCATGGTCTGGGGCGTCGTTATCCTGACACTGTTGCCAAGCATATATTTCGGATATGACATCGTTCAGCAAAATCGATTTCGGCAAAAGGCGAATCGGTTTGTTGAGGTCGAAGCTATTTTCCCGAATGACTACTTGCTTAAGAAAACGATCGACGGAAAAGCTCGTTCGATCAGTCTGACTTACGGTGGCGAACTTATTCCCGAGACCGTGATCGAAGAACTGCGGTCGAAACTCGGCGAATATGGCCTCGATGGCTCAACAATTGAGATCAAGCAAGGATTTTCGATACTCAACGGCCCACAGGAAAGTGAGCAATCAAAGCAGTTGAACGCCGTGCTGACCGAAAAGGACAAGGAGCTTAAATCGTTGAAGGACCAGGCAGCAGTCGCAGATGCCGAGAAAGCCCTCGGAAAACAAATTTTCACTGAGTTAAAGGCTCAATATCCGGTGATAGGGTCATGTGTAGTGCAGAAGGTTGCAGCCAATAACGAGACGGGCCAGATCTCGTCGTGGCTCGCCGTCATAACCGCTGTAAAGGAGATTCCCCCACCGGATCGCGTGCGGATCGGGGAATTTCTAAAGGCTCGCGTAAATGCTGAAAATATAGATCTATTTTTTGAAGTTTCTCCAGCAAAATAGATCTCGTGGTCAGTACATGAATGCCCATAACAACTGTTCAGAACTTGGCAACTACTCGGAAAACAACCGGGTGCCAATCCGACCGACGGTAGGAAATAGGAAGAGGTTGTGAAAAAAGCAGGCTACTGAACTGCCAATTTACGCATGGTAATAGCAACCATCGGTTTTTTTGAAATTATCGTCCTGCTGTAAGCAACGTAATAACCAACTTTCCGATAACGGATAAGCTTATATATGCTTCCATTCTTGCCTTCGACAAGCGGAACATCAGGGCCAAATATATCCGAAAACGACGGGGCGGTTTCATCTCCATCCGAATAGATCACGGCGATAGTGCGGAGCTTCCCTTTCTCATCGAATCCGATCTGTGCCGTTTCCGTTTTGGTAAATCTATAATTCATGCTCGTCGCGTCAGACACTTTCGGCTTTCCGAGGATTTCCTTAACCTCGGTCTTCGTCATACCAATGGAAACTCCCTTAAGACTGGAAATTGCTGGAGCTAATTGCAACGGATCGGTTTGTGAAAATACGGCCGAGCTAGAAAACCCGATCACCAGAAACAGAGCGCCAAAGATTAACGTGATTTTGCTTATCATATTAATTATATTCATACATTCAATTATAGCATTGCCGTCAAATGGTCCTTTGTTGTTATGCTTTGACATATTCAATGTACGAAACCCTAACCACTTGGTTCTATGACCCTACCGTCGCTAAGTTTGTCTCCGCGGCAATTGCCATTGTAATTATCTTTATCATTGCGCGTATTGGCAAAGGTTCTATAACCCGCTACGTAAAACAAAGCGACACGCGATATAAGCTGCGTAAGTTTATTACGTTTATTAGCTATATCGTGATTATTCTGGTACTTTCGCTCGTTTTCAGCGACCGACTTGGCGGATTGACGGTGGCTCTAGGCGTGGCAGGAGCGGGCGTCGCGTTTGCGTTAAAGGAAGTTATTGCCAGCTTCGCCGGTTGGTTTGCTATAACCTTTGCCGGATTCTATTCTCCGGGTGACCGCGTCCAACTCGGAGGTATCAAGGGTGATGTCATCGACATTAGTTTCCTACGCACGACCCTAATGGAGGTCGGAGAATGGATCAAGGGCGACAATTACAGCGGTCGGGTCGTTCGCATTGCCAACAGTTTTGTACTAACAGAACCCGTATTTAACTATTCCGGCGAATTTCCATTTTTGTGGGATGAGGTGATGGTTTCGGTCATGCATGGCGGCGATCACGTTCGCGCCCGTGAAATACTGCTGTCCGCTGCCAACGAAATTGCGGGCGACTATGCAAAAAGTGCCGCAGCAGGATGGACAACATTTGCGAAGCGGTATCTGCTCGAAGAAGCGATAACGGAGCCGACCGTCACACTCATTGCTACCGCAGGTTCGATCGAGTTTACCGTTCGGTATGTAGTTAAATTCAACAAGCGGCGAGCTACCAAAGATCTACTTTTTACGCGAATACTTGATGAATTTGCCAATACCGATGGCAAAGTCGCATTCACCACGTCCACGATCCAGCTTGTCGATATGCCAACCATCGACGTTAGGCTTTCGAAAGTAGCAGAATAATCGGAAACCAGAACCAAATATTTAGGATTTTATCGGGCCATCAACCCGACTTATCTATTGAATTCTAAAATTGTCGATCTGCGAGATAGCTGTATCCACTTCCTCAACCAGCTCGTCGTAAACTTGCTCCGAAATCATACCGTTGCTTAACATCGTCGACAGTGCGGCGCGTTGGGCCCGCAAACTTTCCAATTCGGCGTCTTCTTGTTCTTCAGCCTGCAAATTCGGATGCTCCTGAAGTAGCGAAGTCTGATCCCTAAGGGCGGTGGCAACCTGCTCTCTGAGCTTTGGCTCGATTTGTTCTAAAGTCGCAAGCGAGAGCATCGAGGTACCGTGCATCTCCTCAACCCGACGAAGTGCAGCTTGCGCCCCGAGAAGACGCCCGTGACGTCGTTCATATTCCAGTTCAAGTTCCGGAGCTACGCCGAGGCCCAGGCGCTTCATCAGGAACTGCATAGTCGTTCCCTGTGCCAGCAGCGTAAACAAAACCACGCCAAATGTCATCACACGCAGCAATTCCCTTTCGGCGAGTGCCAACGGCAGGCTAAGTGCTAGTGCCAAGCTGATCGCACCGCGTAATCCACCCCAGAAAAGAACGTGACGATAGGCAAATGGAATTTTGTTGCGTGAAAAGAGATTTGCCAAAGAAGTTAGGCCGTAAACGACCAGAGCTCGGCTCAAAAAAACTGCTAAGAGAGCGATCGCGATCGGGATCAAGTTCGCACCGATCTCGCGCAGATTTACGTCGAGACCAATAAGTAAGAAAACCAGCGAATTAGCGACAAAGGCAAGGAATTCCCAAAAATTGAAAAGCACGATCCGCGTCGTCGGCGACATTCCCTTAAGGCCTATGTTACCGGTCACGATTCCGGCCGCGACCACCGCCAAAACGCCCGAGACATGAAACCGCTCCGCGACCAGGTATGTACCGAAAGCGAGAACGGTGGTCAACATCGTTTCGATCAGGTAATCGTCGACGCGGGCGATGACTTGGGCAATCAACCAACCCAAGCCGACGCCGACCAGCAAACCACCGGCGGAGACCCGCAAGAAATCTACCGTTGCAGCCAATAGATCAAATGAACCAGTTGCGTTGCCCGTCGAACCCACGGCGGCTGAAAGAGCAACCGCGAGCAGCAATTTGAACACTACGATCGCAGTTCCGTCGTTAAACAGACTTTCGCTTTCGACAAGCGTAGCGAGCCGCTTTGGGGCACCCAATGCCTTGAACAGCGAAACGACAGCGACCGGATCGGTTGCCGCGATCAGAGCACCAAATACCAAAGCCGCAGACAGTGAAATGCCGACTACCCACGAAACGACCAAGCCGACGATCACAGTTGTCACCAGAACGCCCGGAATCGCCAACACAACGATCGGCATCCAATTCTCTCGAAGAGATTTGAACTCAAGGTGAAAGGCGGCCTCAAAAACCAGTGGCGGAATAAATAGCGATAGAATAAGCTCCGGCGTGAGATCGATCTCAAGAGGCTGCTGAAAAGTAATTAATAAACCCACAACGACGAGAGCCACGGTGTAAGGGATCCTTAAGCGTCGAACCGCTAAAGCAACGATCGAGACGATCAGCAAAAGTTCAATGATTATGGTTTCCGTCGCTAAAAAGTCTTCCATTTGATTCCCGTATTGCTATTGTAAAACGAACGCCACCGCCAAAAACAATCGAACTTTACGATGAGGGATATTCCCTTTACCTAAGTTGGGTTCAACGGGATTAACCTCAGAAACGAAAAAGAGGCCACCTTTTCGGGCAGCCTCCGTTTCAGTCGCGTTTTGAGTTACTTTAGTTGATCCGCTGGAAACCGGTCATCTGGATATTCTGAAAATACGGTGTTCCCGGCGGCAGACGGTTTACGTCGAGGAACGATGCGTCGAATACCCAGTTACGATCGGGCGGACTGTACACATTGTTACAGCATTTGAACGGTGCACTGTTGTTATGCGAGTTGAAAAGGTTGATCAAGGATCCCGAATAATTGAGACGCGTGCCCCAGTTCTCCAGAAAACGGAGAAAATTATGAACACCGCCATTCATCTTCAAGTCGCCGCCG
>JBBRSH010000187.1:0-5820 GCA_038245555.1 Pyrinomonadales bacterium | reverse complement strand
GCCGAAGACCATGCTGACCGCAAATTCGGGCAGCGGCATGAAAGTGGGTCGGTAAAGAACTTCGCCAAGAGTCTTAGTGAAGTCGTGATTGGTGACCGGATTCGGCGATACTGCGTTGACGGCACCACGAACGTTCTCATTTTCGATGACGTAGTTGATGACCGCGATCTCGTCATCGAGCGAGATCCAACTCATCCACTGTTTTCCGCTGCCGACGACACCACCGACACCGAGTTTGAACGGCATCAGCATTGTACCCAACGCTCCTCCGTCTTTTGTCAGCACGATCCCGGTTCGCAGTAGGACGGTTCGAATCCCGGCGTCCTCGGCGCGACGGGATTCGGCTTCCCATTCGGTGCAAACGCCAGCAAGGAAATTATCGCCGGGAGAGCTCGATTCCGTTACTTCTTCCTCACCGCGTTCGCCGTAAAAACCGATCGCCGATGACGCGATGAATGTTTGGGGCTTTTTCTTGAGCTTTGAAATAGCCTCGACCACATTTCGAGTTCCGAGAACACGACTGTCGCGAATGGCCTTTTTCTTCTCGTCGGTCCAGCGGAGGCCGCTGACATTTTCACCCGCAAGATGAACGACAATATCCACGCCCTCTAGCTTTGCCGGATCGGAAAACCCGTCCTCGATACTCCACTGGATGTGGATGTCGTCGACCGGTTCTTTTCGTGAGGCGAGAAGCATCTCGTAGCCCTTCTCCGCAAAAGACTTTTGCAATTCAGTGCCGAGGAGGCCGCTTGCTCCCGTGATCAATACTTTCATAACCCTATTCTAGCCCCAATCATTAGACATAACATAAGCAAGGTATCTGGCTTACGCTGCCCGGCGGTCAATTCTTTTTCCTTAGCTCGTCGTGAACAAATTTCGCCATCATGTTTATCTCTCGTTCCGTCAACTGGCCGCGAAATGGCGTCATCCCGTTTCCGCCCTCCGCGATCTGCTTGTAGATCTCGGCTTCGGTGTGAAATTTCAGCTCACCCTCGCGCATGTTCGGGACTATTTTGCCATCATCGAGCGCCTTACCTTCTCCTTCCGGCCCGTGACAAATGGAGCAGTTTTGACGAAACATCGATGCTTCGTATGATTTGCTTTCGGCGATGACGTAGCGTCCGGACGATTTTGATCGGAAACAGGACGAAAGAGCGACCAAGGCAAGAACAAGGACAGTCAGCAGCTTCAGGAAATACATTAAGACTTTTGATCTGCTTCTTCTTTGAGCGCCCGTTTAAAGATCTTTCCCGTGCGGCCGATGGGCAGCTCATCTCGAAACTCGACATGACGCGGATATTTGTTGGCGGCGATCTGGGTCCGACACCATTCGACAAATTCTGCTTCGGTGAGTTTTGAATTTTGATTGAGCACGACAAAGGCCTTAACCTCCTCGCCGAGGCGTTCGTCGGGGATCCCGATCACAGCGACAAGCGAAACGTGTGGGTGAGTGATGATCACCTCTTCGAGCTGGCGCGGGTATATGTTGTATCCGCCGCGAAGGATCATGTCTTTCTTTCGGTCAACTATCGAGAGGTAACCTTCTTCATCCATGATGCCGATGTCACCGGTGTGAAACCAGCCGTTGCGAAAGGCTTCGGCCGTTGCTTCGGGGCGTTTATAGTAGCCCTTCATTACATTATTACCGCGAATGACGATCTCTCCCCGGGTCCCGCGTTCAACTTCTTTGTCCTCATCGTCAAAACAGAGAACCTCGACTCCGAAAATCGCCGACCCGACGGTTCCGGGTTTCGACGGCCTTTCGAAATGGTTAAATGTCGCGAGCGGTGATGTTTCGGAAAGGCCATAGCCTTCGAATACGCGAACACCAAATGTTTCTTCAAATCTGCGCATCACCTCGACCGGCATAGGTGCACCGCCCGATGTGCAGACCTTCATGTTTTTGGCCACGCCGCTGACGTCGCAGCCGGTTTCGTCAGTGTATTTGAGCAGTGCCCAATACATTGTCGGTACTCCGACCCAGAAATTTACTTTCTCCGCAATCATTGTTTCAATCGTTGAGCGGGCTTCAAATCTTGGCAGCAGGACGACGCGATTACCGCCGAAAAGATTTGTGTTCATCTGCACCGTCTGGCCCGTCGTATGAAAGAGCGGCAGGGTGATCAGACACGTCTTCTGCTCCATATCCGTAAAATCCAGCATCGGCAATTGTGTCAGCCACGTAGATGTGACATTCGACATCAGGTTAAAATGCGTCAGCTCGGCTCCCTTTGGCTGGCCGGTTGTACCGGACGTGTAGAGGATGGCGCAGGTGTCGTCAGGGCTTGTCGGATATATCTCAAATTTCTCTGGCTTGTCAGAGGTGATCTGCGTCAGCGTCTTGTGTTCCTGCAGCGGCGACGGGCCAAACGGATCGGCGGTTATCACGATGAGATGCTCACAAGCCCCGACGTTATCAAAGGCCTCCTTTGTGGACCGTAAAAGCGGTAATTCATCGTCGCCCTCAAACACAAATATCGCCTTAGCGTCCGAATCGCGAAGGTGATATTCGATCTCGCCCGGCTTAAATAATACGCAGATCGGTACGACGGCGGCCCCGGCTTTCAAGATCCCGTAATAGACGATCGGAAAATAAGGTACATTCGTACAGTTCAGAGCGACCTTGTCGCCGTGGCCAATTCCCATTTCCACCAATGCATGGCCGACACGGTTAGACATCGCATCGAGTTCTCCGTACGTGAGGCGGATATCGTTCCAGACGATCGCCTCCCTTTGCGGGGTGAGCCGAGCATGATGCGAGATCATTGACGCTAGATTTAGAGTTGTAGCCGTGCCTTCCATATATTAGACGTGACGGTAACAGGTTATTGTTGATCAGGTTCGTTTGAGAACGCTAATTATACAACACTTTTGAGAACAAAACTGATGTGCGCCGCGGATGATATTTCACTGCCCAAACGCTGGATCGAATGAACCCGCCATTCGTCATGCTGCTCGGGGAAATCCGTGCGAAAGTGGCCTCCGCGGGATTCCTCTCGCCAAAGAGCAGCCGTTGCGACGAGCCGTGCGAGTGTGACAAAGTTCCTCGACGACGTGCTGAGGTTCGCCGACTCGATCTGATCAAATTCCTTGAGGGCTCGACGCAGTGAGTCGCGTTCGCGAAGGATGCCGACACGCTCCCACATTACGCGTTTTATTCGCTTTTTAACGGCGGTGGACATCATTGTTCCGTGTTCAACGTGCTCCGTTGTCCCCGTTCCTGACTTGGGGCGGTGAACACCGGCCCCGGAACTATCAAGGATCGCCGCCTCGCCCGAACGTGCTCCAAAAACAAGGCCCTCGAGCAGCGAATTGGACGCCAGCCGGTTTGCTCCGTGGACACCCGTGCAGGTAACCTCGCCGGCAGCGTAGAGGCCGGGAAGAGTACTGCGGCCCCACAGGTCGGTGCGGATGCCGCCCATACAATAGTGCGAAGCGGGCGAAACAGGCAGCGGGTCCGTCGCGATATTGAGCCCGTATGATTTGCACGTCTCATATATAGTCGGGAAACGGTGCTCAAGAAAATCGGCGTCGAGTGCCGTCATGTCGAGAAAAACGTTTCGCGTGCCGGTCCGACGCATTTCGGCGACGATCGAGCGGGCAACGATGTCGCGCGGTGCAAGTTCGTTTCTATCGTCATAGTTCGGCATAAATCGTTCGCCGAACTTGTTTCGCAAAATACCGCCCTCGCCCCGCATCGCCTCAGACAGCAGAAAGCGAGGTGCATTTTTCAGGCTCAGTGCGGTTGGGTGAAACTGGACAAACTCCATGTCGGCCATTTCGGCTCCCGCAAAATATGCCATCGCCATTCCATCGCCGGTCGCGACTGGCGGGTTGGTCGTGTGAAGGTACAACTGGCCGGCACCTCCAGTGCAGATCACAACCGCCTTTGCGACGATCTCTCGAGGAGCTTTCAATATCGGATCGAGAAATCGAACCCCTACGCACCGGCCGTCGTTTACGATCAGACTTTCGGTATTGGCAAATGGCGTCAGGTTGATCGTTTTCTCGGTCTTCGCCTTTGCGATCAGCGACCGTACGAGTTCAGCTCCGGTCGAGTCGCCGTTGGCGTGCAATATTCGCCGTCGCGAATGGGCCGCCTCCTGCGTGAAAACCAAATTGCCGCCTTCTTTATCAAATTTGGTGCCCCAGTCGATAAGCTGCTTTATATACTTCGTGCCCTCGGTGACAAGCGTCTCGACCGCCTGCTCATCGCAAAGCCCCGCACCCGCAACCAAGGTGTCGCCTTCGTGAAGCTCCGCGTTATCGTCGTCCGACAGCACAACGGCCACGCCGCCCTGAGCATACTCCGTGTTGGACTCGCTCGCTTTGTCTTTAGTGAGAACAGTAACGTTCGCACCGCTCCCCGCAAGCTCGATCGCGGCCCTCAGTCCCGCGACGCCGCTTCCGATAACAACGAAATCCGTTTCTAAAGGCATCAACCAAACTTTAACAAAATCGACAGCGCAAAAGACAGTCGGGAGAAGGATGCCGCTTGTGGAGGTCGAACCTTCTTTTTTCTCCGCAGCTCAATTTCTCGTCCAATATGTCGTCGATCCGCCATCAAAAATACGCATAAATACGCAGAATTACGATGTGTCCCGACGTTGGGACAGTTTGGGACAATCCCTGGGACAGTGTATCTGTTGCAAATACAGGGTTTGACGCTTCTGTCCAAAGTGTCCCAGCTGTCCCACGCATTTTTCGGAATTTGTGTCGTTGTGTCGTCCTGAAAAAAGTTGACACTTTAGAGGTGCAAGTCCTGATATAGGTTTACAGTTGTCAAAGATCTTCCACCGACGGCTTTTTGCATAAACGGCCAACGGCACCATCAATCTCCATTTTACACCGAATCGTCATAGATCGTACATAATATTATTGACGCAACATGTGCTGGGAACGCAGGCTCCCTCGCCTGCAAGCGTCCGATAGGACGCTGACGAACATTGCGAATAATCAACTTGTCTGTGACCAATAGTCGTCACGCCGGAGGAACCGGCGTTGCAGGCGAGGGCGCCTGCGGTCCCGGCTAGGGAACGTCCTTGCTACGCACAGAAAAACCTTGACCAAGGTTTCTTTTGGGCAGAAAATGAGTTAACGATGTTCATGTTTGAGACAACTCGCTAACGGTATGAAGCGAATTTATTTGAAGTTCCGGATCGTGCTGATGGCATTTGCCCTTGGGCTTAGTGCCGTTTACTGCTGGAAAGGCTCTCTCAATCCGGACGAAGTTTTCTTCTATCTACCTGAATCCGATTCGAGCGGGGTCTTTATTGTAACGGTTCCGGTTGATCCATCGCGGCCTGAATACAAATATTATTGCGACGTACAAGACGAAAGTGAACGCACATCCTGCGTACACGAGGTTGTTTTTGGCGGCCGCGACATGTCGTTCTATGACAACGGGGGAATGAACGGATGCGGCCGCGAGCAAAAGGACTCCGATGCGGCCGGATGCGAAAGATCACTGGTAAGCGCTCGTGCCTTTGTCTGGACGCATTGGCGTCAAAAGAGGAGAGGATATATTGCGGTCACTGCTGCCTCCCCGGAGTTTGAATGGGTGACGCACTTATTCATAGAACCCTCCGACAATGGAAAATGGCGCGTTGTCGAACGGACTCTGCCAATGCTCCTTCCGGAGTATCGGGAACTCGGGCTTGATGACCTCATAGAGGTCAAATGGAAAAGGGCGACAGCGGAGGACGAAAGGTACGGATTCAAGCGAGGCACTTTGTTTCTCCAACTAAGCGATTTGGTAGGCGATTCTCTGATTCTATAGCTGACTGCAAGAAAGTAGGCCAGACCGCTTCTTTCCTTCTT
>JBBRSH010000186.1:0-5892 GCA_038245555.1 Pyrinomonadales bacterium | reverse complement strand
TTTGATATTCTCAAGCTCGATCTTTGAGATGTGCATAGGAGGCCGCTTTTTTGTTACATCTTGATTCTAAATGAATTTGATGCAAAGAAAAAGATTCGCCGGGGCTCCGATAGCAAATCAGAGCTGTTCGTGATATTTGTTATTTTTCCTAGTGGAGGCTTATGAAGATACAGGACGGGGACGTCGTCATCGTGGTGCTGCACAGCCCGCGTGAAAAGCTGATCGGGATCATTCAGGAGGTCGGTGTCTCTGGTGTCTATGTTCGCGGGATCGAACTTGGCTTTTTTGACGAGTGGATCCGGGCGATCGCGGTCGGAGAACCTTACCTGGAGATGAGCGATTATTTCTTCCCGATGTGGCGGATCGAGCGCGTAATGCATGACGACTCGGGTGAGGGCATGCCGTCGATGGCTGAACGATTCCGTGACCGAACGGGGCGGGAACTGTCCAATTTCTAGATCGTTCGATCAAGGCTGTTTCTTGATCGAGATCGAACCTTTGTACGTAGTGATCTTCAAGGTTGCCGTTTTCTTCGTCCCTACGTTTGCAGTCATACTCTTGATCTGGCCCGGCCCGCGTATCTCTTCAGTTGTGACGGTGAAAGGGAGATCAGACGTGAAGGCCCCGCCATATGACGCGACGAGGTCACAGGAAGTGGTAGACGGTATTATTAATCTTATAGACCCGATAGTATTTTCAAACGAATACCAGCCGCCGTTTTGAATCTCGCCGCTGTATAAAACGGTCCCGGAGAGCGACTTGATCTCAACCGAACGGTACGCTAACTTCTGAATTGAGATCGCTCCGCTGTTTGACTTTGCCTTAAAAATGTCACCGATCTCGCTTGGGCCAGCGTCGAAAACAAGAATATTACCCCGTGTGGTTTCCAGCATCATAGCTCCGTACGACTGTTCCACGGTCAGGTCCCCGTTTAAGGTTGTAGCGCTGACGGCCTCGGCAATGTTAGAAACAGAGATATCCCCGCCGGCAATCTTTATGTCGACACGCCGTATACCTTCGACAGTCGTCGCTATTTCCTGGCCTTTCAGATAGAGAACCGCTCCGTGAGGTGCATCGATCTCGATCTCGTCACCGTTAAGACAGATGTTTGAGGGGCCCGACTTATTCTTGTCCTTGTCGTCGGTTGCGGATATGACCTTGATAAGGGCGGGATCGCCCGACTTTGGATCCTTTACCTGAACCCTGATACCAAAATTATTGCCATTGGAAACAAGAACCCGAACCTCATTCCGGTTCCAACCGTTTACTTTCAAGCTCCCCTCGCTGACACACAGAGAAATATTGATCTTCGGGTCAGCTTTGATCGAGCGTTCGGTGGTCTCGCCGTCATTCCGCTGATGCTTTTCCCACGCGCGGGATGGCGGTGCGGGAACACTGGCCACGACCGGCTTCGTCGACGGCAGGTTCTTTGGTCCCGGTTGGGCCAGAAGGGCGTTCGAAGCCGCTATCGTTATCGCCAGAGCGGCAAATACGATCAGTGTTTTTCTTTCGGGTGAAAACATTTTGTAGTGAGTCTACTTTAGACTCGTGACTAACTCCTCTTTCTGGGCGACTGAGTTAAGCAGATCGATCTTATTCTGATAAGACGAATAAAGGACTTGTTTGGCCGATTCATTCCTGGGATTCTTTTTGACCTCCGAACGCATCTGGACGATAGCGTCATTAACGACCGCAAGGTCGCGTTCGAACGACATTCGTTCGGAACCCTTAATAGTATCGTTTTTCTGGTCGGCGACCGAACGCGAAAGACTTGCTATTGTCCTGACATAGCTTTCCTCGCCGGGCATATAGCCGTCGGAGTTTCCACGATCCGCGGACGCTTTGGCCGGTACCACATAATCGCGTCTAACCGAGGGCCGATAGTCTGCCCGCTCAGCGATCGAAGGCGAACTAACAACATCAGGTTCAATTGTCGACGGAACTGGGACCGACGCTGCCGGATTGGCGACAGCCGAAGGGCTGGGGGAAGACGTGCTAGTTCTGGCAACAGGGCTATTATTAACGGTCAGGCTGCGATTGAGCAGAGCAAGGCCAACAACTCCGACCACAATGATCAAACTCGCCGCAGCGGCCATCGAAGGCGTCAGCAGGCCTCCGCTAACAAAAGCCCACGCACGATGCCAAAAAGGCATATTTTTGCGCTCGATCGAGATCGAATCGTTGATCTTATTCCAAAGACGCTGTGTTGGGACGAGTGAGTTGAATTCACGTTCGAGAGCCGGGAAAACAATAGCCGATTCATCCTCGGCGACCGAAAGCATCAGCGCACATGTATCGCAGGCCGCGATGTGGCCGGAGACCCGAGCCGACTCCTCATGGGCAAGTTCGCCATCCATAAAGGCCTGTACGCTCCCAATTTCTAAACAATCTTCTCTCATAACGTTTCCCTCCCGATCTTACCGTAAAACCGGGCAAATTCTTGTCTCGCACGAGCGACATAGGTGCCGATACTCGTTTCGTTCAACTCTAAGCTCGACGCGATCTCTCTGTAAGAGAGCCCTTGCTGCTTGAGCAGCAAGCAACTGCGGAGCGGTTCCTTGATCTTGTTCAACGCCCTTACTATCTCGCTCACGCCTGCCTGCTCTTCAAAATCCGTTTCTACCGATGCTGCCTCGAACGTACCTGTTTCTTTGACGTAATTCTCGTCCCGCGTGTTTGCTCTCATTTGGCCGCGAATGGTGTTTCGGGCAACATTTATCGCTACGCGGATCAGCCACGGCCTAAGCATTTCGCCGTCGACGATCGAGTCGAGGTGCTTGTACAGCCGGATAAAGGTCTCTTGAGTAACGTCCTCAGCAATGCCTTCGTCACGCACCACTGACCTAGCTGCCCGAAAGACGGTCCGGTGATGAAGCGCAAAAGCCTCCTCAAACTCGATCCTATCCTTCGCTGCCGCCGTCGCTGTTTCGGACATTATGTCCACAAATATTTCAGTTCTCTCGATCATTTTCAGCATCGAAAAATGCTCTTCGAATTAGATACACCGCCCATCGCTGATCTGTGACAAGAATATAACGTTAAAACCCAATAATTTTCAATCTTTGAACCAGTTCGAACGGCACACCGTTAATGTCGTTTGCCGTGACAAAATAACGGTGGCTGTCGTCCTCTTCGTTGGAAATACGTTGAAAATGAGGATCAGGTTCGGCTGGGGCTTCGATCTGGTCAAAACGGGGTTCAATTATTGCCAGTTGTTTTAGGATCTCGTAAAAATGGGACCGCGCGTTGCCAAAGCCGGTATCAGTGTCCTGGATCACCAGTCGCACTTCAGCACTCTGTTCGGCAAAATGGTTGAGAATTGAGGCGGTGAGGTTGACTCCCCGCTCAAATCGTTCAGATTCGACGACGGTTTTGCCCGTCTGTTCGGCAGCGATCTTTTCACGCAGAGTGACGCTTTGGCTACCATCGTTTGGCATTCGTGGGTCCAAAATGACGGTTATGCGCTGATCGTCCTCGGCGGCAAATTCGCGAACGATCAGGCTCTGCGACCGGGCGGTCGCTTTCCAGTCGATACTACGAAGGTCGTCATTTGGCTGATAGTCGCGGAGGGCAAGCAGGTCCTGGCCAAGTCCGCGTTTATTCGCTACGAGTTTTCCAACATCGAGCGGCGTTTCGTCGGCCAGATCTTCGAAAGGGAGCGGGTCGGGAAATACGATCAATTCCGTCTCGCGGGCCGCCAAACGTCGGCGGTGGCGAAAGAAACCAAACGGGAAGCGTGTCGATAGCTCAAAGTCCTTTATTAGAAACCGGCCGCGATTTGGAAAGACGTGCTCAGTTTTGCTCTCGACCGTTTGGTTCCGGGGCACGAAAACGAGGTGATCAAGGGTTTTGCGGATAGTGGGCGGACGGCTCAAGCGTTTTGCCAGAAACTCGGGCAGGATGGCCTTGAGGTCGGCGGCGGCGATCGATCGTTCGCGTTCTGAACCGCGTACCTCGACAACAACAGAAAAGCCCGGGAACAGGCGCTTTCGGTTTGAAACACTTAGCAGGATCGGCGTTGCTTCACCAGCAAAGATCGTTTCCGGAAATCGCATCTTAACATCCAGCTTTTTCAAACTGATACGGCCCGCGAAAAATCCCACGATCATCGTCGCAACCAGAAACGAGAGCACTAGAAAAAGGAGGTTGTTGCCGGTGTTCCACGCCGAAAAACCAACAACTATCATCAAGATCAGAATTATGGCTCCGCCGGTCGTAAATTCGAACGGCAGATTCATCTGCGACGCCTCGCGGCTCGCGTTCCTCGCAAGCGGCGGGACAACAAATATCAGGATCAAAAGGACGAAGACAAGCGAAGTCCCGGCCGCTATGCCGGAAAGCATTGCATTTCCGATGTGACGAGCATAGATCGTAACCAGCGAAAGCCCAATCCCGCCAATTATTACGAACGCAGCAACTACTGCGTTACGCAGGTCGCGAAGGCTGAAAAGGTGACTGAGGAGTTTGAGATTCATCGAGATCCGAAAAGTCCCTCCAGATCTCAGATCGGAACGCTTAAGTTGACCAGTATCTCCTGCAAAACCTGCTCGGCTTCGCGGGTGCGTTGGCGGAGGGCACCGACGCGTGAATTTACGATAATCCGATGGGCGAAGCAGGGAATCACGAGACGTTTGACGTCGTCGACGATACAATAATCGCGTCCCTCTATAAAAGCGAGGGCCTGGGCCGAGCGGAACAGGGCAAGCGTGCCGCGGGGACTTATACCAAGTTCAAGCGACTCCGATCTTCGCGTGGCATCGACGATCTGGAGCAGATAATCGAGCAGAGCGTCGTCAAACCGCACATCCGCGGCCATATTTTGGAGAGCGATGACGTCAGTGTGCGTCATTACTTTTCGAATGCGATCAAGGGGATTTACACTTTCCCTGTCACGGAGGATCTTTCTTTCGTCTTCCAGCGTCGGATAGCCCATGTGAAGACGCAGCATAAAACGGTCGAGCTGCGATTCCGGCAAGGGATATGTTCCATGATGCTCCGAGGGGTTCTGGGTCGCTATGACAATGAAAGGCGGCGGCAGCCGGCGGGAGACGCCCTCGACCGTAACCTGTTCCTCGGCCATTGCTTCGAGCAGGGCGGACTGGGTTTTCGGAGTTGCCCGGTTTATCTCGTCAGCGAGCACGATATTTGAGAATATCGGGCCGGCCTTCCACTCAAAATCGCCATTCTTCTGATTGTAAACGGATAGGCCGATGACATCGGACGGCAGCAGGTCCGAAGTGAACTGGATCCGTTGAAACGATAATTCGAGTGCACGCGCCATCGCATTTGCAAGTGTCGTCTTGCCAATACCCGGAACGTCCTCGACAAGTAAATGACCGCGGGCAAGCAGGGCGACGAGCGCAAACTTGACCGTTTCCGACTTTCCGCGGATAACGCTTTCGATCGCCGCCTGAAGATCAGCGATCTTTCCGGCTGGGTCAAAAGTCCGTATTGAGGTTATCGAGGCCTCGACTGCCGGTTTGCTCTCGCTGACTATCCAATCTCTCATAGGAGTTCGACAAAGTATCGCCTTCAACATTCTAACCGATAAGGCACTGCCGCCGCATCAAAAAGTTGCGTTATGATCTATACGTCCATGGTGAAGCGATTTTCTGATTGATGACCCTTATAATCCATCCATTCGCAGCAATCGATTGAATTTAACCGCAAAACCATCTAAACTTTTGAAACAAACGGGCGTTGGATGCGTGAACGACCGGGTAAAGATGGAGTTTCATTATGACGAATGTGCGAACCCAACTGCGTGACCAACGTGGATTTAACCTGATCGAGCTGATGATCGTTATTGCGATCATCGGACTGCTTATCGCCGTCGGCGGCTATGGCTGGCAGGCGATGATTAAGAGCGGTAACGAATCCGCTGCGGCCCAG
>JBBRSH010000185.1:0-5916 GCA_038245555.1 Pyrinomonadales bacterium | reverse complement strand
GTTCCATCCGGCGACCATTCGGGTGAACTGTTTGTGCCCCGCGAGGAGAACATCTTCTTTGCAGCAGCTGAGCCATCGATCGGAACCGTATAGACTCCGCCTTCTTTCTCATAGGCGACAAGATCCGATCTGGGTGAGATCACCGGCCCGTCAGCATCCGCTAGGACCTTCGGCTCGCCACCTGCAAAAGGAATACTCATCATCTGCATTTTCTGCGTTATCGGACTAGAAGCCGGATTCGGCGGAACATCAGGCCAATTGCCATCGGCCTCGCCACCTCGGACAAAAACGACCGTTTTGCCATCGGGCGAGATATTCAGGCCGACCAACTCCTGACCATCGTCAGCCATGTAGTTTGTTAATTTTCTCGGCGTGTATTGCGGTGCCTCAGCCACCCAGACGTTGCGCACGCCGCGTTCATTGAACACCCAGGCGATCCGCGGCGTGTTGGCAGACGAGGTCAACTCGGTCGGAAATGGATATCCTTTGATCTGCTCAAGGCTAAAATCCTGTCCCGGAGCGTAGATCGTGAGAAGGAACGCAACGGCGAACATTAAAACAATTCTCTTAAAGAGCTTCCTGGGCATAATTCTCATTATTTGTTTCATTAAACTTTGTTGGTATTTTCGTCGTGATCAAATGTTTATCGCAGAATAAATCCTTTCGGAAATTCGTCTGCCGGGTCGATGAAGAATTCATGGCGACCAGTAATGAATGCCGTTCCTTCCACTTCGGGCACGATTGCCTTGTGCCCACCAAAAAATGTCTCAGCGAAGACTCTACCGGTGAACCGGCTGCCTACGATACTCTCGATGATAATGGGCTGTCCGAGACCTATTTCTCCTCTGGCGTGATGGATTGCGAGACGCGCACTCACGCCCGTTCCGGTTGGCGACCGATCGACTTCGCCGTCGGCGAATATGCAAACGTTTCGGCTGTGCGCCTCTTGAGACTGAGGTTCGCTGATAAATATCACTCCGTAGAGAAAACGGAGGTCCGATTCAAATGGATGCGGAATCTCGCGGCTCGCCATTATCGCCCGCTTGATCGCCATACCTTTGTCGATCAGTCCGCGAAAATCCTTCGGCGTACAGGTCAGACCCAAGTCGGCCGCTCTCACGTAGGCATAGAAGGCTCCGCCGTACGCTAAGTCGTATTTGACCTTTCCAAGTCCGGGAACCTCGATAGATTCATCCAAAGCCAGGACGAAGGACGGGACATTATGAAAATAGACACTCTCGACAATTCCGCTATTGATCCTGGCATGGGCCGTTACGGCACCGGCAGGGGTGTCGATTCGGATTGTGGTTTCGGGCTCTTCTATTGCCAGTATTCCAGTATCCAGAAGCACTTTAGTTAGACCGATTATCCCGTGTCCGCACATGGTGCTATACCCTTCGTTGTGCGTAAACAGTACTCCAACATCAGCACCCAAAGTCACAGGTGGTGTCAGAATGCATCCATACATGTCCGCGTGTCCACGGGGTTCAAACATTAACGCCTTTCGCAATTCATCGTGATTTTCTTTGGCGTACCGGCGGCGCTCCAGTATCGTGTCGCCAACGAGTTCGGGAAATCCGCTTAAGATTACGCGGAAAGGCTCACCGCCCGTATGTGCGTCGATTGTTGTGAACTTAAGCCAGGATTCGGGCGGTTGCCAGGACGTTTGAATTTTTGACCAATCTTTAAATTGACTCATCTACTTTGTTCGCCATTTTCGCTCGGTAATAGAAATATACAGGTATGCCAAACGAGATGAAAAGCACGCCCATTCCGGCTTCGACCGGGCTCGTTTGCAAAGTATTTATCAACAACCAGAGGCCGACTAGCAGAAATACGATCGGCGTGATCGGATACCCGAGAGTCTTGTACGGCCTTTTCGCGTCGGGCATCTTTCGGCGAAGTACAAATACCGCTGATGTGGTCAGAATGTAAAAGATCCACATCGAAAAAACGGCATAGTCGGTTATCTGATCAAATGTTCCAAGCAGGGCCAATACCGCTGCCCAAACCGCCTGAACGACGATCGAACGGACGGGAACGTGTGATCCTTTGCTTAGTTTAGCGATCGATTCAGGAAATAGGCCGTCCGTCGCCATCGCGTAAGGTACACGGGCTCCAGTAAGGATCGAACCGTTCAATGAACCAACTATTGATAGCATGATCGCGAGCGCGACAAAAACCGAACCCGTAGATCCAAGGAAGGTCGCGACGGCACGGGTTGCGACAGGATTTGCCGAATCAGCCGACGCGATCTCGGTCACCGGCAAGGCGTGAAAATATGCCAGATTGGTCAAAAGGTAAACGGTCAGGACAACGAACATCCCGATGATCAGCGCCCGCGGTACATTACGGCTCGGGTCCTTGATCTCGCCCGCCGCCATTGGCATGTTGTTCCAACCGTCATACGCCCATAGTGCGGCAAGCATCGCCGCGCCGAACGCCTGGATCGCCGTCAGGTTGTGCGTCCTAAGCTCTGTCGAAAGGTTCTCCCACGGGACGCCCTTTGTAAACAGAAAAACGCCGGCAACAATACTAAATATCCCGACAACCTTTCCGAATGTCAGAATGGTTTGAAGCCGTCCGCCAAACACAACGCCGCGGCAGTTGACAGCCGAAAATACGGCGATGGTCAAAACGGCTATGATCTGCGACCAGCCAAACTGCCAGGACATCTCCTTACCAAAAATATTAAAGGTGTAATTTGCCCATGGTTCGCCGATCCCAAACAAAGCCGTAAAAAAAATCGCAAAGCCGGCGGCGAGGCCGGCGATCGAGCCGGTCGAGCCAACTACAAACCGCATCCAACCATAAAGAAAGGCCGGAGCATCGCCATAAGCTGCCCGTAAATAGACGTATTCGCCGCCTGCCTTTGGCAGCAGCCCGCCCAGTTCGGCGTACGTCAATGCCCCAGCCAACGACAACAATCCGGCGGCAACCCACACGAGAAGTACCATCGACGGCGACCCTACCTGCTGCGTCATGACGGTCGTCTTCAAGAAGATGCCTGTTCCGATGATCGTGCCGATCACCAGCGATGTAGCATCCGTCAGTGTTAGGCCACGAATTAATTGTGGTGAGCCGTCAGACATTTGATCTTGCATAAAACATTGCCAACTGCCCCCCGGTATGCCAAAAGAGAACGTTTTGGTCGGCGGTCAGTCTCCCGTTTTTGATCCAATCGAAGAGGGCGGCCATGGTTTTGGCAGTATAGACCGGGTCGAGTACGATCGCCTCAGTACGTGCTACGAGTCTCAAGGAGTCTCGGGATTCGTCCGTCTCGATACCGTACCCGGCACCAATGTAACCGTCCAAAACGTTCACCTCAGATTTCAGTATGGTTTTACTAGACGACCCGATCAGTTCAAATATCCCGTTGGTGATCGAAGCGACGCGTTCCGCTATCTCGTCGGCAGGGTCGTCCGGGCTTACGGCAGTGATAGTGGGATCCTTTTCTAAGATCCGGCATCCGGCGATTATCCCGGCCTGCGTACCGCCGGATGTCCCGGCGTGAAATATATGATCGGGTTCGACCGCGAGCTCGGCAAATTGAGAGTAGACCTCCTCGATCGCCCGAACGAAACCCAATCCGCCCAGAGGCACCGAAACTCCGAGAGGTATGTAAGCCGCTCGTTCGCCCCGAGCTTGCAGAGCATCGAGAACCCCAATGGCAGTTGGCTCGCGTTCTTCCCGGGAATCGACCCAAATTATCTCTGCTCCAAGAAGTTCGTAGATGAACCTCGTCGCAAATTGAAATCCCGGCGGTACCTCGCTCGAATCAGACCGATTTAGTACCAAGACACATTTCAAACCAAATTTCGCACAAACCGCTGCGGTTACGCGGGCGTGATTGGACTTTTCGCCGGCGATCGTAACGATTGTGGTTGTCCCCCGCTCGATCTCCCGAGCTATCGCGTAGTCCAGTTTTCGCAACTTGTTGCTGCCAAAGCCGGTTCCGGTCAGGTCATCACGTTTGATGAATAGCCGTGGACAGGCCGGGCCAAGAACAGCTCGCAGCCTCACCATTTCCTCGAGCGGAGTCGGGTATATTCCACACTCGATTCGCGGAAAGTTGCGAAGCTCGGACATTGGGGTTTGTGATTGGACAGACATCATGGGACTTTTTATTTTTTGAACAATGGAAATACGTTTTGAAACAGATACTCTTTGATCTCCTTATCGAGACGGTCTGTTGTCGCCTTTGGGTCGTCGGGCATACCGGCGACATAGGTGTTGTAGGCGATCACGTACGCAGTCCTGCTGGCCGGGTTGTAAAACATATGGGTCGCGAAATTGTTCTGATGACCGCTATGGGCGACAAACCGCTGGCCGAAATTATCTTCGATGAAAAACGATTTTCCAATAAAATCCTTGCGATTTTGACCGTCTTTCGGCTCGTCGAGAACATCCATCACCGGTACAAACATCTCTTCCAAACTGGACCGTTTCAGGATCACGTCGTATTCGGACTGCTTTTTAGGGTCGCCGATCAGGAAGTTGAGATATTTGACCATGTCGGGCAGAGGAGCGTTAAGCCCTCCGTTTGAAACAGTAATTCCCGTATCCATGTCAAAACGACCCTCGGTCATTTTGCCTTCTTTTGAGATCCGGTAGCTGTGGGAACGGTGCCTTAGCAGGTGATACGGTGTTGTGTCATAGAAGCTGTGGTACATCTCGAGCGGTTTCAATACATTTTTGTCCATGTAGACCTCGAAATCGTCGCCGGTGACCCGCTCGATAACTTGCCCAAGAAGCACAATACCGAAGTTGGAATAACTGTACTGGCTGCCGGGCTTGAACTCGACCTCGGTGTACGGCATCATCCCGACCAGCGTTGACCATTTCGTTGGTTCGGCGGGATACCAATCCTTGTCACCGCCCCACGGAAATGTGGCGCCCCTAAATCCAGCCAAATGCGAGATCAAATGGCGGACCGTTATCTCGCTTGTGTCGCCATAGGGATCATGCACCGATTTGATCTCGGGAACGTACTTTATGATCGGGTCGTCGAGACTGATCCGCCCACGGTCGCACAACTGCATGATGGCGATAGCCGTCAACGTCTTTGATATAGACGCCCAGTGATAGATCGTTTCTTCATCAACGGAATATTTGTTCGCTATATGAGCCGTACCATAAAACTGCTTGTCCACCACCTTGTTATCGTGAACCATCATGAAACTACCGCCCACAACGCCATATTTTTTCAACCCGTCAAGGTAGAACTTGTCGAACTGCTTAAGGCCCTCTTCAGGCTTTTGAGAGGCTTGAGCATGCAATCTGCCCAATGGGTTCACAAATATGCTCAAAAACACGATGGAAATAATAAGAAATTTTGCTTTCATAATAGTTGCTATCACCAACCGCGGTGGTTCTCCCATCGGTCCGTAATAATTCCGTTTTTCAGAATGTTGTAATGAGAATGTTGGGCGGCTGCGAGGCATGAGTGGTTAGCCAAAATCCGCACTCTCGACCCGACTTTCAGACGATCAAAGGCTTCCTCGTTTTCAACCGTGAAGGTTCCGTGTTCCTGTGACAGCGAATCGATTCGGAGTCCAAGTTCGGTTCCGTCCAGGTTTAGAACGCGGCCGTAACCGCACTCCTCATCGAATTCGACCGGCCCGCGATCTTTCGATAAGGCGATGGCTCCCGCGTCCACCACGACCTTTCTCCGAGAACGGTCACGATGGGTAACCGCCGCGAGGACTGTCAAAGCGCAGTCGTCAAAACCACAGCTCCCGAGCGTCGCCTGAAAGGCGTCGAAGAAAATGTAATTTCCCGGCCTCACTTCATCGATGCCTCGAAGGTGATCTATGTGATTGATCGTCGGTGTCGAGCCGATACTAACGCATGGAACCTCAATTCCAGCGTCTCGCAGCCGCCCGCCAAGAGCCACTATTGAATCTCGCTCATGGC